>CAMVIB010000033.1 GCA_947167455.1 uncultured Prevotellaceae bacterium | reverse complement strand
GAGCGAAGACCGCGTTGCGGTCTCTTTGGTGGTATGATTGCGGATAATCATTTAATCTTACTCTCATCAGAATTCAGACATTGACATGAAACCATTTGGAAGTCTCCGTTGCCATGCAACATACCTACAACTACTGTGCATCATGCTCGTGATGTGTCACATCGCCATGCCTGCCGGCGCGCAGGACACACTATCCGTGGCCATGCCTGCCACGGCCGCCGACAGCACGGCCGCCGACAGCGTGTGCGTGGCCGACAAGGCCGAAGCCGACTCGGCCTATGCCCGCGAGCAGTTCGCACAGGCAGCACGCCTTTATGCCGCTCTCATAGCACAGAACGGCGAGAGCGCAGAGGTCTATTACAACCTCGGCAACTGCTATTACCGCCAGGACTCCATGGCAAAAGCCATACTCTACTACGAACGCGCACGCCTGCTCGACCCGGCCGATGCCGACATACGCCTAAACCTCGACCTCGCACGCTCAAAGACTATCGACAAGGTGGTGCCGCAGACGGAACTCTTTTTCGTCACCGCATATCACAAGCTCGTGCTGTCGCTGAGCCAGCGTAGCTGGGCTGTGTGCGGATGCCTCACATTCGCACTGATGCTCGCCATGCTCGGAGTCTATCTCTTCGTACCCAGAGTGGCGCTGCAGAAAGGTGCTTTCGCCGTGGCCGTAGCGGCGCTCGTCGTTTGCATCTTTGCCAACGTAGCGGCTTTCAATCAGCGCAGCCACATACGCAACCGCAACGAGGCCATCATCATGGCACCGTCGGCGGTCGTCAAGAGCACCCCGAGCAGCGGAGGCACCGACCTCTTCATACTCCACGAGGGCACACACGTCACCATCACCGATGCCTCCATGCAGCAGTGGGTGGAGATACGCATGGCCGACGGCAAGGCAGGATGGCTCGAACGCAACACGATAGATGTCATCTGACTCTGATATGGACGAAATCATAACCCTCGACCGCCAGTTGCTGCTCGCACTAAACGGCAGCGACAACACGACCGTCGATGCTTTCTTCATGGCGGCAACCCACACAACCACGTGGGTGCCCATGTTCCTGTTCGTGGTGTATGCCATCTGGCGCAACCGAGGTTGGCGGGAACTGCTTCTCGTGTTGCTCGGCACGGTCGTGGTGGTGCTCATGGCCGACCGCGTCAGCAGCGGACTGTGCAAACCACTCTTCCATCGACTGCGCCCGAGCCACGAGCCGGCTCTCGAGGGGCTCATAGACCTCGTCAACGGCTACAGGGGAGGGCTCTACGGCTTCATCTCCAGCCACGCAGCAAACACCTTCGGCGTGGCCACATTCATCACGCTATGCCTAAGGCACAAGCCGCAACACACCGAAGACCAGGCCTTGTCTGGCACCGTAGCAAACCGTCTCAGTGCAATATTACGCACTCTCTCGAAGCCGACGGTCTCCATAGCACTGCTCTTCGTCTGGGCTGTCATTTCCAGCTACTCGCGCATCTATCTCGGAGTGCACTATCCTGGCGACATCATGGCCGGCATGGCATGGGGCATCATCTCTGCAGCCATAACCTGGCGGCTCATCTTCATACCGCTGCAGAGACGGCTCGCAGCGCACTGAAAGTGCTGACTCATGCATTACAAGGGCGTGGACCACTGTAATGCATGAGTCTATTATTTTCTTATTCAATTCTGACCTTCACGCTCCGCTCCCCAGTCCTGACAATCACGATGTCGGCACGGCCACCTCAATGCCTATGTCTGACGAGGCATCGACCACTATCGCTTTATCCACTTGCTAATCGTCCTATCTCCTGATGCTCTGCTTCAGCTTCAGAATGCGGCGCACGCTCTCGTCAATGCGCTGCTCTGTGATTTCACCGGCTTCTACAGCCTTGATTACCGCGTCGAAAGCCTCCGTGAACACTTGCGGGCCGAGCACGATGTCGACACCGGCCTTGATGCAACCCACGGCAGCCTCGCCGTTGGTGTACTGCTGGGTGATGGCTCCCATCTCCATCGCATCGGTGATGATGAGGTTCTGATAGCCCAGTTCACGGCGCAGCTTGTCCTGAAGAATAACCGATGACATCGTGGCAGGGATGTCGGAGCCTGCCACGTTGGGCGCACTGATGTGTGCCGTCATGATGAGTTGGCATCCCCACTGGATGCCAGCCTTGAAGGTCACCATCTCGCACGAGAGCATCTCCTCCCACGTCTTCTGGGAACTGGCATAGCCGAAGTGCGTGTCGGCCTTCGTGTCGCCGTGGCCGGGGAAGTGCTTGATGCATCCCGTGACACCGGCATCCTTCAGTCCCTGCAGATAGTTGGTCACCATCGGGGCGGCTATCTCTGGATTGTCGCTGAAGGCACGTGCACCGATGACGATATTCTCAGGATTGGTGTTCACGTCGGCCACAGGGGCGAAGTCAATATCGAAGCCGTAGCGGTGGAGGTAGGTGCCGATGGTGTTGCCGCACTCGTAGGCATTCTTCGGGTCGCCAGTAGCACCGATGGCCCCCATCGACTCGTAGGTCTTCACCTTGAAGTTGCTGTTGCGCCCGATGCGAGCCACACGCCCGCCTTCCTCGTCGATGCACAGCAGGGGTGAGCCTTTCAGCGCACGAATCTCAGGGATGAAGCGTGCGAGCTGTGCCTCGTCCTCGATGTTGTGAGCATAGAGGATGATGCCGCCCACGGGATAATTCTCGTTCACCTGCCGCATCATCTCGTTGACGGCCTGCAGCCTGATCTTGGTGATGTCATCCACACTCTGGTCAATACCGCCAGAGCGGTTGAAGTGGATAGTGGTGTCGAGACATTCGGGGCGCACATAGAACATCTGTCCCACCTTTTCGCGGAGGGTCATCCGCTGCAGTTGTGACTCCACCTCATCTGTCGGAGGTACATCTGTCTCGTCTTCATTCGAACACGAACTGAGCACCATAAGGCCACAAGATGTAAGGATGGTGGCCAGCATCCATCGTTTCATTTGTTTCATACTGCAAAGTTACTCGTTTTCCACGAAACACGTCGCAAATAAATACTTTTTAACGTCAATTTCTGTTCACCGAGCTTCACTTCTTTAAATACATGCATACTCCGCACACTGCTCAACGAGTATTGTCGCAGGCTTTACGACAGCACGTTGAACAGCGCGGGTACTCTTATTTGATTATGATTTTACGTCCGTTATTCACATAGATGCCGCGTTGTGTCGGCTTCTTGCTTTGCAAGCGTCCTTCGGCCGAGCGGCCGCCGAGCTTGCGACCGTCGAGGGTGTACCAAGCCTCACCCCCAGCCCCTCTCCCAAGGGCGAGGGGAGTAGTTACACTTGTTGCCTCATCGTCGCCGAAGTTGAGTTTGAAGGCGCGGATGGAGGCTTGATTGGAATTAGCGGTGAGGCCCTTCAGCTGGAAGTAGCCGCGGCAGGCGTTCACCTGGAAGTCCTCGACCGTGGGATAGTAGAGCGTGTTGTCAGCGCCGAGGTAGAGGTTGGTCTTCCCGTCGATGTAGATGCTGACGGGCGAGTACGTGCCCACGAAGTCAGCAAAGTCGGTCTCGACGTTGGCAGTGACATTGCTGATGGTGACGCCAGTGAACACGGGGCTCTCGATGTCTGTGCCGTTGGCCCACTTCACGATATACGGCTTGCCTGCCTCTATGGTGCTCACGTCTTCGGTGAAGTCCATCGTCAGCGTGCCGTTGCTGAAGCTGGTCGATGCAAGCGTCTTCACCGTGGCGCCCTCCAAGGGCGTGCCTGCGAAGTCGTCCACGCTGAACGGCAGGCACAGCGTGTTCCATGCACCGTCCTTGTAGAGCGTGCGACCCTGCAGCGTCACGTCGGCCACGAAGCCGTGCGCGTCGCTGATAGTGGTGCTGTTGTCGCCGTCGTCGGCCAGGGTGATGGTGGCTGGCGCCACGTAGTATGTATCGTCGTAGTAGATGCCGTTAGCGTACGCCTTTACCATACCGTAGTTCTTCACCAGGTCGCCGAGATTGGCAGGGGCGTTGGCGAAGGGGAATGCCTGCTTGCCCTGTGCCTTGCCCATCGTCTCGGTGTAATAGCAGTTGTTTACGAGAATAGCAGAGCTCGTTCTTGCTTTGCAAGCGTCCTTTGGCCGAGCGCACGCTCGGACGAGCTCAAGCAAGCTTGGCTCGCCGCTCACTTAATCACGACCTTGCGGCCCCGGGTCACGTAGATGCCACGCTGCGAGGGCTTGCCTTCGAGTCGGCGGCCGCTGAGGTCATACCAGGCATCAGCCTCCTCCATTTCTGACGGGAGGGACACGAGGGTGGAGTTTTCGTTGCCGAAGTCGAGGGCAAAAGCCTTGATGCCTTCCTCGCCGTCCTTAGGCTCGCCGGCGGTGATGCCGTTGAGGCGGAACATCGCGCGGAAGGCACCGATGCTGGCACCAGCCTTCGGGTAGTAGAGCTTGTTGTCGGCACCGAGGAAGAGCACGCCGGGCGTGTCCTTGTCGTAGGCCGCGGCAGCGTAGGTGCCGGTGAAGGCCACCTTTCCGTCGGCGCTCTCGGTGCGCTTGCCGGCAGGAGCTTCAGCAGAGACGGTGGCACCATAGAAGACGGGGTTGACGATGTTGTGAGCGTCGTCGTCCACGTAGTCGGTGGCGCGATTCCACTTCACCAGATAGGCTACGCCGGGCTCTATGGAACGGGTCTCCACGAAGTCGAGGTGGAGCGTGCCGGTGGCGGCGTCGAAGCCTGTGCTGCTGTCCGTGCTGTTGTCCAGCATCATGATGGTAGCGTCCTCAAGGGGTGAATCCTCGATAGCGACGGCGAAGGGCAGGCACAGCGTGTTCCACGAGCCGTCTTTGTAGAGCGTGCGGCCGGCGAGTTGGAAGGGGAAGCGGCCGGCTCCCCAGCCGAGGTCGAGCGCGGTTCCGCCAGCTCCGGCGGTGGACAGGGCAGAAACATGTTCGATGGCGGCGGTGTTGTCGGCCTGGTCGCGCAGCAGGGGCACTATGCCGTCGTTCTCAGGGAGGTCGCAGTTTTCTTCATAGCTACTATCGATGGGGCCGCTACCTATGCCTATGGCGTTGGGGATTCCGGCTACGTTACTGGCAGAGTAGTAGTTGTTAGCGAGATTGGTCTCATAGGGGCGTCCGGTGATAGCGCCGTGAGAGTTCGGCAGAGAGGACGTAATGGCAGCTGGGATGGTGGCCCCGAAGACAAGGTTGTCGGTCATGGTGGCCCCGACATTGTCGCCAACGATGCCGCCTACTTGGTAAACGCGGCCCCTATCGCTCACGACGATGGTGACGGCACTTGTGCAGTGGGTGACGACGCTGTTTTCTGGGCAACTGCCGGTGATGCCGCCGAAACAGCAGCTGCCATTCTCGTCAGCACGGAGGAGGAAGTTGTTGGCGGCGTGGCAACGGGTTATGGTGCCGCGGTTATAGCCCACGATGCCTCCGACGTCAGCTAAGCCGGTGATGTTGGCATCGGCGATAGTGAGGTCGTGTATATAGCTTTCTTTACCAGTGGTGCCGAAGATGCCAACGTTTCCTCCTTCTGTGCCATATTCACCTGGGCTAATATAGAGTCGTATGCCGCTGACGGTGTGGCCACCGCCGTCGAAGTCGCCTCGGAATCGGAAGGCATACTCGCGGCCGATGGGCTCGAAGTTATTCTCGGTGCTGGTGGCATCGTCCCACCGGGTGGTGTATGGGTAGGCAATGTCGTTCGTAAGGCGGAAGTAGCAGCCCAGGTAGCCGTCGTCTCTATGGGTCTGGCCGTGGGCGCCGCTGACGCGGGCGGACAACAGGTCGAGTTCGGAGGTGAAACTGATGAGGTAGGGGTCGGATTCTGTGCCCAGGCCTACCCAGGTGGGTCTGAGGGTGCTACCGGCAAGGGTGGCGGCGTCGAGGGTGCCGCTGATTAACGTGGTGCCGTCGTCGAGCGTAAAGTGCTGATAGTTATCAGTGCCGGGGACATGGGTGGTGACTATGGTACCTTTTTCTACGAAGTAGCTGCTGGCGCAGATGAAGTCATCTGGGTGGGTCCAGCCGAGAGTGATGCCGTTGGAACCACCTGCATAGAGACCAAAGCACAGTTCCTTGCCGATGGATTTGGCGGTGAGCTGTCCGCCGTTGATAGTGATGGTATTAGCGTTAATGGCACAGCCTTCATCTGCATTGTTGGTGGCGCTAAGTGTGCCGCCATTCAGGGTGAAGTTCCACGCCTCAAGACAATGTCCCATTCTCGAGCTGCGGCGGCTATGGAGGATGACGTTGCCGCTGTGCTGTGTGTATTTGCCCACATGGATGGCCTCAGAATTTTCACCTACGTAGCGGAGTGTGCCGGCGATGTCGGCATCAAGACTCTGGCCGTAGATGGTGAGATTGGAGGCATAGTCATTGATGGCTGGACACGTAGTGGGATTGCTGTTGCGGCCGAAGCGCATGGTGCGTCCGTTGCCGAGGATGAGGGTGATGTCTCCGTTCGGATAGATTGGAACGCCGGTGTAGTCGAGGTCGATTCCTACGAAGTAGGTGCCTGCGGCGAGGGAGATGTAGTCAAAGGCGGCCCCCTCCCTCTTGACGACGGGTTCATATCCGTCGAGGAGTGTGGCCTGCGTAGTGTGCTGCAGGCCATGCGCATCGACGTAAGTCACTTCCTGCGGCTGTCCGTTGCTGCGGCTGCCGACAGACAGGGTTTTGCCGTCGATGTCGGCACTGACGGTGATGGTGACCTGTGTGAGAGATGTTGCTCCCTCGTCGGGTTCAATTACCTGGCCGTCGAACATCAGGCGGGTGGCGTAGCCCCTGATGCCGGGATCGGTAACTTTTACAGTGGGCTTGAACTGCAGCTGGTCGCGCAGATAGAAGGTCCCTTTCAGGTTGAATCCTAAATCCTTCTTGATGTAGCGCAAATACCAATCCCCGTTAGGGAAGGTGTAGAGGTTGTTTGGCAGTTCTACGCTGGCATTGTCGATGACGAAACCATAGACGGGAACGATGTTTTCGATGGTGCACGCAAGGCCGTGGTTGACGCCGATGCCCCCGAGGTCGCCCGCCCGATTGTAGAAACAGTTGACGAGGCTGTTGACCCTCCCGCTGATTTCACCCACGATGGCTCCTATGTATTTCGTGCCGCTGCCGGTGGCGCTGAGGGTGGGCCGGATGACGTGGCAATTTTCAATAAATGCAGAAGAGACAAAGCCCGCGACGGCACCGACCCTGATGGGGTCGGCTGTGTGTGCGGTGGTGGTGACAGTCGGCTGGACGAGGTAGAAGTTGCGGAGACTGGCACTATTGCTGACGTAGCCGAAGAGACCGGCACAGTCATGGCTGGAACTGACGCTGAGGCCGCTGATGGTGTGCTCACCTCCGTCGTAGTTGCCTTGGAATGATTCATTGTCACTGCGCCAGCCTATGCCGGGGAAGTCGGCTCCGGCGAGGTCGATGTCGGCCGTCTGGCAGAACTTTTGCTGATGGGTGAGCGCGCCATTGCCGGCGTTGACGGCCTCTGCGAGCCGGCGCAGGTCGTCGGCGGTGGCTATCTTATAGTAGGCATCGCTCGTGGAGCCGCCGCCCTCGAAGAGATAGTCGTAGCCGAGTGTCAGGCGCAACTTGGAGCTGAAGCCTTTCCACTGGTCGGCGGCGGCATACTTCATGTAGAGTACGGGCTTGGTCACGGTGATGGCGGTGAGTGCATCGCAATTCTGAAGGGCGCTCTCGTCGAGGCCGACGATGAGGTTCTCGTTACCATTCAGCATGTTGATGCGCGACAGGTTGCTGCAGCTGGCAAAGGCACCTGTGCCGATGCTCGTGACTGATGCCCCCAGTGTCACCTCGACGATGCCCGTGAGGCCGCGGAAGGCATTATTGCCCACGTGGGTCACGCCGTCGGAGATGTTGATGGCGGTGATGTCGCTGCCGTAGTATGTGATCCAGGGTGCTGTTGCCGCATCATCCTCGCTATAGTCGGCCATCGCTCCCGTTCCGCTGCCGTCGTGGAGAATGTTGAGGGTCTCTAATGAGCCGTTGCCGTCGGTGTCGGTCATGTACCAAGCGATTCCGTTGCCGCATTGATTATCGAGGAATGGCACGAGCTTCTTGCCGCCGATGTTGTCGGGCGTGGCTATGGTCTTCGTACCGTCTAAGTAGAACGTCTTGCCGGGGGCAAAGGTGATGCTCGCTACGGCATAACTGCTGCAAGCGATGAAGTCTGTTCCTGCGTTCCAACCGAGCGTCAACGTACCGCTGCCGGCTCCTGTATCAGAACCAATGCCGGGGACACCATTGCCACCGGTGATGGTCAACTGGCCGCCGTTGATGGTGAGTGCACCCATGGCCATGGCACCGATGCCCGACTTGCTGTCAGCGACATCGTCGATGGTCAGTGCGCCGGGGCCGTTGATGGTCAGGCTGTTGCCCAGGCTCAGCTCGATGCCTTTGGGGGCGTTGAGCGTGGCATCCTTGTCAAGATTCAACGTGACATTGCCATTGACGGTGATGCGCTCTGTGACGGTGACGTCGCCCAGCACATAGTAGTAGCCAGAGGTCATTGTCGTCGTCTCGCTGGTGACGATGGATATGACCTGGCTGTTGACGCTGATGCTGGCAGAGCCTGCTGCGCCGCCGCTGCCGCCAGTGCCTACAGGCTGATTGCTAATGTAGCTGTCATTATTGCTCCAACCAGAAGAATTGGAGTGGGCTTTTCCGTTGTTGAGGTTTTCATAATTCAGAATGCTTTCTGCGCCATCCGGAGCCCAGGTTCCGTCACCATTCTGGCCGCCCTTGCCTCCAGGAGCGCGGACTACGTAGTAACCAGAGCGACACCACTCAAGGTTGCCAGAGGCACCGCCGCCGCTACCGCCACCGCCGGGGCCACCGGTACCGATGCCCGCGGCTGCGCCGCCGAAGCCGCCGCCACCGCCGCCACCGCCGCCGGCTGCGCAATAGTTGTTCGAGGTGTCGTCATCTAAAATGCTCTTGCCTGCACTGCCTGCACTGCCGTCCCCATACATCCAGCCTGCACTGCCGCCTGTGGCAGTCAGGTGGATGAAGGACTGGGCCACATAGAGCTTGCCCATGGCACCAGCGGTTGCACCGGCTAGGCCAGCGGCACCACTGCCGCCACCAGCGTGATCCCATTTAGAGACTACACTTGCAGCACCGTAAGCGCCCATGCCGCCATCGCCGCCGCGTGTGCCGATGCCGGCACCGGCACCGCCGCCGCCATTGCCGCCTCTGCCACCGGTGCCTGACCAGTAGTTATTACCGTCCCAACCGGCGTCACCGCCATCATTGCCGGTTTCGCCGCCGGACGCAAGGCCGCCCTCGGCGTTCACTGTGCCGGTGCCGATGAGGTAGAGGGTGTTGCCCTCCGTCAGCTCGATGCCTGCACCGCTGCCTATTGTTCTTCTAAGACCTGAGGTGCCCTTACAGGTGACGGTCACCCCCTCGGGCACGTAGAGATATACCGTGCCTAAGATGGTCAGGCCGCTGCCGCCATACGTGGAATTGGTGAACGTGAGGTCCGACCCGGCATAGTAGTACTTCGTTGTGCCTGACTCACCAAGCGTCCGTCCCGTAGTGGATCCCTCAGTAAGCTGAGTCCAGTCGGCTACTGTGGTCTGTGTCATGGCATAGACCTCATCCCAATTGGCTTGCGCCCACGCTCCCTGCACCACGGCGCAAAGCAGGGCGAGCGTCAGAAATATTTGTTTGATTCTCATATTGTACTTATTTTATTTGTTTGTACACGTTCCTGAAACTTCCTACGAGCCTCGGCACGCTCCTCGGGAGTCATGTTCTCCACCTCCAGCCTTCGCATCTCGAAGTTGAAGGCGTCCTCGCCCAGGGGTCTCTCTGATTGGTCTTGCCATAACAAATACGTATTTATGTGAATATTCGGTTGCAAATTTACAAAAAGTTTGCGAATTATGCTTCGAATTTAGAAATAAAGTGAGAGGGAGTAGTAAAATAGCCATTCTTTTTCACCGTGTTGTGATTATTTGTCCCTTTCGAGATGCCTCAGGCATGGACTTACTTATCTGTAACGTAGGCTCAGGCATCAGGCGTTACGCCAGTATTCCTAATGAGCATCTGCAAGGGGAAGTCTCTGCTTCGCCCAAAGGATGTTCGTTACTCGCCAAGGGGCTGTACTTAGCCCACGTTCGTGGGCCAATCGTCCCACGTTCGTGGGCTCATTGTCCCATGTTCGTGGGCTCATTGTCCCACGTTCGTGGGCTAAGCATATCCCCTTGGGGATGATGTTGCATCCCCTTGGCGATGTAGCAGCCCCCCTTGGGGGTGGCTCATAACCTCTATAAAGTGAAAGTTTGAGACATTAGCAGAATCATTTGAAACATCCTTTGAATACATATTTGCTGTTGTGCCGCTACCTTTGCAGCAGATAATTTGCCACACATTAATATATATACCTATGTTACGCCGCATTCTCCTTCTCGCCCTTGTGGCCGCCACCGCGTCTGCCGGCCACACGCTGGCACAGGCTCCCTACCAGTCTCCTACGGCCAATCCTATGATCTGGGCCGACTATCCCGACCCCGACATTATCCGCGTCGGCGACTACTACTATATGGTCACTACCACGATGCATGTGATGCCCGGCGGGCCTGTCATGCGTAGCCGCGACCTGGTGCGCTGGCAGACCATCAGCTACCTCTTCGACGGCTTGCACGACACGCCGGCCTACGACCTCGACGGAGGCACGAAATACGGTCAGGGACAATGGGCCACGTCGCTGCGCTACCACAAGGGCCGTTTCTACGCGCTCTTCGTCACAAACGGCGTGCCAGGCACGTGGGTCTATTCTACCGACGACCCGGAGCGTGGATGGCACCTGCATGCTCATCTGAAGGGTTTCTACCATGATGCCTCGCTCTTCTTCGACGATGACGACCGCGTCTATGTCTTCAGCGGCTCGGGCAGCGTGGACATCACAGAGCTTACGCCAGACGTCACGGCCGAGAAAGAAGGCGGTTTTCGCAGGCATCTGGAGGTACGCGATGCCCAAGAGAACGGCCTGCTCGAAGGCAGCCGTGTCATCAAGCACGACGGCTACTACTACCTGCTGATGATCTCATGGCCTCGGACAGGGCGACAGCAGCTGGCCTATCGCTGCCGCAGCCTCGACGGCGAATGGGAGAAGCGCGTAATACTGAAGAGCGACTTCGGAGGCTTCCCCTTCGTAGGGCAGGGCACCATCGTCGATGGCCCTGACGGCCGCTGGCATGGCGTCATCTTCCAGGACCGTGGCGGCGTGGGGCGCGTGCTCACCCTCAGCCCCGTGCGCTGGGAGGACGGCTGGCCCATGATAGGCGATGCCGACGGACACGTGACGCCCTGCGGCGAGGTGGCTCAGGTGACGAAAGACTTCCAGTGGAACCACAACCCCGACTCCACAGCCTTCTCTTTCGACAGCCGGCACCACACGTGGGAGCTGCGGACGCACCATCTGGCCGAGAATATCTACATGGCGCGCAACACCCTCACGTGGCGTATGTTCGGCCCGGAGAGCGCCGACTCGGTGTGCCTGGACATACGTAAGATGCGTGACGGCGACCGTGCGGGCTTTGCCGCCTTCAACGGCGACTCGGGCGTGCTGACGGTGTGCCGCGACGGCCGCAAGACCTTCCTCACGATGAGCGAGGAGAGCATGGAGATGAACGACCGCAAGCAGGTGACGGGCAACCGCGTCACCGAGCGGGCGCGCATCGACATCAGCGGCCGACGGCACGTGTGGCTGCGCATACATGGCGACTTCCGCCCGGGGCGCGACATAGCGACGTTCGCTTACAGCCTTGACGGGCGCACATGGCAACCTATCGGCGACAGCTTCAAGATGCGATTCGACTACCGCCGCATCTTCATGGGCACGCGCTTCGCCGTCTTCAACTTCGCCACAAAGGCGCCTGGCGGACGGGTGAAAGCGACCATATCGCCCCAAAAGTAACACCGTTACGCAGGACGGTAATGCATGAGTTCCTGACGCGACCGCCACGTCGGCAACTGAGCCCCCTGCGGGCTAACAAAATCCGCAAGTAACTGAAAAAGCAGTTGCTTGCGGATGTCATGAAGTGATTCCGTTGGGATTCGAACCCAAGACCCACAGCTTAGAAGGCTGTTGCTCTATCCAGCTGAGCTACGGAACCGATATTATTGTCACGCTGGTGGCAGTCGCTCTGGCCTCTGTCGTTTGCCTGTTCTTGACGTAAAGCGGCGCAAAGGTACGTAAAAAGTTTGAAACGGAAGCCTTTTTGCTTACTTTTTTTCGAAAATGTCGTCCTTTTTTGCCATTTGTCTGTCAGCAATGAGTTTGCCGACGAAAAAGGCGAGTGGCAGCAGTAGCATCCATGATAGGATATAGTGTATGCTCGTTGCTAATGCAGCCATGAGTGGAGCGAGCCATGTGAGGTAGGCTGGAAGTGTTATGGTGTCGCCTATCGTCGCTGCTGCGCCGGCCTGAAGGAGTGTGAGAGAGACGGTGTAGAAAGGCATCGCGAAGAGTAGGGTGAGGATGGCAACGCATGTCGTCCCTACGAAGAGTATGGCAATAAATGCCGGCCACTGTCCGGGCTGTCGCAGGATGCGACCCATGCTGCGCAGTAAGCTCATGGCCGACGGCTTGGCCTGACGTCTGTAGATGTCCATCGTGGTGGCAGCGGCGAGGGTGCCTTGTTGGTAATGTGTCCTGAGCAGCGTGGCCGTGTGCCATAGCCATGCTAGTGAGATGACGCAGGCCAGAAGGGCCATGACGAGCAGGGCGGGGAAGGAGTATATGCCTGGGCGTAGGATGATGGCAAAGACGATGCCCCATAGCGACGTGGCAATGAGCATGTTCCATGACAGTCGGAGCAGGCTCCAGATGTTGTCGGCGAGGAGTCGCCATCCCTCTGTGATGCATCCTGCCACCGTGCGTTGGCGCACGATTTGTATGTCGTGTGACGTGTTGGAGTTCATTTTTTTGTTATAAATTCGTAAAACGTGTGCAAAGATACTGCAAATATTTGTACCTTTGCGCACGAAATGAGTAAAAAAAAGCAAAAAGCATGGAAAAAGACATACGCTGGGGGTTCGTAGGCTGCGGTGAGGTGACGGAGAAGAAGAGCGGTCCTGCTTTCGGTCTTGTTGACAGCTCGCGTGTGGTGGCGGTGATGAGCCGCAACCGCGAGCGTGCACGCAGCTATGCTGAGCGTCACGGCGTGGGGCGTTGGTACACCGATGCCCAGGCGCTGATAGACGACTCGGAAGTCAATGCCGTGTATATCGCCACACCTCCGTCGAGCCATGCCACCTTCGCCATCATGGCCATGAAGAGCGGCAAGCCGGTGTATGTGGAGAAGCCTTTGGCCGCGAGCTATGAGGAATGCATACGTGTGAACAGGATATCGAAGGAGACGGGCGTGCCGTGCTTTGTGGCCTACTACCGGCGTTGCCTCCCGTATTTTCTGCGTGTGCGTGCCATCGTGGAAAGCGGAAAGATAGGGCGCGTGGTGGGAGTGCACATACGCTTTGCCGTTCCTCCCCGCGACCTCGACTACAACCGCACTCAGTTGCCTTGGCGTGTGCAGCGCGACATCGCCGGCGGAGGCTACTTCTACGACCTTGCCCCGCATCAGCTGGACTTGCTGCAAGAGTTGTTCGGCCCTATCACGCGTGCCAGCGGCTTCTGTGCCAACCGTGGCGGCCTGTATGAGACGGAGGACACCGTGAGTGCCGCTTTTCAGTTTGCCGACGGGCTGCCAGGCAGTGGGACGTGGTGTTTCTGTGCGCATGAGTCAGCGCGTACAGATCGCATACAGATCGTCGGCGACCGTGGCCAACTGAGTTTCTCGGTGTTCACCTACGACCCTATAGAGCTCATCACGGAGCAGGGACGCGAGGAGATTGTGGTGGAGAATCCCCAGCACGTGCAGATGCCGTTGATACAGCTTGTGGTAGAGCATCTGCGCGGCATGGGTATCTGCCGCGTGGACAGCGTCAGCGCCACGCCTGTGAACTGGGTTATGGACAAAATCCTCGGCAAGCTGTGAACGGAGCGTTACGTTATCTGTTATGCCTGACGGTGGCATCGGCCGGCGTCTCTGCCGCGTGTGCGCAGTCGCCCCTGAGGAGTGGCACGGCGTCGTTCAGGAAAGTTGGCACACGTATTCCCCATGACACGGCAACGGTGCTGCTGGACACGGTGGCGTCAGGCATCCGTCTGCCCGACGTCAGCGACTTCAAGGGGCTGCAGAGCAACGAAGTTCTGGCAACCCTTCAGCCCGCGAAGAAGAGAAAGGGTTTCATCTCCCGCTTCATTGATGCCTTCAACGACATCGACGAGCGCTATGTGGAGCGCATAGGCTACAACTTCACCGCCATGCTGCAGGGAACGACGAACTTTGAGTTCTACAACATCGGCTCTTCCGACTATGCCGAGCTGATGACCTTGGCCCAGCATCCCGACTTCCGCATCGGCCCGTATTTGGGATGGAAGTGGATATTCCTTGGCTACAGCTTCGACCTGACGAATATAGGTTCTCGTAGGTCGAGCGGCACACGCTTCGAGTTTTCTGTTTACACCGCTTTGTTTGGCATCGACTTCATGATGCGCAGCACGGGCAACGATTTTTTTCTGAAGCGAGTGAAAGGTCTTGGCTCTCTTGCCGAAGCCCATGAGGGCGAGGATTGCGAATATGTGAAGTCAAAGGTCATGGGTGTCAATGCCTATTACAATTTCAACCGTCGTCGTTTCTCATGTCCTGCGGTGTTCTCGCAGACTGCCATCCAGCTCAAGAGTGCCGGCTCGTGGCAGTTGGGCGGCAGCGTCACCATCCATGACGTGATGTTCGACCTTGAGGCATTGCCCACGGACTTCCTTCAGGAAACGAGCCACAAGGACGAGTTCACCTCCCTGGAACGCATAAAGTACTGGGACTACAGTGTCAACTTCGGCTATGCTTACAACTGGGTCCCGGGCCGCAATTGGTGTGTCGGCATGGTGCTTACACCATCGTTGAGCTACAAGCATACGAGCACTCAGACGGCCATCCTGCATGAGGAGGAGCGCAATGCCTCGGACAACGAGCGTTACAGCGACAGCCCTTTCCTTCGCAAGATGAATGAGGTGTTCATACAGCGCGGAAACTTCAACTTTGGTGCTACGGCACGTCTGGGTGTTATTTACAACAACGGGCGATGGTTTGCCGGCGTCTTCGGCGTCAGCCACTACTACAGGTATCGCCGGAGCGACATGCGCATCTTCGACATTTTCGGCAATGCCAATGTGTGCTTTGGCGTGTTTTTCCAGAAGAAGAAAAAGAAGAACGACAGCGCGGCGTCGGTCTCAGAACAGCCCTGAGATGCTGCAGCGTTGCCTGTCACGGAAGTGCCTTGACAGGCAGCTGTGGCGTCAGTCGTAAAAGTTCCATGAGATGCCGAAGCGAATGCCATCGGGGTCCACGGGATAATGCGGTGCCCAGAAGGCGTGTCGGCTGCTGTTGAGGTTGACGTACTGAATGTAGCCCCTGACACGCTTCAGTGCGAAATTGGCATATACGTTAATTACGGGATAGTTGCCGACCTTGATACGTGGCTGCGAAGCATCCTGAATGGCGTATTGGTTGAGGAAAGGGGCGTAGTCAGGCGCGTAGTATGATGAGAAATAGCGTAGGTCAACGCCGAGCTCGCACCTCAGAACCTTAGCGATATGGAACACGGCATAGAGGTTGCTGTAGAGCGAGAACATGGGCAGCGGCAAGACTTCGGAGTTGGTGGAATGCTGCCATGTGAATTCATTGTCGAAGTGCAGGAACTTGAAGTGTAGGTCTTGGCGTGCCGTGGCACTGAGCACCTGCACGCTGCCGCTCTGCTGTCGCACTTCGACGTCGTGTGAGTATGACGCGACTTCCTCTCCGAACTCGTCCATGTTGGGCGTCAGTATGCTTGCGAAGTGGGTGTAGTTGGAGATGTTCTCCATGCCGAAGCGCAGGCTTGTTGCCGTGCGGTCGATAGACAGCTTGCCCTCGACGCGTGTTCGTGTCTCCTGGCTCAGGCTGTTGTCCCACCAGTGAGTCTGGCTGTGATAGTGGCGGAAGAAGAATGCCGGTGTGATGTTCCTGAAGGAAGCATTTGCTGCCAGATGGACGGTGTCACGTCCGAGCTTGAAGTTGAGGTCGGCCTGTCCTTGCAGGTGTAGGTCGCCGGCTTCCGGACCTATTGCCCAGAACTCTGCCCGAGCCTTGTAGTGCAGGAGCCGGCCTTGCGTCTTGCTGATCTCGCCGCCCACGCTGATGTGGTTCTCCTTGTAGATGTCGAAGACGTCGAGAGTGTCGTTGGTCTCTGCACTTGGCAGGGCGTAGCGCCTGAAGTCATGGGCGGCAAAGAGGCTTATTCCCGCCTTGGCCCATTTGTTGAAGCCCTCACGCAGCTGTATGCCTACGATGTTCTTCAGCGACAGGGCCGTCGTCTCGTCCTGGAAGTTAATGTCGTATGACGAGCGGTAGAACGGCTCGTGTGCGAAGTAGTCATCCGGTATGCCGCCCTGTGAGTAGTTGGCGCGGTTGAGTTTCTGTAGCTTGAAGGTGTGGAAGACGCTTGTCACAGGTACGAACTGTTGAGGTATGACCTGTTGACTCATCCATGCCGTCTTCAGCGAATCGAGCACGATGGGTCGTCGCAGCGTGTCGGCCTGTATGGCATTAACAAGGCTGTCGTCCCGCAGCATCTGCCATAGCTCAATCTCCTCGGGGAGCTTGGGCTTCAGGCTGTCGGGCACGTCGAGGTCAATGTACTTGCCTATGTTGTAGCGATGTGTGAGGTAGTATGTCTGCACATCGTTGCGGTTCCACACGTTGGAGAGCACAGTGGGTATGTCTCGTGAGCGTATGCTGCGTCCGAACGACTCAGGGTCGGTGATGTAGGCATCGTCCTCTATGCCGCCGTTCTCCGTGGTCTTCATGTGTTCTATGCCGAGAAAGGCATGCATGTCGTAGCGGTCGCCCAGGTAGTAGCCGAAGAGGTTCCCGCCGAAAAGCGAGCTGGCCTGGTTGATGTAGTAGCCGCGACCGTAGAGATAGTCAATCTTGAAGCCGAAGCCGGCTCGCTTGTTGACGTTGACGGCGAAGTAAGCCCTGAAGCGGTCCTGCCCCGTCTCCGACGTTCCGCATTTGTGGTACTGAAGATTGGTGAGGGGGCTCTTGGTGTTGGTGAAGAGGATTGTGTAGGGCTCGGTGTGGAAGTAATCGTACTGCTGGAGGAACAGCATCTTGTCGGGCACGGGACGGTCGAGGAAGTTGCGCGCCATTCGCGGTGAGCCCAGATTGCCGAGGACGTTGTACTCGCTGCGCAACCCCTCGGTGAGGTTGTAGTTCTGGAAGAGGTGTGGCAGCGTGTCGTTGTACTGCTCCGGCATCCGTGCTCCGAAGAGAGGGTCAATCTTCCACTGGTGGTACTCGGTAGGCACGTAACGGTCAACCTTCGAGGTGTCGCGTCCCCATGTGCTGCGCACCTGTCCGTTGGCATCTACTACGGTTCCGTCTCCTAAGTTCTGACCATACTGGTTGGCCTCGTACTCTCCGATTTGCGCCCTTGCCGGCAGAGCAAAGGCTATGCAGATGAGAAACGGTATGAGAAGATGGTGGGGATGGTGCATGAGTTGAAGTGTCGGGTTGTGTGCAGTAACGCTAATCTTTTCGGATGATCTCCATGCCTTTGCGCAGAGCCTCCTCGTTGGCGGGAATGAGATGGTGGTGGCGTTCGGGCAATGTCTTGCGCAGACCCTTGAGTACATTCTCAATCTGCACGATGGGATGTACGGCGAGCAGTCCTCCGAGCACTATCATGTTGAAGCCCTTGGGATTGCCCATCTCTGCTGCAGCGTCCATGGCATCGATTTCATAGATGTTGATATCCTTGCGATGGGGTGGTATGCTTATGCCGTAGCCGTCGTAGATGAGCGTTCCTCCGGGCTTGATGAGAGGCTCGAATCGCTCGAGTGACGGCTGGTTGAGGATAACAGCCGTGTCGTATGTGCTGAGGATGGGCGATGATATGGCTTCGTCGCTGACGATGACGGTCACGTTGGCTGTGCCTCCACGCTGTTCGGGGCCGTAGGCCGGCATCCATGACACCTCCTTGCCCTCCATGAGTGCGCTGTAGGCGAGTATCTTGCCCATGGAGAGGACACCCTGTCCGCCGAAGCCTGCTATGATGATTTCTTGTGTCATAATTTAAGATTGTGATTGGTGGGTCGGATAATACCTATGTGTCTCTGGCCTTTAGGCCTGCTTGTCAATAGTGTTCTTGAGGTCGCCCAGGGGATAGAACGGATGCATGTTCTCTTCCATCCACTTGTTGGCCTGTTCGGGAGTCATCTTCCATCCGCTGCTGCATGTCGAGACAATCTCCACGAGCGATGCTCCGCGATGGTTCATGCAGTTATCGAAAGCCTGGCGAATGGCCTTCTTGGCACGGCGTATGGCGGCTACGGTGTGCACGCTCTGTCGTGTGACGTAGCACGTGCCTTCGAGCTGTGCGGCAATGTCGGCGAACTTAAGGGGAAAACCGTGCAGGTCTGCCTGACGGCCGTAGGGGCATGTCGCTGTCTTCATGCCCATGAGGGTAGTGGGTGCCATCTGTCCGCCTGTCATGCCATAGATGGCATTGTTGATGAATATGATGGCGATGTTCTCGCCACGGTTCAGGGCATGTATGCTCTCTGCCGTACCTATGCACGCGAGGTCGCCGTCGCCCTGGTAGGTGAACACCAGACGGTCGGGCCACAGGCGCTTGATGGCGCTGGCGAGGGCCGGTGCGCGTCCGTGGGCGGCTTCCTGCCAGTCGATGTCGATATAGTTGTAGGCAAACACGGCACAGCCCACTGGCGATATGCCTACGGCCTTGTCAGTGAGGCCCATCTCCTCGATGACCTCTGCCACGAGTTTGTGTACCACGCCATGCGAGCAACCGGGGCAGTAGTGCATGTGGTTGTCGTTCATCAGCGTAGGTTTCTGATAGACGACATTCTCGGGTGATATGATTGGATTGTTTTCCATTTTACGTATTTGTGTCAGAACATGAATCGTATGAAAAATTCAACCACCTTCACAACCAAGGCAACGCCGATGATCACGAGTCCTGCGATGTGATGGGCAGGGAAGGCGAAGTATGTCACGACGCCAACGAGTGCCATTAGCATGAATACCGTGTTGAGGGTGTTGCGAAGCTGCGAGTAGTTAACCATCTTATTCTCGGTTTTCGATTATCAGATCCTTGAGGGCTGTTGCCACCTCCTCCGGTGTCGGCACTATGCCGCCCATCTTGCCGTAGTGGGCAACGGGTGTGCGTCCCTCCACGGCGATACGGATGTCCTGCACCATCTGTCCGGCATTAATCTCGAATGAGAGGATGCCCTTGACCTGTGATGCCAGCTCGGTGATGCGCTTGTAAGGGAACGGCCATAGCGTGATGGGTCTGAGCAGACCTACACGAACGCCCTGTTTGCGTAGTTCGCTGATTGTCTTCTGTGCTATGCGAGCTGCCGAGCCGAAAGCCACGATGAGATATTCGGCATCGTCGGTCAGCGTCTCTTCGTAGCGCACCTCTGTCTCGCAGATCTGGCGATATTTCTCCTGAAGGTGCAGGTTGTGCTTCTCCATCTCGCGCGGGTCGAGTTCGAGTGACGTTATGACGTTGCGCTTGCGGCCGGGTGTGCGTCCTGTCGATGCCCACGGACACTGTCTGATGATTTCCTCCTCCGTGCGGCGCGGCTTGAAAGGCGGCAGCACCACCTTCTCCATCATCTGGCCAATGACGCCGTCGGAGAGTATCATTGCCGGTGTGCGCCATTTGAACGATAGCTCGAAGGCGAGGTCAACGAAGTCGGCCATTTCCTGCACGCTTGCCGGAGCCAACACGAGCACGTTGTAGTCGCCGTTGCCGCCGCCGCGCGTAGCCTGGAAGTAGTCGCCTTGCGATGGCTGTATGGTGCCCAGTCCCGGCCCTCCGCGCTGCACATTGACGATGAGTCCCGGTATCTCGGCGCCGGCCATGTATGCGAAGCCCTCCTGCATGAGTGCCACGCCGGGGCTGCTGCTGCTTGTCATGACGCGCTTTCCGGAGCCGCCGCCGCCATACAGCATGTTGATGCTTGCCACCTCGCTCTCGGCCTGCAGCACCACCATGCCGGTGGTCTCCCAAGGCTTCTCGGCAGCCAGCGTTTCGAGGATTTCACTCTGAGGTGTGATGGGGTAGCCGAAATAGCCGTCGCACCCGCAGCGTATGGCGGCGTGGGCGATGGCCTCGTTGCCCTTCATCAAGAGTATTTCTTGCTTTTCCATAATCTTAATCGACTTTCTTTCTGTAAACAGTGATGCACGCGTCGGGACACACAATTGCACAGGACGTGCATCCTGTGCATGCGTCTGGCTTGACCTGCTCGACGTAGCGGTAGCCACGACGATTTACCATCTTGTCAGCCAGTTCCAGGATTCCTAAAGGACAGGCCACGACGCACAGGCGGCAGCCTTTGCAGCGCTCGGTGTTGACGACGATAGCGCCTTTCATTTTTGCCATGTTTGTGTTAGGGATTATATAATTCTTTGTTGTAGTAGTTCATTATCTTCATAAGCATCTGCCGCGCATGTACGGCAGGACTCTGCGGGTCAAGGCCTGCGGCCTGCTCGTAGGCGTTCATGGCCTCGCTCCACAGCTGCTGCTTGCGCAGTGCGTTACCCTGAGCGTAGAGAGCGGCAGCCCGCTCCTTGTCGTTGTCTGAAGTAATGTTGCTCATTTCGGGGTGCAAAGTTACAGCTTTTTGGTCAATTGCTAAACAAAAATGTCGGGTAAATTGCGTTTTTACCCGACATTTTTAGCATTTAGCAACGTAATGCAACAAATAAACACATGCTTGGTTGCATCGTGCTCATTCCTCAACGGCAGTGATTTTCTTCTTGCGTTTCACCACGACCTCCTCATACTCCTCGCTATCTGTCTGGAAAGCTGCCTTGGCACCCTCGAAGATTTCCTCTACGCGGTCAACGGTCTTGCGGCGGAACTTGCCGCTTCGCGGATAGAGTTTGGTGCCTTTCTTGTTGACGGCGGTCTTGTCGCTGATCCACTCCTCGGCACGATAGCTCTCGCCGTTGTTGCCGTCCTGGTCGAAGCCGTAGTAGTATGAGATTTGAGTTATGGTCAGCGTGACGCGTCCCTCGTCGGTGCAGAGTGCGGAGATGAGGTAGCGGAAGTAAGTGTGGTCCCAGTTGAGGAATCGCTTCTTGAAGGTCATGATCTCCTCCACCTTTGCCACGACCTCGCCTTTGACAGAGTCCTCGCTCACGATGCGTGTGCGCAGGTCCTGCCGTCCTGCTGCCACGAGGCCCTTTATGTATTGGTCTATGACGGGATATGTGTCGGCCGCCGACTTGCCAGGTACGCGGAATGTCTTTGTGAAGGTGACGATGCCGTCCTTCTCTGGCACGGCGCCGAGCAGGTATTTCTGGTCTTTGGAGGGCTTGGGCTGAGATGCCTGCTGTTCTTGCTGCCGTGGCTCGCGTATGGGCAGGATGTCGGCCATGGCCGTGTTGGCCATCATGAAGAAAGTAAATGCAATGATGAGTTTCTGCATAGTTGTTTATAGTTTTATATCTTGTGGTTTTTCGTTTGTGGCAGCCGTAGGCGTACCGCTCCTGATGTCATGGTGTATGTCATTTGGCGTGGCACACCTATTCGTAGCGTATCGCCTCGATGGGGTCGAGGCGTGCAGCCTTCTGCGCCGGGAAGTAGCCGAAGCCCACGCCAATGGCCACGCACACGGCGAAGCTCACGATGACGCTCCATGCCGGTATGACGGCAGGATAGCCTATGATGGCGTTGCAGCCCCATGTCAGGAGTCCGCCGAAGAGCACCCCGAGAATGCCTCCCGTGAGGCTGATGAGTATGCTCTCGATGAGGAACTGGTTGCTGATGTCGAGCCCTCGTGCCCCAACGCTCATGCGCAGGCCTATCTCCTTGGTGCGCTCGGTGACGCTGACGAGCATGATGTTCATGATGCCGATGCCGGCCACGAGGAGCGAGAATGCCGCTGCCACGACGAGGATGATGGTTATGGTGTCCATGGTCGATGACATCGTCTCCATGAACTCCTGTTGCGAGCGTATGGTGAAGTTGTCAACGTCGCTCTCCTTGAGCTTGTGTGTGCGGCGCAGGATGGCCGTAAGGTCTTCGATGGCAGCGTCGGAGAGTTCCTCGGTGACGGCAGAGCACACGATGCTGTTGTAGTGTGTCTGTGCGGCCAGTCGCTTCATCACCGTGGTGTAGGGGGCTATGATGACGTTGTCCTGGTCCATGCCCCAGTTGTTGTAGCCCTTGCCCTTGAGCACGCCGATGATTCGGAACGGTATGCTCTTGAAGCGTATCGTCTTGCCTACAGGGTCCTGTCCGCCGGGAAACAGCTCCTTGACTACCGTCTTACCCACGATGCACACCTTGGCCGACTTCTTTACGTCCTCTTCGGTGAAGCCTGTGCCTTCCTCAATGTTCCAAAGCTTGATGGAGAGGTAGTCGGGACTCTCGCCGTAGCATGTTGAGGTGGTGTTGTTGGAGCCGAACACAGCCTGTCCGCTCGTGGTCACTTCGGGCGACACGCCCTTTACGAACTTGGCCTCCGAGAGTATTGCCTCGTAGTCTGCCTGTTTCAGCGTCTGCATGGCCGAGGGGTCGAGACGCACGCCGCCGCGCATGTCGGCTCCGGGGCGTATGGTGAGGAGGTTTGTGCCCATGGTGGAGAGTTCCTTGCGGATGCTCTCCTTTGAGCCTTGGCCGATGGCCATCATCACTATGACGGCTCCCACGCCGATGATGATGCCGAGCATCGAGAGGAACGAGCGTGCCTTGTTGCTCATTATGGCCTTGATGGCTATTTTGAAAAGATTGATGTACGACATAGATACGTGTTTTTTTGTCAATCGTCTTGTGGCGCCGGCAGTGCGGCGAGCGCCTCGGCGGCACTGAGGATGTTATGGTTCTCCACGTCCTCGCGGATCTTGCCGTCGCGCAGCACGATGTTACGGCTTGAGTACTGAGCTATCTCGGGGTTGTGGGTCACGAAGATGATGGTGCGCCCCTCGGCATGGAGTTTCTGGAAGAGCACCAGCACCTCGAACGATGTCCTCGTGTCGAGGTTGCCCGTCGCCTCGTCGGCAAGGATCACGGCGGGGTTGTTCACCAGCGCACGGGCTATGGCCACACGCTGCATCTGTCCGCCCGACATCTGGTTGCTCTTGTGCTCAAGACGGTCGGCCAGGCCCACGGCTTCGAGGGCCTTTATGGCGGCCTCGCGCCTCGCGCGCGCATTATATTCCTTATTATACATCAGTGGCAGCTCGACGTTCTCGACGGCTGTCGTCTTTGCCAGGAGATTGTAGTTCTGGAACACAAAGCCAATCTTGCGGTTGCGCAGGCGTGCCCGCTGTGAGCGTCGCATGGTGCGCACGGCAATGCCGTCGAGCAGGTACTCGCCGCTTGTGGGCGTGTCGAGACATCCGAGCTGGTTGAGCAACGTCGATTTGCCGGAGCCCGAGGTGCCCATGATGGTGACGAACTCGCCCTCGTAGATCTTGAAGGACACGCCGCGCAGGGCATGCACCGTCTCGGAACCTACCTGAAAGTCGCGTCTGACGTCACGTAGTTCGATAACAACTTTCCTTTCCATCACTTCTTCTTCTGGTTTCTGTTGTTGCGCGGTCCGGGCATGAAGGGATTCTTGTTCTGGCTGCTGGCGTCGCCTTCGGCCTGTTCGCCGAACACCATGTCTGCCAGCACCTCCGTGCCCGCCTGTATGCCGCTCACCACCTCTGTCATCGTGCCGTTGGTGACGCCCACCTCAACGGGTATGGCGCGGAAGGTCTTGCCCTCACGCACCCAGAGCTTGTTCTTGGAGTCGGAGGGCACTATGGTCTCGTCTTCGGCAATGAGTGCCTCGTTGGGTGCGAAGCGCAGGGCCTTGGCGCTGACGGTGAGCACGTCGTTCTTCTCGAGGGTGAAGATAGTGACGTTGGCCGTGAGTCCCGGCATGAGCTTGAGGTCGGCATTCGGTGCCGAGATGACGACTTCGTAGGTCACGACGTTGCTTTCCGTGGTGGCTTGCTGGCGCACCTGTGTCACGGCACCCTCGAAGATGTCGTTAGGGAAGGCATCTACGGTGAATGTCACTCGCTGACCTTCCTTGACGTCGCCGATGTCAGCCTCGTCGATGTCTGCTATGACGCGCATGTCGGTGAGGTCTTGTGCGATAGTGAATAGGGTAGGGGTGCTGAATGATGCTGCCACCGTCTGTCCCTCCTCGACAGCTTTCGACAGCACCACGCCGTTGATGGGCGAGGTGATGGTGGCATAGCCCAGGTCGGTCTCGGCACGCTTCACGCTCTGGCGTGCGGTGGTGACCTGCTGCTGTGCCTGGACGTATGAGAGGCGCGCCTGCTCGAAGTCGTTGGCCGAGATGAGTCCCTTGTCGTAGAGTGTCTTCTGGCGGTCGAAGTTTGCCTTCTGGTATTGCAGCGCGCTCTGTGCGCTCGTGAGGTTGGCACGCTGGCTCTCTAAGGTGCTGGTGAGGTTGGTCTTGTCGAGCTCGGCGATGACCTGTCCGGCCTTCACGATGCTGTTGTAGTCAACATAGATCTTCGACACGATGCCGCTGACCTGGGTACCCACCTCCACGCTCGTCACGGGCTCGATGGTGCCAGTGGCAGTGACGGTGGTGGAGATGTTGCCTTTCTCCACAACGGTGGTTTCATACTCTGTCTGCGGTTTCTCCGAGCATGACGTCACGGCGAGTGCTCCGACAGCCAGCACGTATTGTAATATGTTATGTCTCATAAAATGTATGGATTTATTGTGTTGTGTTTTTGCAATTTGCTTTTCCTGTCAGAGTCTCACATCCCCAGCTCGCTGCCCTCGTAGAAGTGCAGCAACTGGGTGTTGAGGATGGCCGTGTACTTGCTCTGCAGACGGCTCTGCTGGGCCGAGAGGAGCTTGTCGCGCGCCTGTAGCAGATCGACGATATTCTTCAGGCCGGCCTTAAACTGTTCGTTGATGAGTTCGTAGTTAGTCTCTTGACTCTCAACGGCAACCTTTGCAGCGCGGAAACGCTCTTGTGCGCTCGTTGCCTGTAGCCATAGGTTCTCGATGTTGGAGCCGAGGGTCGTCTGCTTGTCGAGGAGGTCGAGCTGTGCCGTGGTGCGTTGCAGCTTGGCCTTCTCGATTGCCGTGCGTGTGCGGCGGTTGTCGAAGATGGGCACGCTGACGCTGACGCCCACCGAGCCGTTGAGGTTGCGTTTCATCTGCTCGCCGAAGTTGTCTTCACTGGCGGTATAGTGGCTGTCGCCGATGCCGGCATTCATGCTTATCGTTGGCAGGTGCCCGCGACGCGCTATGTCGAGTTGCAGTGCGGCGCTCTGTGTCTGCAATTCTGCCGAGCGTATCTCCGGGCGCTGTTGCAGTGCGGCATTATAGACACTCTCCTTCGAAGGTATCAGAGCGAGGGCGCGGTCGTCGCTGAGTTCTTCGCTGGCCACGTCGAAATCCCTTGTGATGTCGAGCTGCAGCAATGCCTTGAGCTGACGTTTGTAGCCTGCCACCTGGGTCTGTGCGCTCACGACGTCATACTGTGCCTGTGCGAGTTGCGACTCCAGCTGTGCTACGTCGGCACGTGCCAGGTCGCCGACGTTGTAGCGCTCGCGGCCGCGGTCGAGCTGCTGCTGGGCTGTCTTGGCCAGTTGCTCGTTGACGTGGGTGCTCTCGGTGGTGTAGAGAATTTGCACGTAGAGCTGTGCTATCTGTTCCTGAATGGTGTTGAGCTGCTGGGCCGTCTGCGTCTCTGCCAGAGCGCCTTGCAGCTTTGCGGCTTCGACGTTCTTGCGGTTCACGCCTCCGTCCCACACCGTCCACGAGGCGTTGACTCCGTAGGAGCCGCTCTCGGTGACTTTCTTGTTAGACGTCGTGGCCATGCCGTTCTGTACTATGGTAGTGGCTTTCTGGAAAGGGCGGTAGCCGAGCGACTGGCTCACCGATGCCGACAGTGACGGGAAGAGTGCAGCCTTGCTCTGCTCGAGAGTCTGTGCTGCCTCCTGCTCGCTGATGCGGCTCTTCTGCAGCTGAATGTTGTGCTCGGCTGCATAGTCGAGACACTGCTGAAGCGTCCACGTCTGCTGAGCGTTGGCCGCCACGGCGAGTGCCATCATAAAGATAGGTGCGAGGTGTTTGTGCATTGTCATGTGATATGAATTATTCGATATTTCAGTGCAAAGTTATAGAATTTCCTTAGTATAGATGCCATTGTGGCATGAAAGTTTAAGCGGTTTAAGAGCATTTAACATAAAACGTGCACTAATAGGCTTACTTCGCGGGCTCACGGAGGGGCCTTGTTTGTGTCATAGAGGCCGTATGTGGCAAAATAATGGCCTGTCGGAGCATTTTTTTATGATAAAAGCATTTATTTCGTACAATTCTTATTAATTTTGCGCCCGCAAAACTAAAACACGACACTCATGCCATCTAATGCAATACTGCTCTTGCACTGCCCCGACCAGCCGGGCATCATCTCAGAGCTGACCAAGTTTATCACCGACAACCATGGCAACATCGTCTATCTCGACCAGTATGTTGACCATGAGGAAGGCATTTTCTTCATGCGCATAGAGTGGGAACTCGAACAATTCCTCATACCTCGCGACAAAGTCAGGGACTATCTGCAGACGCTCTATGCCCAGCGCTACTCCATGACGTTCAATCTCTACTTTTCAGACGAGCGCCCGCGCATGGCCATCTTCGTGAGTCGCATGAGTCACTGCCTCTACGACCTGCTGGCCCGCTACAAGGCCGGCGAGTGGGCTGTTGACATACCGTGCATCATCAGCAACCACGAGGACTTGCGCTTCGTGGCCGAGCAGTTTGACATCCCCTTCTACGTGTGGAGCATCGACAAGGATCATAGCAACAAGGCCGAGGTCGAGGCCGCCGAGATGGAGCTTCTCCGGCGTGAGCGTATCACATTTATCGTGCTGGCGCGCTATATGCAGATCATCAGCGACGACATGATAGCCCAGTATCCACACCACATCATCAATATTCATCACTCTTTCCTGCCGGCATTCGTGGGTGCCAAGCCCTATCATCAGGCATGGCGCCGCGGCGTGAAGATCATCGGTGCCACGAGCCACTATGTCACCGCAGAGCTGGATGCCGGACCCATCATCGAGCAGGACGTGGCGCGCATAAGCCACAAGGACACCCCCGACAGCCTCGTGCGCAAAGGCCGCGACCTGGAGAAGATTGTCCTCTCGCGCGCCGTGACGAAGCACATCGAACGCAAGATCCTCACCTACAAGAATAAGACCATCATCTTCAGCTGACGGGCAGTTGACCCCGAGCCGCGAAGACTTCCGGGACGTCCTCTCCAAGGCAGACTGACGTCCCCACCCAACAATCAGCGACCTTTCATCCCTTTATCTACATTTCAACCTCACGAATCACTTATGTCAGACCACAACAACGTCGTCGGCGCGAAGATACGTAGCTTCCGCCAGACCAAGAACATCTCCATCGAAGAGATAGCCGAGCGCAGCGGACTCTCGGCAGAGCAGATAGCCAGCATCGAGAACGACAGCAACCTCCCCTCTCTGGGTCCGTTGATCAAGGTGGCACGTGCCCTGGGCGTACGGCTGGGCACCTTCCTCGATGACAATGACGAGCTTGGTCCTGCCGTGTGCCGTGCTGCCGACCGTGAGCGCGACCACAGCATCAGCTTCAGCAACGATGCCTCGGATGCGCGCCGCAACATGGACTATCATTCCCTGGCAAAGCAGAAGGCAGGACGCCACATGGAGCCTTTCGTCATCGACATTCACCCCACCGAAGAGACGACCTTCAAGCTCTCGGCCCACGAGGGCGAGGAGTTCATCTACGTCATGGAGGGCGAGGTGGAGATTGCCTACGGCCGCGAGACATACGTCCTCAGTGCCGGCGACAGCATCTTCTATGACAGCATCGTAGAGCACCATGTCCATGGCTCACATGGACAGGCCGCTAAGATTCTGGCTGTAGTATATATTCCTTTCTGAGGACAACGCCGTCACCACGATGACGTCATAACGAGATATAACATACCCTATCATGGAGAAAAGAACATATCCTGCAGAGACAGGCAGCGCAGGCTACTCGCTGTCTGAAAGGACTCTCGGCGACTGGCTCGAACATTGGGCCGCCGTCACCCCCGACAAGGAATACATAGTATATAGCGACCGTGACCTGCGCTTCACTTGGTCGAAGTTCAACGAGCGGGTGGACAGCCTCGCAAAAGGCCTGCTCGCCATCGGCGTCACCAAGGGCTCTAATGTGGGCATCTGGGCCACG
Source organism: uncultured Prevotellaceae bacterium (assembly GCA_947167455.1). Classification (GTDB taxonomy): domain Bacteria; phylum Bacteroidota; class Bacteroidia; order Bacteroidales; family Bacteroidaceae; genus Physcousia. Next base: position 1,783 of record CAMVIB010000033.1, on the reverse strand, counting down.
AACGTACCCGACTGGCTCACGTTCCTCTATGCCACGGCAAAGATCGGTGCCGTGCTCGTCACCGTGAACACCAACTACAAGCAGGCCGAACTGGAGTATCTGTGCAAGGACTCCGACATGCACACCCTGTGCATCACCAACGGCACGTGGGAGTGCGACTACGTCGATATGACCTACAAGATGCTGCCTGAGCTGCGTGAGTGCGAACGCGGGCACCTGAAGAGCGAGCGCTTCCCCTACATGAAGAATGTCGTATATATCGGCATGGAGAAGTATCGCGGCATGTATAATACTGCTGAGCTGCTGCTCCTCGGCCGCAACATCGACGACCAGACCCTCGTCGATGCCAAACGCAACGTGTCGTGCCACGACGTGGTGAACATGCAATATACCTCTGGCACCACGGGCTTCCCGAAAGGTGTCATGCTCACGCATTTCAACATCGCCAACGACGGCTATTTCACGGGCGAGAACATGGGCTTCACGCAGGACGACAAGCTGTGTGTCTGTGTGCCCTTGTTCCACTGTTTCGGCGTAGTGCTGGCCACCATGAACTGCCTGACACACGGATGCACGGAAGTCATGGTGGAGAAGTTCGACCCTCTTGTCGTGCTGGCCAGCATCCACAAGGAACGCTGCACGGCTGTCTATGGCGTGCCGACGATGTTCATCGCCGAACTCAACCACCCGATGTTCTCGATGTTCGACATGAGCTGTCTGCGTACTGGCATCATGGCCGGGTCGCTATGTCCCGTAGAGTTGATGAAGAAGGTGTCCGAGAAGATGTTCATGACCATAACCTCCGTCTATGGCCTCACGGAGAGTTCGCCGGGCATGACGCAGACCTGCCTCAATGACAGCTTCGAGCAGCGCTGCACCACCGTAGGGCGCGACTATCCCTTCGTGGAGGTCAAGGTGCTCGACCCCGAGACCGGCGAGGAGTGCCCCGTCGGCGTTCAGGGTGAGATGTGCTGCCGCGGCTTCAATGTCATGAAGGGCTACTACAAGAACCCCGAAGCCACAGCCGAGGTCATCGACAAGAACGGCTTCCTGCATTCCGGCGACCTCGGTGTGAAGGACGAACAGGGCTTCTACCGCATCACCGGACGCATCAAGGACATGATAATCCGTGGCGGCGAGAACGTATATCCCCGCGAGATAGAGGAATTTCTCTACAAGATGCCGGGTGTGAAGGATGTGCAGGTCGCTGCCGTGCCTTCCAAGAAGTACGGCGAAGAAGTCGGAGCCTTCATCATCCTCGACGATGGTGCCACGATGGAGCCCGAGGATGTGCGCGACTTCTGCAAGGGCAAGATAGCCCGCTATAAGACGCCGAAGTACGTCTTCTTCGTCAAGGAATTCCCGCTCACTGGTTCCGGCAAGATTCAAAAGTTCAAGCTCAAGGAGCTGAGTCTCAAGCTGTGTGCCGAGCAGGGCATTGAGGTCATCTGAACTCGCTCCCGCCGTCACGCACGTCCATGTCTTGACGCTCGTGTCACGTCCTCTGGACAATAGGCATCAACGGTCACAGAGCATGAGATAGCTCCTCTTGACAACTCCATTACATCCCCTAGGGGAGTTATGTAACTCGCCTAGGCGAGTTAGCTAACTTCCCTAGGGGAATTACGTAACTCCCTTAGGGGATGTTTTTGCCTCCATACGGGCATGACAGGCATCGGCCAAGTGTAACCATCCGAATGCAGCCGGCTTTTCCCCCTCATTTTATCGCTGTACCTTTGCGGCCAAAAAACGCAAATGTTCAACTCTTACCTTTGCACCCGAC
>CAMVIB010000032.1 GCA_947167455.1 uncultured Prevotellaceae bacterium | reverse complement strand
ACCTAAATCAAAAATCTGCAAAAACCCGAACAATCTTTAACACTTGAAAACAAGGCATTTATGGGCTTATTTTTGCAGATTTTATGTGTTTCTTTTCAATCGGACTATTTTCCCACGCAAAAGTGGGAGAAAATGTTATTTAAGGTTTCAGGTGTTGTTATCGTGCCGCCGGTGATTTCTCCGAGCGCGTTTATGACAAGGCGTAAATCTTCAGCAATTAGCTCTGTGCTGAGAGAGGATTGGAGCCCGTCGAGCACGCGTGTTAGATGTGAATGTGCTTGCGTGAGCGCTTCAAAATGACGTAAGTTGGTAATGATGACACTGTTGTCAGTTATGTCGGGTATATTTGCGGCTTTGTAAATAGTAGTTTCGAGGGAATCGAGTCCTTGACCGGTCTTGGCGCTGATAATTAGTGGTGGGTATGGTGAGATAGCAGTGCTTGCATCTGATTCAATAGGAATAATGTCATTCATGTTGACATTACTTAGAAATTCGTCTTTATTGATGATGTCAGCTGCATCTGTTTTATTGGGATTTTGAAAAAGGTCGGCTTTATTAATGATAAGTATGAGAGTGCGTCCTTTGCTTCGGTTTGACATGTCTTTGAGTTCTTCGGCTGACGGTCTTTTGTCAATGAGCCAAAGTACGATGTGTGCTTTTTCTATGGCTTTGTAAGTGCGTTCTATTCCGATTTGTTCAATTTTATCGTTGGTTTGTCTCAGCCCGGCAGTATCTATGAATCTGAATTGTACTCCATGAATATTGATGGTGTCTTCTATGGTGTCGCGCGTGGTGCCGTGAATATCGCTTACGATGGCTCGTTCCTCATGTAACAGTCTGTTAAGCAGAGTGGATTTTCCTACATTTGTTTTTCCCACTATGGCCACAGGTATGCCATTCTTGAGTGCCTGTCCAGTCTCGAAAGTCTGTGCAAGGTGAGTTATGCGGTTGTCAATCTGTTTTGCCAACTGCTGTAGTTCATTGCGGTTTGCAAACTCCAGATCTTCGTGGTCGCTGAAGTCGAGTTCCAGTTCGAGTAGGGTAGTGAGGTGTAGCAGTTGGTTGCGTAGCGTGGTCAGTTCTGCCGAGAAGTGACCACGCAGCTGGCTCATCGCCATTTTATGTGTAGCACTATTGGTTGATGCAATGATGTCAGCCACGGCTTCGGCTTGACTGAGGTCAATCTTGCCATTGAGAAAAGCTCTTTGAGTGAACTCTCCCGGTTTGGCAATTCTACATCCCTGTTGTATCAGCAGCTCGAGTATTTTCTGAAGGATGTATGATGAGCCGTGGCATGAAATCTCAGCACAGTCCTCGCCAGTGTAGCTATGTGGTGCAGGGAAGAGTGTTACGAGTGCATCATCAATATGGTTTGTTGATGCATGTTTGTTTGTTGAAGTCTGGGTAATGTCAATGATAGGCGTCAGAACCGTGGTCCGTGGTGGCGTTGCGGGTGTTATTCTTTTGCACAGTTTACGTATCGTGATGAAAGTCAGTTGTCCGCTTACTCTAATTATTCCTATTGCACCACCTTGTGCTGTGGCTATGGCGCATATTGTTTGTGACATGTATTATGTGGCTCTTGTTGAAATGAATTGCAATTCAGAGGCAGTTGATGGCTTTAGTCAGTGCTGTCATATCTATGTCAGATGTCGCCCAGCTGGTGACGAAGCGATAGAGAGCGGTGTCATCAGTTAGTGGCTGCCATGTCTCAAACAATACATGTTGCTGCAAACGCTGTCTCTGTTCGGATGTCAGGACGACGAACTGTTGATTTGTCGGGGAGTCTTTTATGCTAATGCCGGCATCGATGAAAAGTTGTCTGAGTTGCATAGCCTTGTCGATGGCGTGCTTTGCAATTTTGAGATATAAATCATCTGTGAAAAGGGCATTGAACTGCACACCTGCCAGTCGGCTCTTGGCCAGTAGTGCACCATGTCGTTTCACGGTGGTGAAGAAGTTGTCAGGGGCATTATGTCTTGGGAAGACTACTGCTTCTCCGCAGAGTGCACCAACCTTTGTGCCTCCAATGTAGAAAACGTCGCAATGGCGTGCCAGCCAAGGCATATCGAAGTCGCAGGCAGGCGATGCAAGTCCATATCCGAGTCGTGCGCCATCGATGTAAAGTGTCATGTCGTATTTCCGGCATACATCGAAGATGTCGGCGATGTCATGAGCTTGATATAGAGTTCCGAGTTCTGTTGGGAAGGTTATATACACCATCTTTGGCACAGCCATGTGCGGCCATGTCTCATCAGCATAAAAGACCTTGAGGTAAGCATCAAGTTCTCTGGCATCAATGCGTCCGTCATGCGACGGCATGGTGACTACCTTATGTCCGGATGCTTCTATGGCTCCCGACTCGTGGACGTTGATGTGTGCTGTTTCTGCAGCTATGACTGCGGCGTAAGAGGGCAGCATGGCATCTATTACTGTAGCATTGGCTTGTGTGCCGCCAACGAGGAAGAAGATGTCAGCTTCAGGGCAATGGCATGCGAGCCTAATCTTCTGACGAGCCTGTTCGCTCCATGTGTCGAATCCGTATGATGCACTCTGTTCTGTGTTGGTAGCCACTAGATGCTGAAGCACCAAAGGGTGCGCTCCATTGTTATAGTCGCTTTCGAATGATGGTACTTGTGACATGTGGTGTCTTAATTATCATATACGGTCTAAAACGAGTGTAATGAGTCCATCGATAGAGCCTTTGTAACCTGTGTTGGCCTCACCGGCAAGTCTGTTGGCAATCACCAGGCAGCATGTCATGGCCCGATGTCCTAATAGTCGTGCAAGTCCCGCGAGGGCACTGCTCTCCATTTCGAAGTTGGTTATTCGCCAGCCATGATACTCAAAGGCCTCAACTTTTTTATTTTGTTCTGGGTCTGCTAAGGGAATGCGCAGTCTTCGGCCTTGCGGTCCAAAAAAGCCCCCGCACGCTATCGTCACTCCATGCACCATCTCTGTTCCTGCCACTCGCTCTATGAGTTCCGGGTTTGCATCGACGACGTATGGTGCGCAGAGTTGCGGGTTCCAGTGCATGTGCTCTTTGAATGCCTCTTCGAAGTCGAGGTCACAAACCTCATTGCGTCCAGCGTAGAAATTTAGTAGTCCGTCGAAGCCGATGCTCTTGCATGACGCTATGTACGTTCCTACGGGAGTGTTAGGCTGTATGCCTCCGCATGTTCCTATACGTACGAATTCGAGTGTGCGCAAGTGTTTTTTTTCAGTTCGAGCCTTGAAGTCGATGTTGGCCAGTGCGTCAATCTCGTTGACTACTATGTCTATGTTGTCGCAACCGATACCAGTACTGACGACTGTAATACGCTTATTTTTATATGTGCCTGTCACGGTGTGAAACTCACGGCTGGCGATGTCGCATTCCCGACTGTCGAAGTATTTTGCTACTGTTTCAACGCGTCCTGGGTCGCCAACAAGAATAATCTTGTCGGCCAACTGTTCGGGGCGTACGTGCAGGTGGAAAACAGAGCCGTCTTCATTAATGATTAGCTCAGATGGTGCAAAGTATTTAGGCATAGATAGTTCTAGGTATATTATTGAATAGTTAGTTTAAATATGAAGGCTACTTCTGCTATTGTGTAAGTTCCGCTTTTCTGATGTCCTTGGCAAGTTGTTGAAGTTCCTCATAGTGTATATAGTGACTTGCCTCAATACGTCGGATTGTTGTCGCGATGTCGTTCCGTTCATCGGTTTTTGCCGTGGCATACTTGTCGCGCAGGCGTTGTAGCATGGTGTCATCGGTATCGAAAGTCTTTTGCAATTGTAGCCAAGCCTGCATTTTTTTGCGGGCACCGGGCGACTTGAAGTCGTCGAGAGAGTAATATGTTCGCTCGTCATTGATGGGGAATACGAAGTCAGGCTTCATCTGCTTTGTCTGGTCCTGTCCGTTGCGCACTTGTGCAAGTTTCTCTTGTGCAGCCTTGGTTTCATCGGTCCAAGTGTTGCGTATAGAGGCAATTCGTGCATGTCCCCTCAATGTTACATCGTCGGTGTCCTCGCTGTAGGTCTGACGTGTCGAGTTAGGAATGAACGTATAGACACACGCCTTGCCCTCTGGTTGGTAGCGGTCAGAGATGAACCATCCGAGTTGGTTGTATTCGTCTATGGCAAGCATATAGTCGTTAGCTGTGGAGTTGTAGGGGAACCCCACATTCTCAGGTGTGAGGAACGTACCGTCCTCACCATCAGCTCTCGTGACGAAGATGTCATATCCTCCCAAACTTTCCGGTCCTGTGGCCGCATAGTAGAGTGTCACTCCGTCAGCAAGTAGGAAAGGGTAGTTTTGGCTTATGTCATCGTCGTTGAGTCCTGTCAGTGTCGTCGGTTCAGACCAAGAGTCACCAAGTTTGTCAGAGAAAGCCAGCTGTAGCTTTTCCTGTCTGACGGAGTCTGCATTGTCAGCGTCGTCATATCGGGCTGAACCTGTTATGGCGAGATAGCGTTTGTTGGCCAGTTCATTCTCGTAGATAGTTGCTTCCGAAGGCTTGTTTGTGTGATACGTGCTGGCGTATGTGTCAATACGTCCGCTTTCGTGACTGAGCTTAACGGCACGTAAAGCGTCAGCCTTATCGCAAACGAGGCTGTCAATGATGCATATACGTTCTGTCGCTCTCAGTTTTATGATGCCCTGTTGTGCGATGTGCAGCTGTTGCTCGAGCTTTTCTGTAGGTTGGCGTTTGCGTTTTTGTGCAGCAATCTCCTTCGTCAGCAGCTGTTCGGCCAGCTCGAAGTCATAGGCATTCAGTGCTGTCTGCACCTGCTCTGCCACGGGTACGGCGGGTGTCCTCGTGGCACGCCGCCGTTGTGCCGTGGCAGGTAAGCTTACGGTGATAGCGATAGCAAATAGTGTTGTGAGTTCTTTTAGCATAAGTTGTTTTAGCGGTTGAGGTATTCGTGCATGGCAGCAGCTGCCCGTCGTCCATCACCCATGGCGAGGATAACGGTAGCACCTCCTCGTACAATGTCTCCTCCAGCAAAGATGGTAGGTATGTTTGTCTGCATGCCATCGTTGACGACAATGGTGTTCTTGCGTCCAAGTTCCAGACCTTCGATGCTCGTTGGCACGATGGGGTTTGGCGACACCCCGACAGCTACTATGGCCTGATCTATGTTGATAGTCTCTGTGGCTCCAGGTATTGGCTGTGGTGAGCGACGCCCACTGGCATCGGGTTCGCCGAGTTCCATTTTCTGAAGCACCACGGCGCGCACATTTCCCTGCTCGTCTCCGAGATATTCAATAGGGTTGTGCAGCGTCAGGAACTCTATTCCCTCCTCCTTAGCATGCTTCACTTCTTCGAGTCGTGCCGGCATCTCGACTTCAGACCGACGGTATGCTATGAAGACTCGCTCGGCACCGAGTCGTTTTGCTGTTCGGCAAGAGTCCATTGCCGTGTTGCCACCGCCTACTACCATTACGTTCTTGGCGCGATGGATAGGCGTGTCGGAGTCGGCGTTTGATGCGTCCATGAGATTTATTCGTGTGAGGTATTCGTTGCTTGACATGACTCCCTTAAGGTTCTCGCCGGGAATGTTCATGAAGTTCGGCAACCCAGCTCCCGAGCCAACGAAGATTCCGTTGAATCCTTGAGCTTCGAGTTCATCAACTGTGATTGTCTTGCCAATGATGCAGTCTTTGACGAAGTTCACTCCCATCTTGCGCAGTCCTTCGATCTCGACATCAACGATTGCGTTTGGCAGTCGGAACTCTGGTATTCCGTACTTGAGTACGCCACCTATCTCGTGCAGAGCTTCGAAGACTGTTACGCTGTAGCCGAGCTTGGCCATGTCTCCGGCAAAGCTGAGTCCCGACGGTCCGGAGCCTATTACGGCAATCTTCATGCCATTTGCCGGTGCGCATTCAGGTATGGCGATGTTGCCGCTCTCGCGCTCGTAGTCGGCAGCGAAACGTTCGAGATAGCCTATAGCCACGGCCTCCCCTCCAGTCTTGACGTGTATGCATCTGCTTTCGCACTGTTTCTCCTGAGGGCACACGCGCCCGCATACGGCGGGTAGTGCAGATGTCTGCTTCAGTATGCGTGCCGCTCCCAGTATGTTGCCACGCTCAATGTTCTTGATGAACGACGGGATATTGATACTCACGGGGCATCCTTCCATGCACGACGGCTTGGCACAGTCGAGGCATCGGCGTGCTTCTCCCTGTGCTTGTTCGAGTGTCAGGCCTTGGTTGACTTCTTCGGTGCGTGTCGTTGCGCGATATGTGGGGTCGAGTTCCGACATTTTCACGCGTGGGATGGCCGTGCGCTCTTTCGCCTTCATGGCAGCGCGAAGGTCGGCGCGCCATGGTGCGTTGCGGTCGGTGAGTGAGGCGGGATCCTCGGCGGAGGTGTCCGCGAAGGAATCGCTGAGAAGAGACTGTACCGTGGATGCATCAGGGTTTGAGGAGGCGGGAGAGGCTTCAGGGGTTGAGGAGGCTTCGGGGGGGAAGGGGAGGGTGGATGATGCTTTCTGGAAAGAGAGGAGAGCTTCCTGTTCTTCAGGCTTGAAAGCAGTCATGCGTGATAGCATCTCGTCGAAATCTACAGCGTGGCCGTCGAACTCGGGTCCGTCAACGCAGACGAAACGTGTCTTGCCCCCCACCGTGATGCGGCAAGCTCCACACATGCCTGTTCCATCTACCATGATGGTATTTAGAGAAACATCTGTCGGTATGTTATATTTCCGGGTCAGGATGCAGCAAAACTTCATCATGATTGCCGGTCCTATAGCGAAGACCTTATCAACCTTCTCTCGCTGAATGACCTGCTCGATGCCCACTGTTACTACGCCTTTCTGTCCGTAGCTGCCGTCATCGGTCATGATGATGACTTCGTCGCTGCTGGCACGCACTTCGTCCTCGAGTATGATGAGGTCGCGCGAACGTCCTGCCAGAACGCTTACAACTTTGTTGCCGGCTGCCTTCAGGGCCTTGATGATGGGCAACATCGGTGCGACCCCTACGCCTCCACCGGCGCATACTACGGTGCCGAAGTTCTCGATATGAGTAGCCTTGCCCAAGGGGCCTACGATATCTGTAATCTCATCGCCGACGTTGAGTTCGCATAGCTTTGTAGAACTCACGCCCACTTTCTGCACAACGAGCGTTATTGTTCCGGCCGACGTGTCGGCATCGGCAATAGTTAGCGGCATGCGTTCTCCCTTTTCGCCAACGCGTACGATGACGAAATGTCCGGCACGCCTGGCCTTGGCTATAAGAGGAGCTTCCACGACGAGCTTGAAGACTTTCTCTGAAAACTGTTCCTTTGCAACAATCTTGTTCATGATGTTTTTTGTGCGTTTAATGTATGTGTTGTTATATTTGGGCGCAAAAATACATAAAAATGGCGAGATGGCCTATCATCTTGTCATTATATTTTACGAAAAGATGTCTTTTTTTATGAATGATACATTCAGGATCCGTAAGAGTGTACGCTTATGCCCTTTGCTGCCGGGAGATAGTTGATGCCCCACCAGCACATCTGCAATAGGCAGAACGCCGCAATGAGCATCCATTGTGCCAAGGTACGGTTGTGGCGCGGCATGTGTGTGTAGTGCATATATGCCAGGTAGGCAAGCCATGTTATGGCGGCCCATGTCTCCTTGGGATCCCACGACCAATAGTGTCCCCATGCCTCCTTTGCCCACAGCGCTCCGAACAGCATCCCAAACGTCATGAAAGCCCATCCCGTCCTCACGAGTGTCGCCTCGCCGTCGCCTACGGTTGTTTTTCGTAAAAGTTGATATATGGCGACGAGTGTTGCTGCTCCGAGAATGGCGTATGCCATCATATAGACAATGACGTGTGGCGCAAACCATGGGCTCTGTAGTGCCGGCATGAGTGCCTTGCTGTGGATCTCAGGCTTGAAGATATTGACGCACACGAAGACCGTAGCCATGATGGTGGTGAATGTCAGTATCCATTTGTATTTCCATCTGGCATAGACAGCCAGTCCTGCCATGGGCAGGAACAGCGAGTACCAAAGCCGTGTCTCGCCCATGGTGCGCAGTGGCGGTCGTTCGAGTGCTCCCCACATGAAGCAGATGTATGCAAAAAATACGGCAAGTCCTATGGCTGTCGCCGTAAATGCCGAATTGCGCTTGTCGCGCCATGCCATGTATGCGCCTCCTGCCCACATCACCACGGCCACGATGGCGAAATATATGAAGTTATTCCACAGCATGGCGTTGGTCTTTGGGTTTGTTACTCAGGAAAAACATCAGAAGTGCTCCTCCAAGCATCATGAATATGCCGGCATAGACAGCCGGCAGCCATGGGTCTTGTACGAGTTCGAGAATGCTGATGCGTGATTCGGCTCCTGCTTTGGTGTCGTAGCCATACTGATATAATTTCCATGATCCGATGCGCACCGGACGGTTTACCTCTACCGTTGCTTGCACGTTTTTGCCGTCGCGGTCGATGATCGAGACTTCTGATGCGAATCGGCGTGGCGAGCCGTCGGGGTATGTCTCCATGATAAATCTATCGAGCTTTATGGCTATTGACATCTGCACTATACGTTGTTCCTCGTCCATAGCTCGACGCTCGGGGGCGTTGAGGTTAGTGATTATCTTCAGTCGCCTCATGTCGGGGTTACCGAGCGTGCCAGCCAAGAGAGCTATGAGTAGTCCTGCGTGGTTAAGCACGAAGGCGATGTCCGAAAGTCTTGGGTGTCGTAGCCGTCTTAGTCTGCGCAGTGTTGTCAGTGCGAGTATGAAGGCTATGTACGAGTACGTAAGCACAAATGGCCAGAACGTGAGCATGTCGCTGAGCCACGTCCCGTCTGCTGTCTGCCGCGTCAGCCCCATTATCATTGTCAGCGCCACGCCATAGCATATTGCAGGCACAGCGGCAGGCAGCGTAGCGAGAAAGCGCAGGGGGCTGTAGCGTCGTGACAGTGCAGTGCCGATGAGTGCCGCGATGACAAAGACCGCCAGCACGGCAATGTTCACAGGCCATGCAAAGTCTTGCCACCTCACAGCACCGACGGCCCACTGCAATACCAGTCCTGCTGCAATGACAGCCGCACCGATGGCAAAGCCATGTCTCATTGTCCACGCTTTCTCGTTCATGGGTCAGTGTGAGTCGGCACGTCAGCTGTTCATCGAGATGAGGAATTCCTCATTGGTCTTGGTGTCCTCCAAGCGTTTCTTGAGTTCCTGCATTGCCTCTATGGGGTTCATGTCAGAGAGATAGTTGCGGAGCACCCACATGCGTTGTAGTGTCATCTTGTCGTGGAGCAGGTCGTCACGGCGTGTGCTCGACGCCACGATGTTCACCGCCGGGAAGATGCGCTTGTTGGCCAGCGTGCGATCGAGCTGCAGCTCCATGTTGCCCGTACCCTTGAACTCTTCAAAGATCACCTCATCCATCTTGGACCCCGTGTCAATGAGGGCCGTGGCGATGATGGTCAGTGAGCCTCCTCCCTCGATGTTGCGTGCTGCGCCAAAGAAACGTTTCGGACGTTGCAAGGCATTGGCATCGACACCGCCCGAGAGAATCTTTCCTGAGCCGGGTGCTACATTATTATATGCACGCGCGAGGCGTGTGATGCTGTCAAGGAATATCACGACGTCGTGTCCGCTCTCCACCATGCGCTTTGCCTTCTCGAGCACTATGCCGGCAATCTTGACATGATGCTCTGCCGGTTCGTCAAATGTCGATGCGATGACTTCGGCATTCACGGTGCGTGCCATGTCGGTGACCTCCTCCGGCCGTTCGTCGATGAGTAGCATCATGAGGTAGGCTTCGGGATGGTTGGCGGCGATGGCGTTGGCAATCTCCTTCATAAGTATCGTCTTACCAGTCTTGGGCTGTGCCACGATGAGTGCACGCTGTCCCTTGCCTATAGGCGAGAAGAGATCTACGATTCGCACGCTCAAAGGGTCGTTGTAGCCACGGCAGAGCTTGAATTTCTCATCGGCAAAGAGCGGGGTGAGATGCTCGAATGCCAGACGTTCGCGCAGACGTTCAGGGTCACATCCGTTGACGTTCTCGACGCTCGTCAGGATGAAGTACTTCTCGCCGTCGTGTGGAGGTCTCACGAAGCCCTCGACGACGTCGCCGGTCTTCAGTGCGAACTGCTTTATGAGCTGATGGCTGATGAAGACATCGTCGGGGCTTGCGAGATAGTTGTAGTCTGACGAACGCAACAGTCCGCTGCCTTCTGGCAGGATTTCCAGCACACCTTCTGTCTTTATCATGTTGTCGAAGTCGAAACGTTGCTGTCGCTGTCCACGTTTGGCATCAGCCGCTATCAGTGCTTGCTGTTGTGATATTGCCTCTGCCGACTGGCGTAGGGTCGTAATGTTATGCAGCACGCTGGGCTCCTCGTTGTTCTCCTCAATGTAGGGCGTCTCTGCGATGTCCTCGTATTGCGGCATAGACTGCAACTCTGGTGCATCCTCCACGATTATGAAGTCAGGTTCATCGGCATCGAAAAAAGCCTGCACTTCCTCGGGTGTCGGCATGATGTCGTCTTCAGCCTGTTCGGGCGTGGGTGCAACACCTTCTTCCGGCTCTGCTGCCGTTGTTTCGCTGGCGGACAGCTCTTCTGCCTGCACGGTTTGTCCCTCCTCCTTTTTGCGGCTGCGGGTGTTCTTTTCCTCGGTGGCGGCTGTAGTGTCCTCGATGGAATCGCCGGAAAGAGATGTGATGTTGGTATCTTGCCCGGGCTCTACTGTCGTCGGGGGCATGGCATCGTCGTTAGGTTGTTGAGCCACAACTAAGGCTGGCAGAGTGGCGTCGCTGGTCGTCAGAGCGGCATCTGATGAGGGTTGAGCTGGGTTGCTGTCGGTCTGTCGGACATCATTGCCGGCTTGTTCCATCGATGCTGACTCGAACAGCGTCAGCTCTGCAGCGGCTGCAGCGGCTTTCTCGGCCTTGCTTTTGCGACCGCGCTTCTTAGGCGCTGGTGTGGCGGAGGCGTCAGCAGCTACGGCTGCTGTCTCTGTCTCCTTGTCAGCCGCAGCCTTTCTGCCTCTTTTCTTTGCTGTCGTGGTCGCTGTCGTATCATTGTCATTGCCATCGTTAGCTTTTGCATCTGCATCATCAGCTTCTGCCGGCTGTGTCGCGTCCTTTTCGCTCTTTGATTTACGGGCACGCTTCTTTGGCGTCTTCTCCACGGGTGTGGACATCGCCATGTCGGACTCTGCTCCAATAATGGCATAGATAAGGTCTATCTTTTCTTCGTTTGCTTTTGCCTTAATGCCAAACTCATTGGCAAGCGAGGTGAGTTCCTCGATTGTCATACTTTCTAATTCACTTTTCGTGTGCATCATATAGGTTTATGGTGGGGAATGTCGAAGTTGACCAGCATGGCAACTTCTTCCGTGTGTGTGTGCTAAAAATAACAAGAATAAAGATTCCTAATCAAAGAGAAACGTCAGTTCTTGCCGTCTCTCTCTTAAAATCGGGTGCAAAGTTACGCTTTTCTTGTCAAATAGCAAGTGTTTTTTCAAAAAAATATGTACTTTTGCCGCGAAAAAGTGCAAAAACGCACATCTGCTCAGCAATATTTCCTTGTAATGGCATCCGTAAACCCTTTCATGCAGGCCGACCATCTGACGGTATCTGTCGGCGACAAGACTCTTTTTCGCGACATCACCTTCGGCATTGCCGAAGGACAGCGCGTTGGACTCATAGCCCGCAACGGCACGGGCAAGTCTTCGCTCCTTAATATCTTGGCGGGGCGCGACCAGCCCGATGCCGGAACCGTGACTTTCCGTCGTGACTTGCGCGTGGCCTACCTCGAGCAGACGCCATCATTTCCTGCGAGTATGACAGTCCTCGAGGCCTGCCTTTGGCACAACGACCGCTACGGCGGCGCATCAATCGGCGACTTTGCCAATGCCCACAGCGGCGACAGCATCATGCGTCGAAGCGAAGAATATCTGTCGCGATTGGGCATCACTGACACCTCACAGCGCGTGGAAACCCTCTCCGGCGGACAGTTGAAACGTGTCGCGCTGGCCGGCGTCCTTCTTCAGGAAGCCGACCTGCTGATTCTCGACGAACCCACCAACCACCTCGACCTCGTGATGACGGAGTGGCTTGAGGCCTTCCTTGGGCGTTCGCAGATTACGCTTCTCATGGTGACTCACGACCGTTATTTCCTCGACAGGGTGTGTACTCAGATTTTGGAACTCGACGATGAGACGCTCTACTCTTATCGTGGCTCATACGCCTACTATCTCGAGAAGCGACAAGAACGCGTCGATGCCCGCAATGCCGAGGTGATCAGGGCGAACAACCTATATCGCACCGAGCTGGAGTGGATGCGCCGCATGCCTCAGGCACGTGGCCACAAGGCCCGCTATCGCGAAGAGGCGTTCTACGACCTCGAACGTCGTGCCCGTCAGCACACCGAGGAACAGAACGTCTCGCTGCAGCTTAACAGCACCTACATAGGATCGAAAATCTTTGAGGCCGAATATGTGTCAAAGTCTTTCGGCCCCGACAAGGTTATAGTGAAGGACTTCTACTATAACTTCTCCCGCTACGAGAAGATGGGCATCGTAGGTGCCAACGGCACGGGCAAATCCACCTTCGTAAAGATGCTCATGGGTCTGGAGCGTCCCGACTCGGGGCGTTTCGTCATCGGCGAGACAGTGCGCTTCGGCTATTTCTCGCAGGAGGGTATGCACTTCGACGAGCAGATGAAGGTCATTGATTCCGTGCGTCGCATAGCCGAATATGTTGACCTTGGCGGTGGACGTCATCTCACGGCCATGCAGTTCCTGCAGCACTTCCTGTTCACGCCGTTGCAGCAGCAGAACTATGTCTATAAGCTCTCCGGCGGCGAGCGTCGGAGACTCTATCTTTGCACAGTGCTGATGCAGAACCCCAATTTCTTGATTCTCGACGAGCCCACCAACGACCTCGACATCGTTACGCTGAACATCCTCGAGGATTACCTGCGAACGTTTCGTGGCTGCGTAATCGTGGTGAGCCACGACCGCTACTTCATGGACAAGGTCGTGGATCACCTGCTGGTGTTCAGAGGCAATGGCAATGTCATCGACTTCCCCGGCAATTACACTCAGTTTCGTGAGTGGGAGAAGGAGCGTCTGTCTGCCGAGCGCAATGTTCAGGCCGGCAGCGGCAAGGCTGTCGGCACGGGTGGCAAACGTCAGCAGGGTAGGGCAGTACCTCAGCAGTCGTCGGCCGGTGAAGCAGACAACCAGCCATCGTCACGACGACGGCTCTCCTTCAAGGAGCGCAAAGAGATGGAAGCCTTGGAGACAGACATCGCCGCCCTCGAAGCCGAGAAGAAAGCTTTGGAGACAGCCCTTTGCAGCGGCACGCTTTCCGTTGCCGAGCTTACAGAGAAGAGCCGTCGCCTGCCCGTGTTGGAAGAAGAGCTTGGCGAGAAAGAGATGCGTTGGCTCGAACTCTCTGAGATTGAAGGCTGATTGCCATCGGGCAAAGACCTTGGGACAGAGGTAACTCCACATTGGCAAGGCTATGTACGCCTGCTCATCGCGACCACAGGTCGGCAACAATGCACTCCGACCGCGTGCCAATGCGGAACTTGCCACCCCATATGCCGATGCCAGAGCTGACATAGTACTGCGTCTCGCCGCGTGCGTGCAGGCCCCATGCGCATTCGTACATGAGGTTAGTGATCCACGATATGGGCCACACCTGACCGTAGTGTGTGTGTCCGCTAAACTGGAAGTCAACGCCACAGTGTTCGGCCTCTTCGAGTTGGTAGGGCTGATGGTCGAGCACGAGAGTATAGCGCTTAGTGTTCTTGCCGATGAGCTCTTCGAGCGTCTTGCGGTCGTGGTTGGTGCGGTCGTCGCGACCGACGATAAGCATACCGCCTACCACGACAGCATCATCGCGCAGCATGTGTATGCCTGCCTCCTTGTAGAACCGCTCTGAGTCGGCAAAGCCTGAGTAGTACTCATGATTGCCGGGGCAGGCATAGATGGGAGCCTTGATGCGTCGGAATTCCTCGGCCATCCCTGTCTCCATGAGTGGCCGTATGCTGCGGTCCACGATGTCGCCTGCTATGAGCACCACGTTGGGCTTTTGCGCATTGATGCTGTCAACCCATCGTGCCAGCTCGGCGCGATCGTTATGGTAGCCAAGATGCAGGTCGCTCAACATCACCATGCGCATCGTCTCGCGCATGGGCTTCTTCTCGGTGAGCAGCTGCAGGTGATCGATGTATTTGTGCTTGTAGTGGATGTTGCCGTAGATTAACAGTCCCGTCACCACGGCAACGACGAGAATCGAGCCTTCTATGCTGCCCTTCATGAATTCGCGCGGAAAGATGTGCAGCATACGTCCTATCTCCATGAAGATGAAGCACAGCAACAGGTAGAGTGCGACAATGATGTAGCTCGTGCCGATTTCATAGACTACCGTTGCGACGGACATCGGCATTTTGTCGAGCGACGGCGACAGCGCCACGAAGAAGAGACAGAAGACGGCAGTCATGGCTACGGCTACGCATACCTTCACCCATACCGGAGCGGGCAGCAGCTGCCACACGCGCCATGTCACATAACCTTGTGTTGCCACGAAGAGCAACAACAGAAAGATAAATCCCATATCTAATTTTGCAGAATGATTCTTTATTTCGTAGTGTTATAAACTGACGGTTGATTTCAGCAAGAAGGCATCGCGGCGTCGTTTAGCTATCCAGCTTGCGATAGCGTATGCGGCGTGGTTCTTCGAGTCCGAGACGCTTGAGGCGGTTGGCCTCATAGTCGGTATATGAGCCCTCGAAGAAGAAGACGTTACCATCGCCCTCGAATGCCAATATGTGCGTGCATATACGGTCGAGGAACCAGCGGTCATGGCTGATTACCACGGCACAACCTGCGAAAGCTTCAAGTCCTTCTTCAAGCGCTCGCAGGGTATTCACGTCGATGTCGTTGGTGGGCTCGTCGAGCAGCAACACGTTACCCTCCTCCTTCAGCGCCATGGCCAGGTGGAGGCGGTTGCGTTCGCCGCCACTCAACACTCCGCACTTCTTCTCCTGGTCGGCACCCGAGAAGTTGAAGCGGCTGAGGTATGCGCGTGCATTAACGTCGCGCCCGCCGAGGCGTATCAGCTCGTTGCCCTGTGATATGGTCTGATAGACGGTGTTGTCGGCATGAATGTCTTTGTGGCTCTGGTCAACGTAGGCCAGTTTCACCGTCTTGCCCACCTCGAAGGTGCCGGCATCGGGAGTCTCCATGCCCATGATGAGGCGGAAGAGCGTCGTCTTGCCGGCACCATTGGGGCCTATCACGCCCACGATGCCGTTTGGCGGGAGCATGAAGTTCAGGTCGTGGAAGAGGTGTTTCTCGCCGAACGACTTCGCTACGCCGTGAGCCTCGATGACCTTGTTGCCAAGACGCGGACCGCTGGGGATGTATATCTCAAGCTTCTGCTCCTTCTCACGCTGGTCTTCATTAAGCATCTTGTCGTAGGAGTTCAGGCGGGCCTTACCCTTTGCCTGTCGGGCCTTGGGAGCCATACGCACCCATTCAAGTTCGCGCTGCAATGTCTTTCGGCGTTTGCTCTCTGCTTTCTCCTCCTGTTCCAGGCGGCGTGTCTTCTGCTCAAGCCACGAGCTGTAGTTACCTTCCCATGGTATGCCCTCGCCGCGGTCGAGTTCTAAGATCCATCCTGCTACATCGTCGAGGAAGTAGCGGTCGTGTGTGACGGCGATGACGGTTCCCTCATACTGATTCAGGTGCTGCTCCAGCCAGTCAATGCTCTCAGCATCAAGGTGGTTGGTAGGCTCGTCGAGCAGCAGCACGTCGGGTTTCTGCAAGAGCAGACGACACAGTGCCACACGTCGGCGTTCGCCTCCCGAGAGCTGACCGCACAGCTGGTCGGCAGGCGGGCAGCGCAGTGCGTCCATGGCCCGTGTCAAGCGTGTGTCGAGGTTCCAGGCATCGGTGGCGTCAATGATGTCCTGCAATTCACCCTGACGTGCGAAGAGCTGGTTCATCTTGTCCTCGTCTTCATAGTACTCGGGCAGTCCGAACTTTTGGTTTATCTCCTCATACTCGGCCAAGGCATCCACTACGTTCTGCACACCCTCTTCCACAACCTGACGCACTGTCTTGTCGTCGTCGAGGTGGGGCTCCTGCGGCAGGTAGCCTACAGAATAGCCCGGTGCAAACACCACGTTGCCCTGATAGCTCTGGTCGAGACCGGCTATGATTTTCAGCAGAGTTGATTTTCCCGAGCCATTGAGACCTATGATTCCTATTTTGGCACCGTAGAAGAAGCTGAGGTATATGTTCTTCAGTATCTGTTTCTGAGTCTGTTGGATGGTCTTGCTCACGCCAACCATCGAAAAGATGATTTTCTTGTCGTCGGCCATTGTCGTTAATGTGTTTAGAACTATTATTATGGTGTGTCCTGTTAATTAATAAATTCTCTATGCGCTCGACCTTTGGTCGCTTCGACACTCGCTTTGCAGAGCAAAGCTACCATGGGTCGAACGCGAAGAATTATCTTTGTGTGCTCTTGTCTCTTTTGGATAACCTCGGCTGCGGCTCGGGCATTAAAGCATGCTTTATGCCGCTCGCCCTGCACGAGATTTCGGCATCTCATAAACTATTCCCACTCGATGGTGGCTGGCGGCTTTGATGAGATGTCGTAGCATACGCGATTGACACCGCGCACATGGTTGATGATATCGGTAGAGACGCGTGCCATGAAGTCATAGGGCAGGTGTGCCCAGTCGGCCGTCATGGCATCTGTGGAGGTGACGGCACGCAGTGCTACGGGATGTTCGTATGTGCGTTCGTCACCCATGACGCCGACACTGCGCACGGTACTCAGCAGCACGGCTCCTGCCTGCCATATCTGGTCGTAGAGCGACACCTCAATCTCGCCGTCTGTCATCGCGGCCGGGACGCCAGCCGCCAACACACGACGTGCATCGTCGCCACAGAGGCGCACCTTGTAGTCGCGCAGACCGCGGATGAAGATGTCATCGGCCTCCTGCAGGATGCGTACCTTCTCGGGGGTGATGTCGCCGAGAATGCGCACTGCCAGCCCTGGCCCGGGGAAGGGGTGGCGTGTAATGAGGTGTTCGGGCATACCGAGCTGACGTCCAATGCGTCGCACCTCGTCCTTAAACAGCCACTTCAATGGTTCGCAGAGCTGTAGGTTCATCTCCTTGGGCAGTCCGCCTACGTTGTGATGGCTCTTGATGACCTTACCCGTGATGTTCAGACTCTCTATGCGGTCGGGATAGATGGTGCCCTGTGCGAGCCATCGCGCCCCCTCCACCTTGCGAGCTTCAGCGTTGAACACCTCCACGAAATCGCGGCCTATGATTTTACGTTTCTGCTCGGGGTCGGTGACACCCGCCAGGTCGGCAAAGAACTTGGCAGAGGCATCGACGCCCACGACGTTCAGCCCCAGACATTCGTAGTCGTGGAGCACGTCAGCGAACTCATTCTTGCGCAACATGCCATGATCCACGAAGATACATGTCAGCCTGTCGCCTATGGCACGGCTGATGAGCACTGCCGCCACGCTGCTATCTACGCCTCCCGACAGGCCGAGGATTACGCGGTCGTTGCCCAGTTGGCGACGCAGCTCGGCAACCGTTGTCTCTACGAAGTTGGCGGCGCTCCAGTCCTGACGGCTGCCGCAGATGTCAACGACGAAGTTGCGCAGCAGCTGTGTGCCTTGGGTGGAGTGGAACACCTCGGGATGGAACTGTACGCCCCAAAGCTGTTCGCCTTCAGCCTGATAGGCTGCATTGGCGACGCTCGCCGTGGATGCTATGACCTTGAAACCGTCGGGCAGGGCAGTGATGGTGTCGCCATGACTCATCCACACTTGCGAGCCGGTGTCGAAGCCTCTGAACAGAGGATTGGCCGTATCGATGGTGGTGAGATTCTGCCTGCCATATTCACGTGAGGGTGCGGGTTCGACACGTCCTCCGAGCGTATGTGCCATGAATTGCGCGCCATAGCAGATGCCGAGTATGGGGTAGCGGCGGCGCAGGCGTGAGAGGTCAACACTGAAGGCCTGCGGGTCATAAACGCTGTAAGGCGAGCCGGAGAGTATCACGCCTATGACGTCGGGGTCGTCGTCGGGGAACTTGTTGTAGGGGAGAATCTCGCAGAAAGTGTCCAGCTCGCGGACGCGACGTCCTATGAGCTGTGTGGTCTGCGAACCGAAGTCGAGGATAATAATCTTTTGCATATCAGATGTTGTGGGTTATTATGTTTCGGTGAGTGAAGCGGCAAAGACATCAGCCTCTGCCAACGTACTGAGTTTGCCGATGTCGAGGAGCCGCAGTGCCGGGGTGTTGACGCCGACGATGTCGGTGACGGGACAGGCATCGAGGTAGAAGTCTATGATGCCAAAGCGCTCCGGCCACGTGTCCATGCGCCGCAAGAGCTTTGGCGAGATGATGTGAATGCCCGAGAATGCCAGTTGCACAGAGTCGGCACCGACATGGCCTCGCGACTCATCGGTGTTGAGGTTGTGCCAGCCTGTGAGACGCATGGTAGCAGCGTCGAAGGCCAAAGCACGGCTTGAAGGCCGAGGGCTCACCAGCAAGGCAGCGTCGGTCGTGCCGTCCCGGCTCTCGATGGTGGCATAGAGGCTGCCGATGTCGGCATCGGACAGGATGTCAACATTGTGTATGAGCACAGGACTATCGGCATCGAAGAGCGGCCGTGCCTTGCGTATGCCGCCGCCGGTATCGAGGAGCATCGCTGTCTCATCGCTGATGCGCATGTCGAGGCCGAAGCCGTCGTTGGCAGCAATGTAGTCCTTTATCTGCTGTGCGAAATGATGTACGTTGACGACGATTCGCCCGACACCCGCACGCCTCAGCTTTTCTATGACATGCCACAGCAGGGGCTTGCCGCCCACGGGCACGAGAGCCTTGGGCATGGTGTCGGTGATGGGTCTTAGGCGCGTGCCCAGACCGGCAGCAAATATCATGGCTTGTTTCATGTTGACTGACGTTACAATCTTCGGTGTGACGCCACGATCTCGAGCAGGTCGGCACCGTGGTCGGCAATCGTCTTCGGTCCTATGCCGGGTATGGCCTGCAGCTCTTCGGGCGTTAGTGGTTGTAGGTTTGTCATGCCTATGACGGCCTTCATGGACATGATGTAGGCCGGTGGCATCTTACGTTCGCGGGCCACTTCGTTACGCCATGACAGTATGGCTTTGTAGAGTGTCGGGTTGGTGATGCGGCTATAGTCGATGTCGGCCTTGGCGGTGCCGCGTCTGGACTTTGCACCCACGTCCTGCGAGGCCGGAGGCGTGGAGGCTTTTCCTGCCATGCCGGCCGCTGTTATGGGGCGTGCCGCCGTCGTGCGTGTCGAGGCCTTTGATGTGCGGCCCGTCGTGCGCCGCGTCCTGGGTTTTGTCTCCTCGGTCATTGCCGACTGTGCCTTGGCATTCCAGTAGGCATCGAGGGTGAAGCCGTTGATGCACGCCACGAAGATCTGCATCTTCAGGTCATAGTCGCTGTGCAGAAGCTCGTACTGTCGCTGTATCTGCTCACGATGCTGTCGGTTATCAATCTCGGGAACCTCCATGTCGAGGAATTCGCCTATGGCCTCTGCCGTTGCCGTGCTGTAGTATTTTATGGCCTTGGCGATGCGGTCCCGGAGCGTAGTGTTGGCGTTGAAGCTTTCGGCATTATGCATCAGCTGGCGTATCTGTGTCTGGAACTTAATGCCCACGCTTGCCAGTCGGGCATCGACCTGCGTTGCCATGGCCGCTGCGGCGTTGGCATAGGTGGGGTAGAGGGTGCTCATGTGTTCGCCTGTCAGACGTGCATAGTAGCGTGCATGCATCGACATCTGCTGGAAGTCGAAGACATCGCATAGGATGTCTTCCACGAAGCTCCGCCTGTCGGCAATAAACGTCTCTGCCGTTGGCGTGTGGCTCTCGGCATAGTCGTTGAACTGTTCGACATCGGGATCGGTGGTGATGACAGACGCGGAAATCGGCGTTGCCAGCACCAGCCCCTCAAGGGTGCGGCATCTCGACAGCGCCACATACACCTGCCCGTGGCTGAAGGCCCGCCCGGCATTTATGATGGCGTGGTCGAAGGTCAGCCCCTGGCTCTTATGGATGGTGATGGCCCATGCCGTGCGCAGCGGTAGCTGTGTGAAGCTGCCGATTGTCTCTTCGCTGATGACACCCGTCGCAGAGTCGGTGGTATAGCGGGTGTTTGTCCACTCCAGCGGTTGCACGCTAATGCGGTCGTATTTGTCGCTGCCGTCGTTACGGCGGCACACCACGGCCACTTCCTCGTCGGAGATAGACTCCACGCGACCTATGCGGCCGTTGTAGAAAGCCTTGGAGACCGAGGGGTCGTTCTTGCAGAACATGACCTGAGCCCCGACCTTCAGCACGAGCTCGCCGTCGGTAGGGTAGGAGCTTTCGGGAAACTCGCCTTTCACCTTGGCCTTGAAGGTCACAGGTTGTGCTGCGAGAGCCTGCATGTGGCGGCTGTTGATCTGAGCCGCCTGATAGTTGTGTGTGGTGAGCGTGATCCACTCCTCCGACTCTGGCGGCACGAACTGTGCTATGTAGCGCGCGTTGAGGGCATTGAGCGTCGCCACGTCTATGTTGCCCTCGCGGACATTGTTAAGCAGCTGCACGAAGTCGGAGTTCTGCTGGCGATAGACGTGCTTGAGCTCTATGCACACGAAGTCGGTCTGTTGCAGCGCCTGCGACGAGAAGAAATATGGCGTCTGATAGTGATGTCGCAACACGGCCCATTCCTCGTCGCTGGCCACGGGCGCCAGCTGTTGCAGGTCGCCAATGAGCAACAGCTGGACACCTCCGAAGGGTCGGTTGCGGTCCTTGTAGCGGCGCAGTACGTCATCGATGGCATCGAGCAGGTCGGCCCTGACCATCGACACCTCATCGATGACAAGCAGGTCCAGGGCCTGAAGGATGTTGACCTTGTTCTTGGAGAAAGAGTAGCGCTTCTGCGTGTCGCGCCCCGCCACCATCTGACCGCCGGGCAGAAACAGCCCCGGTGCCAGCTGGAAGAAAGAGTGAATGGTGACACCGCCGGCATTGATGGCCGCCACGCCCGTAGGCGCCACGATGATGGTGCGCTTGCGTGTCTCACCATACAGACGACGCAGGAAGGTGGTTTTCCCCGTTCCTGCCTTCCCCGTGAGGAATATGTTGCGATGTGTGAACATTGCGTAGTTGCGCGCCATGTTCAACTCCAGGTTCTCGTCGTTCATGACTGCAAAGATAGTGATAATTATCGTCACCGCCTCACTTTTCAGTAAAGAAAATGCAAAGAATGTATGCTTTTTGCAAAAAAGACTTGTCGGCAAGTGTGCTTTTCCAAAGTTTTGCGTAACTTTGCGCACACTTTTTCATCATACAAGCATATCACAAATGGAAAATTTCTCCGAACTGATGCGTCTGCGCCGTTCCATGCGCAAGTTCACGGACGTCCCCCTCACTCCCGAACAGGTGGAGACACTCATGCGCAGTGCGCTGATGTCACCGTCGAGCAAAGGCAAACACGCTTGGCATTTCGTCGTGGTGGATGAGAAGGCACAGCTGGCCGCATTATCCCGCTGCAAGTCTGCCGGTGCCGACTTCGTTGCCGATGCTCCGCTGGCTATCGTTGTCTGCGGCGACCCTACAGAAAGCGACGTGTGGATAGAGGATGCCAGCGTGGCCGCCACGGTGCTCATGTATCAAGCCGAGGACATGGGTCTCGGAGCCTGTTGGGTGCAGCTGCGCCAGCGCTATGATGCCGAAGGCACCCCTGCCGAAGACAATGTGCGTGCCATCTGCGGCATCCCCGCCGAGCTTCAGCCTGTGGCTGTCGTCGCTGTAGGGCATAAAGGCATGGAGCGGAAGCCCTTCAACGAGGAGCGCCTGCTCTGGGAAAAGGTTCACATCGGAACGTTCTGACGCCATGCGCATAGCTGTCATCGGAGCCGGGAGGCTGGCCTCATGCGTAGCGCCGGCCTTGCAAAAGGGTGGGGCAGAGGTGTGTCAGGTGTGGAGCCGCACGCGGGCATCTGCTGCCGGGCTTGCCGGGAGTTTAGGCTGCGAGGCTGTTTGGGGTGGCGTGAGCGACATCGTGCGCGATGCCGACATCTACCTTCTCTGTGTGAAAGACGATGCCATCGCCGACATTGCGCGCCAGCTCCATGCTGTGATATCGCCCAAGGCCGCCATCATTCACACCTCGGGTTCCGTTGCTATGGCCGTACTTGCCCGTACTGGGCATGGCAGCTGCGGAGTGTTATGGCCCATGCAGACCTTCACGAAGGGTCGTAGCATTGACTTTAGTGAAGTACATCTTTTCGTCGAAGCCACAAATGGTGCCGTCCTCTCGATGTTGCGCGAGCTGGCACTGACACTCACCGATGCCGCGCACATTCATCGCCTCACGGGCGACCAACGCCGACGCCTGCACCTCGCTGCCGTCTTCGCCTCGAACTTCGTGAATCATTGCTGCGCTCTCTCAGAAGACATTCTGAAGCCTATGGGCATGGACTTCAGCGTGATGCGTCCGTTGCTAAGTGAGACAGTTGCCAAGCTTGACATCATGTCGCCCGCCGAGGCACAGACAGGACCTGCCGTACGTTGGGACGAGGGTGTCATGGAGAGCCACCGCCAGCTGCTGGCATCGCAGCCACGCACCCGTGCCGTCTATGACCAGCTCTCGATGAGCATACACCTTCTGGCCGTGGGCCACGACGAGTGAGTAAACCTTCGTATTTATACAACATTATAAAGATTATATGATCAACTACGACCTGAAGCGCATACGGGCACTGTTCTTCGACGTTGACGGCGTGCTCAGCGCCGAGACCATCCAGCAAGGCCCTGACGGCGAGCCTCAGCGCACCGTCAACATCAAGGATGGCTATGCCCTGCGCCTGGCGCAGATGTCGGGCCTGCATGTCGCCATCATCAGCGGTGCACGTGTCGAAGCCATCCGTCGGCGCTATGAGTTGCTGGGCATCGACGACGTCTTTCTCTCGTGCGCCGTCAAGACTTCTACATACGACATGCTCAAGCAGCGCTACACCCTCAGCGACGACGAAGTGCTCTACATGGGCGATGACATCCCCGACTACGAGCTCATGCGCATCGTGGGGTGTCCGGTATGTCCCGCCGATGCCGCCCCAGAGATAAAGGACATCTCCATCTACATCAGCCATCAGCGTGGCGGTTACGGCTGCGTGCGCGATGTCGTGGAGCAGGTGCTCAAGGCACAAGGCAAGTGGATGGCCGACAAACATGCCTTCGGGTGGTAAGACCAATAAGCATCATGCAGACAGACTATAAGCTCATTCTGGCCAGCAACTCGCCGCGACGCCGCGAGCTGCTGGCAGGTCTCGGCCTCGACTTTGAGGTACGTGTGCTGCCAGGCATCGACGAGAGCTACCCCGCCGACCTGCGTGGAGGCGACATACCTTTGTATATCTCACGCGCCAAGGCCAACGCGTATCGCACGTCTCTTCATGCCGACGAACTTCTCATTACGGCCGACACCATCGTGTGGCTCGACGGCACGGTGATGGAGAAGCCCGCCACACCGGCACAGGCCGAGGATATGCTGGCAAGGCTCTCCGGACAGACGCATCAGGTGTTCACTGCTGTGTGCCTCACCACTGCTGAGCGACAGGACAGCTTCGTGTGCTCGTCAGATGTTACGTTCGCACGTCTCACGCCTGAGGAGATACACTATTACGTCAGTAACTACAGTCCCATGGACAAGGCCGGAGCCTATGGCATCCAGGAATGGATAGGCTATATCGGTGTGGAGTCCATCAACGGCTCTTTCTACAATGTCATGGGGCTGCCCGTGCAACGGCTGTATCAACGACTGAAAAACAACTTCAACCTACGATGAATAAGTCACTAATATTCACTGCATTGTTCGGCATCACATCACCACTTGCCTTCACGGCCTGCGAGAAGACCGACAACACCAGCATCGTGCCGCAGTTCAGCTCCATCACCTGCCAGCCCGAGAAACCTGCGGCCGGCGACAGCATCACACTCACCGCCCACCAGAGCGTGCGCGGCCATCTCATCAACAGCACCACCTACCGCTGGGCATTCACATACATCGACGGCACGACGTTCAACGACACTACCGTGGTGCGTAACGTCGAGGTGGTGTATGACGCCGTGGATGGCGCCGACCCCCAAGTGGGATTCCGCATCCCTGCCAACACGCCAAGCAACAAGCTCACCGTGAGCCTGACAGCGCTCTACAGCCTGTCGGGACAGACGGCGACGGGGCAAATATTCGGTCAGGCAGCACGCTCGACATCAATAACATTAGCACAATGAAGCCGCTCAACCTCATAGCAGCGGCAGCCTTGACCGCCGCTGTCTTCCCGGCCCGTGCTGCCGTGGATTTCGACACTCACTTTGCCGACTCGACATTGCGGGTTGATTACATCTTCAGCGGCACAAACCGTACACAGCACATCGCCGTGACACGCCTCTCGAAGACCGACAAATGGTATGGCCGCCGCAACAACCTCGACTCTCTGCTGCTGGCAGGCAACGGACAGCTGACGATGCTCGATGTGCAGACAGGCGACACATTGTTTCGCCACAGCTTCTCAACACTCTTTCAGGAATGGCAGACCACGGAGGAGGCTACACACACTGAGCGAAGCTTCGAGGCGCCTTTCATCCTGCCCATGCCACATCGTACGGCCGACATCGTCTGCACGCTCTTCGACACTCACAACCGCGTGACATCGCAGTTGCGGCATCGTGTGGAGCCGACAGACATCCTCATTCACGACCGCAGCCACGAGCCGGCCACACCGTGGAAATACATACGCCGTGGCGGCGACAGCCGCGAATGCATCGATGTGGCTATAGTGGCCGAGGGCTTCGCCGAAGACCAGATGCCCGAATTCATAGCCATGTGCGACAGCAGCATCGCCGCACTCACGGCTCATGAACCCTACGCCTCGCTCATCGACCGCTTCAACTTCGTGGCCGTGATGCCGGTGTCGAGACAGAACGGCATCTCCATACCGCACGACAAGCTGTGGTATGACACCGCACTGGGTGCTCACTACGACACCTTCTACATACCACGTTATCTCACCATTCCAAGTCCTGCACGCCTGTTTGACGTGTGCACCAATATCCCCTTCGAACATTTTCTCATCCTCGCCAACACCGAGGAATATGGCGGTGGCGGCATCTTCAACAGCTATACCATCGCCAGCGCACGCTCCAAGCACTCGAAGCTCGAGGTCATCGTACATGAGTTCGGACACAGCTTCGGGGGGCTCGGCGATGAGTATTACTACGACGACCAGTACGAGACCATGTACCCTTCCGACACAGAGCCCTGGGAGCCCAACCTTACGACGCTCGTGGATTTCGGCTTGAAGTGGAGCGACATGCTGGCTCCCGGCACCCCGATACCCACCAAGCCCGATGGCCACGACCTCACGACGAAAGTCGGAGTGTATGAAGGTGGGGGCTACCAGTCGCGCGGAGTATATCGCCCCGCCCAAGACTGCCGCATGAAGGTCAACGAGGTACACGAGTTCTGTCCCGTCTGTCAGAGAGCCATAAGGCGTCTGATTTCATTCTACACACACTAATCCGCATGAACCATGAACGTAAAAGTGAAAGGTGTGACCCTGGGTAGCATAGCGGCTGCCAGCTATGGCCTCAACCCGCTGTTTGCATTGCCGTTGTATGCCGACGGCATGGCTGCCGACTCCATGCTTTTCTACAGATATGCCTTTGCCATCGTGATGATGTCTGCCATGATGCTCATCAATGGCAAGAGCTTCCGCCTGCGACGGCGGCAGCTGTTGTCGCTGGCGCTGATGGGCATCGTCTTCAGCGCCTCGTCGCTGCTGCTGTTCCTCAGCTATCAGTATATGGATGCCGGCATAGCATCAACAATTCTTTTTGCATATCCCATGCTCGTGGCAATTATCATGTGGCTCGTCTTCGGTGAACACGCCGGGACATTGACATGGATATGTATCGCTATGGCTCTCACCGGCATAGCGCTGCTGTATAGAGGCAAGCCCGATGCGCCGCTTTCAACCGTTGGCATCGTCTTGGTGCTGTTGTCGTCGCTCAGCTATGCCATATACATCGTGGGGGTCAACCGTTCCGTGCTTGCCAAGATGGACTCTACGACGCTGACGTTCTGGGCTCTGGTGTTCGGCCTGACACTGTATGTGGTGCGCCTCACAAGCATAGACATCGAGTCGGCAAGTTTCAGCTTCGGACTGCAGACACCCAACAACCCATGGCTCTGGGGCAACCTTGTGTGCCTGGCATTGTTCCCGACGATAATATCGCTCGTAACGATGAACCTCAGCATACACTACATAGGCTCGACGTCGGCTGCCATACTCGGAGCTTTGGAACCCATCACGGCGCTCGTAATCGGTGTGTGCGTCTTCGGAGAGACGCTGACGCCGCGCATCATCACAGGCATAGTGCTGGTGCTCGCGGCAGTGACGCTCCTCGTGGCAGGCAAGAAACTAATGGGACTTTTCAAGGCAAAATAATAGATGATTAATAATGAGACAACTGCAAAATCATAATGGCTGTTATGTTTAATAGGATAGAGTTATATACATTATATAATATATAAGAACGATGAAGCGAATAATAATTATGACCTTGCTGTCGGTATTGCTGAGTGCCGACATATTCAGTCAAGAGACACACGTCCGCCTCACAAATCTACCACATGTCTATCTCCAGACATTCAACGGCTATGGCATCACGAGCACGACCAACTACGTTTACGCCCGTATGTGGTATGTTGACGAGACCGACCAAGTGCAGTACTTCGACTCGCTGCAGATACGTGTGCGTGGAAACTCTACAGCCAGTCTTGCCAAGAAGCCGTACAAGCTCAAGTTCAACAGTAAGGTTAAGCTGTTGGGTAAAGGCTATGCCAATACAAAGAAATGGACCATGCTTGCCAACCATGCCGACAAGACGCTGCTACGCAATGCGCTGACGAGCCTCATGGGCGAACGCGCAGGCCTGAAGTTCAACCCGGCAGCTAAGTTCGTTGATGTCACTCTCAACGGCAGCTATATCGGCAACTACCAGATTTCCGACCAGGTTGACGTGCGCCCACACCGTGTGAATATTGCCGAACAAGACTATCCGCTGTCATCGTCGAGCAACACCACCGGCGGCTACCTCATGGAGGCTGACGGATTCCGCGATTTCTCTACCGGCTGGAATGGCTCCGGCCCGACACAGGCCACGGGCTTCTACAGCAGCCAAGGCGTGCCAGTGAGGGTTCATTACCCTGATGAGGAAGAGATTAACGACACACAGCTCAACTACATCCAGAACCAGGTCAATGCCTTCGAGAGCCGCCTCTTCAGCAGCAACTTCAAGGATGAGGTGAACGGCTACCGACCGTATGTGGATTCGCTGTCGCTCGTGAGGTGGTACCTCTGCACGGAGATAAGTGCCAACGTTGACGGATTCTTCAGCGCATATTTCTATAAGGAGAGAGACGACCAGCACTTCTTCTTCGGTCCGTTGTGGGATTATGACATAGCCTATAACAACGACAACCGCGCCCGCGAAGGTACCAACAACACCACGCGCCAGCTCATGGTGCGTACCGGATATGGTAGCGGCTGGGGCAACGGCAACCGCATGTGGGTGGAACGTATGTGGGAAGACCCCTGGTTTGCACGCCTCGTGAACCGCGAGTACAGCAAACTCGTGAAGGATGGAATGGAATACTATCTCTACCACAAAATCGACAGCCTGACAACCCTGCTCAGCAGCTCGCAAAGCCTTAATTACCAGCGCTGGGGCATCAATCAGCGAACACTGAGAGAGGTGGTGTTGTACTCCACCTACGATGAGTATGTCACCGACGTTCGCAACTTCATCAGAAGCCATATCCCCTACCTCACCACCACATTTGCCAGCATGCTGCCCGACGAGCCCACGCCAGAGCCGGGTCCCGACATCAAACAGCCCGATTTCGTCGCTGACCTCGATTACTATTACACCATTCAGAACTTATCGGCATCCACATTCGTCGATGTCAACGCCGACGGGGATTTGCTCTGTGCCAATGCCCGCGATGCAGCGTCGCAGACGCAGCAATGGCGCATCAAGAACCTCTCTAACGGCTACATATATATACGTAACCGCATCACCGGCAAGGCCCTCTGCGACATGAGTGCCGACGGTGCCACGGCAACGACACTCACCGGCGCACAAATCGCCCTGGCACGTCCCGACTCCTCCGACAGCCGTCAGCAGTGGGATCTCGTGCGACAGGCCAACGGCGCCTACAACCTCATAAGCCGTTTCAGCCAGCATGCCGCAAACCTAAGCGGAGGCAACACCGCAAACGGTACGCCCATACTGAGCTACACCAGCGATGAACGCAACTCTGTCTCAGGAAACCGCATGTGGCTTGTCGAGAAGGCAGACCGTGCCATCATCCCAACCGACATCGTCTCCGTGAGTACCGACTATGCCCTCGCCTATTCACAACTCACACACCGTCTGCACTTCGCAGCTGAGGACATGAGTATGCTGACTTTCAAGGCCACCGTCTTCAACCAGAGCGGACATCGCATTGCGACATTTAATGCCGGTGCCGACTTCGACACCTCTGCCCTACCCGCCGGCATCTACATCGTGACATGGCAGCACGACGGACGCATACGCTCTGTCAAATTCGTAAGATAAGTATTCTATCCCAAGCCTTTACACAACAAGACACGGAGGCACAGAGTTTTTATATTCTCTGGGGCTCCGTGTCTTGCTGTCAGGCTTCGAGCATCACGACTTGGCCGTAACCATCCGAATGCAGCCGGCTTTTCCACCTCATTTTATCGCTGTACCTTTGCGGCCAAAAAACGCAAATGTTCAACTTGAATGAAGACAACCGCATCGTGATGGCTCAGCATCCGACAGACATGCGCAAGGGTGTCAACACGCTATGTGGCGAAGTACGCCGCGTAGGCTTGGACCCGACAAATGGTGATGTATATATATTTGTAGGCAAAAGCCGCAAGGTGATGAAACTGCTTCATTGGGAGTACGGCGGCTATGTCGTTTATTACAAGCGTCTGGAGCTTGGCCGTTTCCATCCCCGTATATTCCTTCGTCATGGCATCGGCTTCCGTTCTATGAAATGGTCTGAGCTGGTGCTTCTCATGGAGGGCATCTCGCCGCAGGTAACTGCAAAACCGAACTCCGATAGAGTCCGGTTTTGTTTTTTCTAGGAAGTTGAGCGGCTGCATTCGGATGGTTACGTTTCAAAATGGACCTATGTTCGTCGGCCCGCTAACATATGTTCATAGCGCCACGAACATAGGTTAGTTGGGCCACGAACATAGGTGCATCAAAATACCCACATAGATGCCCTCGCGCGTACATTATATAATATGTACGCGCGGGAGGGGATGCTATGCCCTGAACAGGTCATCGAGGCCAATAAGGGTGCATGGGCATTCTTCTTCCAAGAGCGTCCAGGCAAGGATGCAAAGGTGTTCAAAATAATCAAATTCAAGACAATGACAGACGAGAGAGATGAGAAAGGAGAGTTGTTGCCTGACGAATTGCGGCTGACAAAGGTTGGTCGCTTCGTGCGTTCCACATCGATTGATGAGTTGCCGCAACTTATCAACGTACTGAATACATTCTTACAAATTCACGTTAAACTCTACAAATCTTATCGTTAATTGAAAAAAAAGTTGTACCTTTGCAGCCGAAAGGCTGCGAGAACGGGCTGCGCCTCAGCCGCTCGACATCCCGAAGGGTGTCGCTTGCTACTGAAAGGACGCAAGAATTGGAACAAGTTCCATTGCATTCGGCTTGCACCGTCCTTGCGGCGTGAACGCCGCTAAAGCGATAAGACAGGAGGCATGGAGCAAGCGCTGTTCTCCTTTCGCAATAACGGTTTAACATAAGATTAACAAATAGAGTATATATAACTATGGCAACAGCAATAAAAGCAATACCGACGCTTTATGGTAAAGAAGCTCGCCGTTTCCGTGACTTGGCAGACGAGGCCGAGCGCAGATATGAAGCCGCCGGCCCAAAGGACAGAGACTGCGACCCATTCGTTATCTCCATGCGCGAGATGTTGAAACGATCAGGCTTCTAAGGAACCATGGACGATTCTTGGCTTCTTACCAACTGCGACCTCTCGCTACTCACCAGGGAGGTCATAGAGTCATGCCATCCCTTTAC
>CAMVIB010000031.1 GCA_947167455.1 uncultured Prevotellaceae bacterium | reverse complement strand
GTGAACACGAAAAGAGGTGAACACCTCTGATTAGTGTTCACCTCCTACTCGATTTCGTCCATGATTGACGGCGATGCTCTCGTGGCCCGCAACGCCGCTGATTTCCCAGCTCTCGCCGACATTGGGCTGAGCATTGTAGAAGCCCTTGAAGGGCGAAATCTGATAACCGCCCCAGATGGTAGTCTTCAGATAGGGTTGAAATTTGTATGGTTTCATAGTTTCTCCATTATTGTACTTTCACAATCTTGCGGATGGCATCAAGTGCCAGTGGTTCCATGATGGCGTAGCCTGCTACTGTGGGGTGGCAGCGGCCATGACCTCGCGGTTGTTCTGTTCGTACTTTCCGAAATTGGCCCAGTCGTTCTGGGCGTGCAGCGTTGCTGTCATGAGGGCTAAGACAGCCGTGATAAGATAGTTTTTCATAAGACATTGATTTCTATGGAAAATTTAGTGGGCATGTTGATACACGGGAAGTCGTTTGATGTCAGTGATGACGGAAGGGATGCGCTCGAAGATTGTTTTGAGGCGAGCGGTGTCGAACTTGGGACGACGGTCGTAGTAGTATATGCCGTTCTTCTCCTGCTCCACGTCGGTAATCTGAGTGTAGCAGAAGCCCACAACGTTGGGACAGGCCTTCAGGGCATCCACCTCTCCCTCGAGCAGACGGTAGAACTCCTCAATGTCGTCTATGTTCTGACCATAGCCCCATGAACCCTCGCGCTCCTCAGGACGAATCCAGGGCAGTCCGCCGAACTCATCGACCATGTAGGGCTGTCCGTCGTACTTGGCCAGATAGGGCTTGTCGCCCTGATTGCGATAGGGTTCCCGGCCCTCGTGGAAGGTGAAGTGCTCAATGAGGCGGTCGTGGTCGCGCTCATAGTCGTGCACGGCCCAGATGTCGGTACGCACATGGCCGTCGCCGCTTGCGTCGTTGACGGGGCGCGTGGGGTCTATGGCCTTGGTGATGCGATATACATCCTCTATCATGCGGTTATAGACGCCTGAGCCGTTGCAGCCCCAAGTCTCGTTGAACGGTGTCCACGTGACCAGCGAGGGGTGGTTGCGGTCGCGCTCCACCAGTTCGGTCCACTCGGCCAGGAAGTTACGTGCCGACAGGTTGCTGTTCACGTCGATGCCCCACGAGGCACTCTCGCCCCAAGTGAGGTAGCCCAGGCGGTCGGCCCAGTAGTAATAGCGCTCCTCGAAACTCTTCTGGTGCAGACGTGCACCGTTGAAGCCCACAGCCTTGGCCAACTCGATGTCGTGACGCAAGGCCTCGTCCGTGGGGGCTGTCCAGATGCCGTCGGGGTAGAAACCTTGGTCGAGTACAAGGCGCTGGTAGTAAGGCTGGTTGTTCAGGTAGAAATAGCCGCCCGCCACATGCACCTTGCGCATGCCGGCGTAGGACTGTACGCGGTCGATGACCGCGCCGGTGGCATTGCTCACCTCGTATGTGACATCATAAAGGAACGGCGATTCTGGCGACCATAGTTTGGGCTTCTTGATTGGCAACACTGCCACGGCACCGTTGCTGCAGCCCACGGAGGTCTGTGCCACCATCCGCTTGCCGTCATAGACCTTCACCGTCAGCCGATTGGTAGCTGACTCCTTGTAGAAGCGTGGATGCACGACGAGTTGCTGCTGGTCGATGTCGGGCACGGCGAATACCGACTGCAGCCCTTCGGCATCCACGGGTTCCAGCCACACCGTCTGCCAAATGCCGGTGGTGCGGGTGTACATGCAGCCGTAGCTGTTCAGACGCTCGCTCTGCTTTCCTCCCAACTGGTGGCCGCCACGCAGGTCGTCCTTCACCCACACCACCAGGTTGTGGCGTGTTCCAGGCTTTACCTGCCTGCTGATGTCGAAGGAGAACGACGAGCCTGTACCATAGTGCGTGCCCACTTCATGGCCGTCGATGAAGACATGTGTCTCATAGTCGGAGGCACCGAAGTTCAGGCGAACATGGCGACCAGCCCACTCCGTAGGGATGCTAATCTCTCTCTGATACCACACGGCAGGAATGAAGTCGGTGTAGCCGATGCCCGACAGTTGGCTTTCAGGACAGAAAGGCACGGTAATCTGACGCTCCAGGCTGGTGACATTCTGCCAGCCGCGTTCATGGCCCGACAGTCCGAAGTCGAAGTCGAAGTTCCAAGTGCCGTTCAGGCACTGCCAGTCAGTCCGCTGGAACTGCGGACGGGGATATTCACTGCGTGGTACGGCTTCTGCGGTGATGGCAGATGGCCATTGTGTCAATGTGGATGCCGTGGCATTTACCGCCAAAGACATAGTGCAAAGTGCAATCAGTAGTTTTTTCATCATGGTCGTTTGTGTGAGTTGTTCTATTGTTCGTCTGATTCAATCACGGCAGCATAGCCTCCGTTGCGCACAAGATAGATGTTGCGCTTCGTGCCGGCATCGACAGTGCCAGCGTTCACCTTTTTGTAATCTACGGCAATGCGATGTGCGTTGCGGCCGTCCAGGTATTCGGTCAGTTGTCCGGGCTTGGAAAGGAAGTCAAACGAAAGAGTCAAGTCCTGAGCCTTGTCGCCTGTGATAGCACCGATGAACCACTTCCGCCCCTTACGTTTGGCAACAGCATAGTAGTCGCCTGCACGTGCTGCGAGCACACGCGTCTCATCCCATGTCGTCGGCACCTGTGCGATGAACTCTGTGCACTCAGCCTCACGCAGGTAGCGTGTAGGGCTGTCGGCCAGCATCTGCAGGCCGCTCTCGAAGCACACATATAGAGCCATCTGATAGGCACGTGTGCCGTTGCCCATGGGCATGGAACCCGTGCCTCGGTTGTCCTCGGGCTGTGAACTCTGCATGCTGCCTGGCGTGAAGTCCATCGGACCGACGGCGTTGCGCATGAAGGGTAGCCAGATGCTATTGTCAGGACGGCAGCCGCCTCCATGCTCCAGTCCGCGCACACCCTCGTAGGAGATGAGGTTGGGCAGTCGTTGCTCCATGCCGGAAGGTTTGAACGAGCCGTGGAAATCAATGAGAAGGTGTCGGGCTGCGCACTCGCGGGCCACGCGCTCGTAGAAGTTCACCATCCACTGGTCGGAATGGTCCATGAAGTCAACCTTCAGACCCTTGACACCCATATCGGCATAGTGCTTTATAAGGTCTGTGTGCCGCTCCACAGTGAGCCACGAGAGCCAGAGGATGATGCCCACGTTCTTTGTCCGTCCATAGTCCACAAGTTCCTGAACATCGATGCCATCGGCGTAGGTGAAGGGGTCTTCCACACGCTTGTTCCATCCTTCGTCCAGAAGTACGTACTCCACGCCGAACTTCGCGGCTGTGTCGATGATATATTTATAGGTGTCGTTGTTGATGCCCGTCTCGAAATCAACGTCCCACACCGTCCAATGGTTCCACCAGTCCCAGCACACCTTGCCCGGACGTATCCATGACGTGTCATCAAGTTCGCACCTTCCGCCCAGCACGACCTCCATCTGGCTCGTGGCAATAGCAGCATCGTCGCCGATGACGAAGAAGCGCCATGGCAATGTCCGCCGGGCAGAGGTGCGGGCTATGCAGTCGAGCTCCTTCGTCACCGTCCAGCTGCGGTCGCCGCGTGGTTCCCATGTCTCTGGCGATTTCGGGAAACGTGCCGAGAAGCCGTTCTGTCCCGTCGGTGCGAGAAACATGTGGGGATAGTCGCGAACGTCGCTCTCAGAGAAGAGGATCTCTGTGCCGTCTGACGTCTCGAACAGCACAGGCAGGTAAGTCATCTCGTCGCTGGCCTTCAGCTCGGCTGTGGCAATGTGTGTGTAGGGGGTCTCGTATGATGTGTTGAACCCTCGCGTCTTAGAAATGTGAGCCGTGAAGCTCTCTGGCAGGTTCATCTCCAGCCCTTCGCCAACGACATCCACTTGCCCCTTGCCCTTGTTAAGTGTGAAGCGATATGCCACACCGTTGTCATAGGCCCTGAGGTCGAGGCCTACGCCGCCACGGAACGACATCGACAGCTGGTTGGCGCGGTTTGGCACTTCGGCTTGCTTCAGAGGCACGACGGGATGAACCACCTCATCTACCTTTGTGCGTGTTGTCCCTTTCAGTTTAGGGTTCTTTCCAAACTGCTCCTGTCCGATGCGCAGACTAATTGGCGAGGCCGCCAGGATTTGTTCTTGACCGTAGCCTATGCTCAGGGAGAGTTGCTCGCCTACAGTGATTACTACCTTGATTTTCCCATCGGGCGAGAGCAATGTCTCGCTTTTCTCTGCCATCAGTCCCGATGTGGCAAGCATGGCGATGACACTGGTCATGATGATTCTCTTCATTTTTGTCATGGTGTATGAATGAATTTAATTACAGGTGTG
The DNA here is from genome assembly GCA_947167455.1 of uncultured Prevotellaceae bacterium. Lineage (GTDB taxonomy): Bacteria > Bacteroidota > Bacteroidia > Bacteroidales > Bacteroidaceae > Physcousia. The sequence goes on along the minus strand of CAMVIB010000031.1, from coordinate 26,990 downwards.
TTCTATTAATTAATAAATTCTCTATGCGCTCGACCTTAGGTGGGTTCAAGTAGGCATCGGATAGCCCTTAGTATAAGGTGTGCTTCATTGTTATGTGTGTATTGCGTGGCAAAATTACAGTTTTTTTCTCTCTTTTCGTTATCTTATAAACGAAAAAAAATGTCCTAATCCACCGAAATATGTTAAAACGGCAGAAAGGCTATCGCAGATGATTGTTGGCAACTATGTCATTAACGACAGCCCCATATTAGGTGGAATCAATAAATTACAGGTGACGACCTGTTTCAGACCAAGAATGTCAGGTGTCTCGTCAGACGTCTTCTCTGACAGTATTCAACTGCTTCAAGGTAGCCGCAGCCTCAAGGGTAAGTATAAAAAAAGTTAAATAGATTAATGCTGAGACGAACCTATTGAGATATATTCTGTAATTTTGCGCGGCATTTTGAAAAGGAGCGAAGCCTGCAGGCAGATAATAGGCTGATGCCGCTGTTGCCTGAGGAGCGACCTTAGTTATTTGCCAATGAGTTAACCGAACAATAATATAGCTTTAACGATGAAAACTACAATTCAAGAGAACGACACGAACATTGTCGCCTTTCTGGAGGGCAGGCTCGACACCGCTGTGGCAGCAGAGACCAGCGAGGCTATGTCTCCCCTCTGTGATGTTGAGGGCAAGGACATTATCATAGACTGTACCGGACTCGACTACATCTCATCGGCAGGACTACGCATCTTACTCATCATACGTCAGAAGGCCGAGGAGAAGGGTGAGCATGTATATGTCAAAGGCATCAACAAAGAGGTGCGTGAGATATTCACTATTACAGGATTCAGCAATATTTTCGAGTTCTTGGAGTAATGGAGTCAATAGTGTTTTTAGGATTCAGTCTCTATGCTTGGATTACTATTGTCACGGTGCTTGGCATGTTCACCGTGCTGCTGTTCACTAAGTTGCGTACCGATCTTGTGTTCTTGGCTGCCATTGCCATCCTCTTCGTGACGGGAGTGCTTGATGCCAAGGAAGCCTTTTCGGGATTCAGCTCCACTTCGGTCGTCGTCATCGGCGTGTTGTTCGTCGTTGTGGCGGGACTGACATATACCGGAGTCTTGCAATGGATTGTGAGAAATCTCTTGGGGCAGCCCGACAGCTATGGCAAGGCCGTGGTGAGGCTTATGCTACCCGTGGCAGCTCTGAGCTCTTTCCTGAGCAACACCACTGTGGTGTCGCTATTTGTAGGCATCGTAAAGATGTGGTCGAAGAAGCTGGGCATCTCGCCTTCGAAGTTGCTCATTCCCCTAAGCTATGCCTCGGGAATGGGCGGCATTTGTACGCTCATAGGCACACCACCGAACCTTATTATCTCAGGGCTCTATGCCGACAACACGGGACACACGATGAACATTCTCGCAACGGCCATTCCTGGATTGTTCTGTCTCGGCGTCGGCGTGCTGTCTGTCATCGCCATGCGACGTCTGTTGCCCGACCGCAAAGCGTCGGAGAATGCCTTCGAAGCGACCTCTGACTATACTGTGGAGATGCTGGTGCCGTCTAACAGCTCGCTCATAGGCACTAAAATCGGTCAGGCCGGTCTCGTCAACGTTCATGGAGGGAGTCTCATAGAACTTGTTCATTTTGACACCGTCATCTCCCCCGTTCCCGAGGATGAGCCCATCATGGGCGGCGACCGTCTGGTGTATGCCGGACAGGTTGACGAGTTACTCAACCTGAGAGACAGCCACGGGCTGGTTAATGCCGACCACTATGTGTTCTCGACGAGCGAGATAGAGAAGGACAGGAAGTTCCACACGGCATACGTCAACTTCGGCAGCAGCCTGATAGGTACGTGTATCGGTGATAGCTCCTTCGAGAAGAAGAACAATATGGTACTTGTTGCCGTGGCACGCAGCGGTCAGCGCATCGCACAGTCGCCTCGCAAGGTCACACTGCAAGCGGGCGACACACTGCTCTTCGAATGCCCTGCGAATTTACACATCGACACCGACAGCATGGCCTCACAGCTGCAATTCTTCGACTCGCAGCAAGTGCCTAACATCAGTAGCAAGACAGCAATCTCGACAGTCGTCATGATGGCCATGGTGGTGCTGTCGGCACTCGGGGTCATTCCGTTGCTGCAATGTGCGTTTCTCGCTGCTGCTGCCATGCTGCTGCTACGCTGCTGCACGCCAGACCAGGCCATGAAGTCCATCAACTGGGATATATTGATGGTGTTTGCCGGTTCGGTGGTGCTGGGCTTGGCAATCCAGAAGACAGGCATCGCCGAGCGTCTGGCCTTCGGCATTCTCGATGTGTGCGGCACGAATCCCATCGTCGTCATGACGGCCATTTGTCTCGTGGCGACATTCATCACTGAGTTCATCTCGAACACGGCGGCGGGAGCTATGTTCTTCCCCATCATGTATGAGTCGGCCGAGAAGCTGGGCTACGAGCCTTTCCCCTTCCTCATAGCACTGATGATAAGCGTCAGCAGCAGCTTTGCCACGCCTATAGGCTCGCCGACGCACATGCTGGTGTATGGCCCTGGCGGCTACCGCTTTGGCGACTTCATGCGTATCGGGCTGCTTATGAACATCATCATACTTGTGGCCAATATATTCATCGTTAACATCGTATATCCGCTGACGAAATTGTGAAACGGAATACATGAAACACAAAAGCATAACATTCAATGAAAAAAGACAGCTATGAAAAGACGTAAACTATGGATGTTCGCCACCATCCTCGCAACCTGTGGCACAATGGTCGGCATGACATCATGCAAAAAAGCTTCCGTTAATGAAGATGAACCTGTGGCAGCTGTGGAATCCACCGAGCTGATTCGCACCAGCCAGAGCTGGGACGGCGTGGAACTTCCCGACTATCTACAAGGACGGCCGGAGCTGGTGGCCATGAAATACGTGTTCCCTGCCGGCCAGAAGCTGGGATGGCATCACCATCCCGTGATGAACTATGGCATCTTGGTGCAGGGCGAGCTGACCATCATCGGTCAGGACGGACAAGAAAAAGTCGTGCATGAGGGCGAGCCGGTCGTAGAGATGGTAAACACCATCCACCACGGCGAGAACCGAGGCACCAAACCCGTGATACTCTACATGTTCTACCTCTCACAGAAGGACCTGCCGCTGGCTGTCCAGCACCCCGAGATTCCGTTAGACTAACATCGGATGGAAAATATAGGGCAGATGTAAGATGCTAATGCTTATGTGAGCAACTGCCCAATTAATTCTATACTTCTATAATTTATGCCTGACTCGGAAGAGACAGGCATGAAATATGTCACATGCAATGAAAAGAGCATTATTCACAGTTACATTGACGGCATCGCTTCTCGCCGGGTGTAACAATGTGACGACTACATCAGACAAGAATATGAACACAACATTACAACTGACTCAGGAGTGGGATAAGACATTCGCCAAGAGCAACAAAGTCGATCATCGGAAAGTCACATTCCGCAACCGCTACGGCATAGAACTTGCCGCCGACATGTACACCCCTAAGGCTGTAGGTCATGATGGCGACTCGCTTTCAGCCTCAGCCTCCCAACATCATTTCCCTGCCATCGCCGTCAGCGGACCTTTCGGAGCCGTGAAGGAGCAGTCGAGCGGTCTCTACGCACAGCACATGGCTGAACGCGGCTTCGTCACCGTCGCTTTCGACCCGTCGTTCACGGGGGAGAGTGGTGGAGAGCCTCGACGCATGGCCTCGCCCGACATCAACACCGAGGACTTTCTGGCGGCCGTGGACTTCCTCACCGTGCAAGAGAGTGTCGATGCCGACCGCATAGGCATCATAGGCATCTGCGGCTTCGGAGGCATGGCCGTCAATGCTGCCGCCCTCGATCCACGCATCAAGGCCACTGTTGCCGTTACGATGTACGATATGACGAAAGTGACCCGTGAGGGCTACTTCATGAGCACTGACTCCAAGGAGCAGCGCATGGCGGCACGAAAGGCCATGGCAGCTCAGCGCACCGCAGACTTCAAGTCTGGAACGTACAAGCGTGCCGGCGGCGTCATAGACCCTCTGCCCGATGATGCACCTTGGTTCGTAAAGGACTATTACAGCTATTACAAGACAGAGCGCGGCTATCACGAGCGCTCGGGAAATTCCACCGACGGATGGAATGTCGTGGGGTGCCAGTCGTTCCTCAACCAACCCATCCTCTACTATGCCGGCGAGATAGACACTCCCGTCCTGCTCATTCATGGCGAGAAGGCACACTCGCGCTACTTCTCGGAGTATGCCTTCGAACGTATGACGGGCAAGAAGCCTTTCGACTCTTCTGTTGCCGAATGTGCCACGGCCAACGTTATCCCCGACGGTAAATATGCCGGTTCATACAAAGAGGGCAACAAGGAACTGCTCATCATCAGCGGTGCCTCACATGTTGACTTGTACGATGATGTGGCCGGGGCAATTCCATACGATAAGATAGAGGCATTCTTCGCTGACAGCATGAAATGAGGAGACTATGTTAATAGACGGGAAATATACAAATACATACACCTCCACGGCGTCGGACATCACACCTCTCTACCGCTTGACGCCCAATGCGTTGCTGATGTACTTCCAGGATAGTTTCGCGCGTATGATGACAATCCACGGTCTTGCGGCATTCGACATCGTGAGACAACACCGTATGTGGGTCATCACCGAGGTTCAAATGGATGTCCAGCCCACGGTCACTTTCTGGTCGGAGGACTTCACCGTGGAGCTATGGGTGAGCGAGCTGACAGCGCTGCGCATCTATTGCGATTTCCGCATCGTGAGCCGACGTGGCTCTGCCTCAGTGTCGGCACCGCAAGGACGTGATGACAGTGAGGTGCTGATAGCCTCTGGCACCAGCCAATGGAACATACTGAACCTCGACACGAAGCGTCTGGAGATGACAGACTTCATGGCCGACAGGCTTACTGTGGTGCCGGAGCTGATGACAGGCACACACAAGAAGGTGCGTTTGCCAAAGCCGATGTTGCCCGTCATGCAGATGGTGCACCGTGTCACACGCCTCGACCTCGACTTCAACTTCCATGTGAGCAACCGCAGCTATGTCAGCATCGCCTTGCTGACGATGCCTGAGGAGGTGCTGTCCTCACAGACGCTGTCTTCACTCACCGTACACTGGCTGCATGAGACATATCTCGACGACACGCTGACATGCAGCCTCTCACGCACCGACGACGGTGCCTGCCTGCACACACTCACCAATGCCGCGGGTGTCGTGGTGTGCCAGCTCATGAGCCGATGGCAACCGCAGCCCGTGGTGCCAGACATCAGCGAAGTCCTCGATAGAGCAACGCTCTGAACCATGTTTTCTCTCCTCGGGCTGTGTCTGTCGAACCCCGCAGTGGTGGCTCTTCCAAGTAATAATAGAGTCTCCCCTGCGGGGTTCAGCTTACGGCATGCCATCCCTGTAGGGTTCACAGAGCATGATAGTGTTGTGGTTGAGTTATTCTGGCAAGCCCTGTGGGCTGTCAATCAATGATGCGCTGCCAGATGCGTGCATCGACATAGTTGGCATCAGTGCGTAGCCATTGTCGGAGTAGGGCAGAGGGGTAGAATCGTGCGGCAGCCATCATGGCCTTTGCGGCAGCATTCGTTTCGGCCACAGTAGCCCAAAGCTGGTGGATGTGCAGCCGTTGTGCGTGAGCCACAAGGCAATTGAGCACCGACACAGCCAGTCCTTTCCCGCGGTATGCCGGCAACATAATCAGTCCTATCTCGGCTCTCTGATGCATGGGGTCAAAGCCCGTCATATCGGCCAGACCGATAGGGACGGACAGCCTCTTGCCCTCGTCGCAAGGCAAAGTGCCCTCACCGGAAGACAATGTGCCATCGCCGAAGGATGTCGTGCCATCGCCGCAAGAGGATGCACCCTCTGCTTGTGGCATCTGTAGTGTCGCCACGAGTCGGAGCTGTCCGTCGGCAAAGATGTCGTTGGTAGCAGCGGCGATATATTGTTTCAGGACGTAGCGCGAATAGAATGCGGCATGTGCTGTAGATGCCCATGTGCCGGGGTCGTTCTCAATGGCATAAAGGAGGTCGAGGTCCTCGGGCTCGAGTGCGCGCAGCCCCACGTGGTATTTTGTATCACGCTTAGGTGTGTCATTGTGTGGCAGCAGGCTGGCGTTGGTGTCAGCAGATGACTTCATTGGGCAGAATGAGTGTGTTTGTGGTGCTGTGGTAGATGCCTAAATGTGCCCTCAGGCCCGAGGCATGAGCCTTCTTGATGGTGGCCATCATGTCTTCGTAGAGCTCGTGTTCGGCCTCAAAGACATAGTAGGTCATTGCGTCGGTGAATTCGCTTACCACTCGATAGCCGGCGGCTTCTGCCAACGGCAGCATCTTCTGTAGCGCAGCATCCCGACCCTTGAAGTAAACGGTCTCGCGGGTGGCCTCGCGGCGGCCTGCAGGCAAGAACCTGCGCATGACATCTCGTATGGCAGCGAGGCAGCGGGTGCCGTTGAGTTCCACTATCTCGAGAGCAGCTATGGTTATCACGGCCGGCCATACGAAGAGCGTGGTGATGCGGTGTCGTCGTGCGAAGTGCTTGCGGTAGAAGATGAGCATGGCGCTGTAGAAGTTGTGCACGTAGCGGTAGCTCGTCTTCTGCGTGCTCTCGCCCTTGTAGTGGAGTATGTCGGCCGGGAAGTACCAGTTCTGCAGTCCTGTGCCGAGCAGGCGGTAGCTGAGGTCGATGTCCTCGCCGTACATGAAATAGTCTTCGTCAAGGTAGCCCACCTCTGCCATCTGCTGTCGTCGTGCGAGGAAGAATGCCCCCGATATGACATCAATCTGCGATGGCTCAGACTCGTCGAGATAGCGCATGTGGTAGCGTCCGAAGCGCCGGCTTTTCGGGAACAGTCGTGCGAGTCCGCACATCTTGTAGAACGCCGTGGCGGGCGTCGGCAGTCCACGTCGCGACTCGGGTGCAAAGCTGCCGTCGCGGTTGAGCATGTGTGTGCCAAGAGCCCCCACCTCCGGATGCTCGTCCATGAAACGTAAGCACTTGTGAAGCGTGGATTCTGCGACAATGGTGTCTGGGTTCAGCAGCAGGGTGTAGTCGCCTGTGGCTTGGCGGAGTGCCATATTGTTGGCTTTGGCGAAACCTACGTTCTCGCGGTTGGCGATGACGAGTGTGCCAGGGTAGTGGCGTCTCACCATGGCCACGCTGTCGTCGGTCGAGGCGTTGTCAACAACCCACACCTCCGTCTGTATGCCCAGTGTGGCACGTTCTACGGAGTCGAGGCACTGCAAGAGGTAGTGGCAGACGTTGTAGCTGACAATGACGATAGATAGTTTCATGCTGCGGTGTCGTGGAGGCTTTTTTACTGTTCGTCTTGCGGATAAGCCGTCTCGCGTTCGTAGCGCATGCGTCCGTCCGACGGCCACACGAACAAGAACATCACAGCCACCATCATAGCCATCCATCCACATGTAGCGTAGTGTCCGAGACAGTAGTAGGTTACCACGTCGTAGAAGAGCGGCACTGCCAGCAGTGCGATGCGTATGGCAGCCCATCTAACGTAGCCATTGACGGATGCCGCTCCCTGTCGTCGCGGTTTTGGCATCGTGAACAGGCGCAGGGCCATCGGAATGCATGCCAGTGTCAGTGCCACGGCAATGATGTTCACAATGTAGCGTATGCCCTCGTCGGTGACGGGTTCTATTGTCAGCATGTTTGTCTCGTTGATGGCGATGAAAGCCAACGGTGTCAGCAGTGTCGCTGAAAAGAGTATGCGTAGGAAGCGTGTGGGGTTTGTCATTAGTGTTGATTGGTGAATGGACGTCGCTCCACGAGGCTACGTCCGAGGGTTAGTTCGTCGGTATATTGCAGCTGGTCGTTCTGTGCCACGCCGCGTGCCAGCGTCGTCACAGGGATGTTGATGTCCGGCAGTCGGCGGAATATGTAGAAGGCCGTCGTGTCGCCCTCCATGGTAGGGCTCAGCGCGAAGATGAGTTCGCGCAGGTCGTTGGCCTTCACCCGTTCCACGAGACTCTCTATCTCCAAGTCCTGAGGCCCTATGCCGTCCATAGGCGATATCACCCCTCCGAGCACGTGATATACGCCATTGTACTGCTGTGTCGCCTCGATGGCCATCACGTCCTGCACGTTCTCCACGACACACACCGTAGTGTGGTCGCGCCCCGTCGAAGCACAGATGGGGCACAGCGACTCGTCGGAGAGGTTGTGGCATACGCTGCAGTAGCGCACGTTGGCGGCAAGCTCGCTGATGGTGGAGGCGAAAGCCTCCATGTCAGCACGCTCGCGTCGCAGCAGATGCAGCACGAGGCGCATTGCCGTCTTGCGGCCTATGCCTGGCAGACTGGCAAACTGTGTGACAGCTCTTTCGAGATAAACCGACGTCGTATTCATAACTGGGGTGCAAAGTTAGGACATTTTGGCGTAAAAAATAAAGAAAAAGTGAAAAAACTTGCACATTGCAGTCTAAAGCGGAAACTTTTCATTATCTTTGCGCCGCAATACGTGGGGTCGTGACAGCCTCGCGCACGCGTATGCGCAAACATTATTATTATATATGACATTATGGCAAAGCAGAAAGAAGAAATCATGGATTCCATCCTCGACATTAACGCGAGCAACATCTGGGACATGTCTGCCGATGTTATTGTGCAGCTGTGGGAGAAGGAACGTTCAGAAGAGAGTTTTCCCCCCTACGAGGAGAAGCTTCTGAACATCATCCGCCTGGCTTTCGAGGTCGTGCACTTCGACGGCGGCGACGAGCGTGAGAGTGCCAAGTACTCGGGTGGAGAATGGACGACCTTTGCCCGCACCGACCCCAAGAAGGGCATCGTTGCCATTCGTCGTCGCACCATCAGCCAGCTCAACGACCTCAGCTACGAGAACATCCGCCACGTGACGGCGGCCATGGTGCTGGAGCTCATCTCGCGCAACTTCGGCGGCGGGTGGGACAGCATACCCCTGGCCATGAAAGACATCATAGAGAGCGGTTTCGAGATATCCACCACCACGCTTCCGGCATCGCGCATCCACGCTCCCGGCGGCACTCTTGCCAAGAAGGTTGAAGACGGCTTCGACGTGCTTGAGATTGAGAAGGGCACATGGATAGAGGCCATCTTTGCCAAGAAGAAGGCTCCTGCCGTCAAGCTGCGCTTCATCTCCGACAGTGACTATGACGAGGACGGCAACCGCGTGCGCAGTGACGAAGACGAGGACGAGGAGCTCCGCAAGCTCGAAGAAGCCGAGCGTGATGAGGACGAGGTTGATGAGGTGCCCACCGACGATGAGACCTTCTACTCGAGCTATGCTCCGGAGGCCGATGTCAAGGACGATGATGACGATGACACAGCAGGCCTGTCCGTAATCTGATGGCTTGGATTATCACTGCGGCCTACATCGGCGTGTTGCTGGCCATCTCGCGCTTCACGTCTGGCAAGGCCACAAACGACACATTTTTCGCAGGAGAGCGACGGTCGCCCTGGTGGGCCGTCGCTTTCGGCATGTTGGGAGCATCGTTGAGCGGTGTCACCTTCGTCAGCGTGCCGGGCATGGTGGGCGATGCCGGCATGACCTATATGCAGATGTGCTTAGGGTTCATACCCGGCTATGTGGCCGTGGCGATGGTGCTGCTGCCGGTATATTACCGTCTGCAGCTGCCGTCAATCTACTCCTTCCTCAGCCAGCGCTTCGGACTTACAGCATACCACAGCGGAGCCGCCTGCTTCGTGGTGTCTAAACTGGCTGGAGCCGGCGTGCGACTCTTCCTCGTGTGCGTGATCCTGCACTCCATGCTGGCAGGGCAGTATGGTGTGCCTTTTGGCGTGACGGCGGCCCTTACACTCGCCTTCATCTGGCTCTACACACGTCGTGGAGGCATACGCACACTGGTGTGGACAGACTGTGTCCAGACGCTCGTTCTGCTCACGGCGTTGCTGCTCATAGTGAGAGCCGTGGTCACTGCCGATGGCTTCACTCTTGCCGAGGCATGGCATCGCGTGGCTGACAGCCCCATGAGCCGCATCTTCGTGTTCGACGACTGGGCGTCGCCCCGTCATTTCGCAAAGCAATTTCTCAGCGGTGCCTTCATCGTTGTTGTCATGACAGGGCTCGACCAGGACATGATGCAGAAGAACCTTACCTGTCGCACCCTGCATCAGGCACAGAAGAACATGATTGTCAATGGCCTGATGTATGTACCTGTCAATCTGCTGTTTCTCGTCCTCGGCGTACTGTTGTACGACTTCGCCGCCACACATGCCATAGCCCTGCCGTCAGCGTCCGACCAGTTGCTGCCGACGCTCGTCGGCGGAGGCCATCTCGGCGAGGCCGCTAAGATATGCTTCGTGGTGGGAGTAACGGCGGCAGCGCTGTCGAGTGCCGACAGTGCACTTACAGCCCTCACCACATCGGTGACCATCGACATCATGCACCGTCCTTCCGACGAGCGCCTGCGCCGCCGCGTTCACATCGGCGTAGCCGTTGTGCTGTGGCTGTTGGTGATGCTCTTCCAGGCTGCAGGCACGGGCAGTGTCATCAACGCCGTCTATGTCGTGGCCTCATACACCTACGGTCCTCTGCTGGGCATGTTCGGACTCGGACTCTGCACACGCAACCTGCGTCCGCGCCCGTGGGCAGTGCCGCTGATATGCGTTGCCTCGCCCATGGTATGCTATGCCCTCTCTGCCATTGCCGCAGCGATGTTCGACTACCATTTCGGCTATGAGCTGCTACTGCTCAACGGCGTTGTCACCGCCGCAGCCTTATGGCTTTCCAGCGTGCACAAGAGTACGCCACGGCAATAAATGCCGGGCGAGAGTCAAAAACTTTGTATATTTAACCCTTAGACAGCAAACTTTTTATTATCTTTGCGCCCGCATTATGGGTAAGAAAAAAAAGAACCACTGGAGAATCATCCCCGGATGCGAGCTCACCGACATGGACCGCCGCATCCTCGAGGCCGAGCAGAGGGGTAAGCTCGTGCCTACACGTGAACTCATCAAGACCCCCGAGCAGATAGAGGGCATACGCCGCGCCGGCGTCATCAACACCGCTATCCTCGACCTCGTGGGCGAGCGCATCAAGCCCGGCATCTCTACACTCGAGATAGACAACTTCGTCTATGACTATACCATCGCCCACGGCGCGCAGCCTGCCCCTCTGGGCTATGATGGCTTTCCGCGCTCGTGCTGCACGAGCGTCAACGAGGTGGTGTGCCATGGCATACCCAATGAATTTGAGATACTTGAGGAGGGCGACATCGTCAATGTTGACTGCACCACAATCCTCGACGGCTACTACGCCGACGCCTCGCGTATGTACGTCGTGGGTGGAAAGACAGACCCGCAGCGTCAGAAGCTTGTCGATGTGGCGTGGCAGTGCCTGAAGATAGGGCAGGAGGTATGTTCGCAACCGTACGTCTATGTCGGCGACATAGGTCACGCCATCGCCAATCATGCCCACAAGAACGGGTTCTCCGTGGTGCGCGACCTCTGTGGCCACGGGGTGGGACTCGCCTTCCATGAGGACCCCGATGTTGACCACTATGGCAAGCGCGGGCACGGCATGCTCCTCGTGCCAGGCATGGTGTTCACCATCGAACCCATGATTAATATGGGTACGTGGGAGGTCTTCGTTGACGAGGATGACGGATGGACCGTTGTCAGCGAGGATGAACTGCCCTCGGCTCAGTGGGAGCATACCTTCGTGATGACCGACCATGGTGTGGAGGTGCTCACACACTGACGGCTGCCAAGTCCTATTTTCAGAACCGACTTTAAATGAACTATCTATATGTCAGACAAAGAAACATCACGACAGACTCCCCCCTCCGTAGATGGCGGGGCTGACGGTAAGCCTGTCGTCATCCTCGGCATAGAGTCCTCTTGCGACGACACCAGTGCCGCCGTCATACGCGACGGCGTGCTGCTCTCCAACGTCACGGCCTCGCAGGCTGTGCATGAGGCCTACGGCGGCGTCGTGCCCGAGCTCGCCTCGCGAGCCCACCAGCAGAATATCGTGCCGGTGGTAGATCAGGCGCTGAAGCGTGCCGGCGTAGCCCGCGAGGAACTTTCTGCCATAGCCTTCACGCGCGGCCCCGGACTCATGGGGTCTCTGCTCGTCGGCGTGAGTTTCGCCAAGGGTATGGCGGCAGCGCTCGGCATTCCCATGATAGACGTCAACCACCTGCAGGGGCATGTGCTGGCCCACTTCATAAGAGAGAAAGAACAGGTTCAGCAACAGCCACCGTTCCCCTTTCTATGCCTGCTCGTCAGCGGCGGCAACTCGCAGATCGTTCTCGTCAGGGCATACAACGACATGGAAATCATCGGTCAGACCATCGATGATGCCGCTGGCGAGGCCATCGACAAATGCTCGAAAGTGATGGGGCTCGGCTATCCCGGCGGACCAATCATAGACCGTCTGGCGCGTCAGGGCAACCCCGAAGCCTACCACTTCGCACGACCCTCCATCCCCGGCTACGACTACAGCTTCAGCGGCCTGAAGACATCGTTCCTCTACTCGCTGCGCGACTGGCTGCTGAGCGACCCCGACTTCGTAGAGCACCACAAGGCCGACCTCGCGGCATCGCTCGAACACACCGTGGTAGATATCCTCATGAACAAGCTGCGTCGCGCTGCCAAGGCGCTGAAGATCAAACATGTCGCTGTGGCTGGTGGCGTAAGTGCCAACACGGGTCTGCGCAATGCCTTCCTCGACCACGCACGACGCTTCGGCTGGACGGTGTACATCCCCAAGTTCGGATTCACCACCGACAATGCCGCCATGATAGCCATCACGGGCTACTTCAAATACCGCGACCACGACTTCTGCCCCATGGAGGCACCTGCTTACAGCCGCGTGGCCCTGTGAGTGCACCCGCGACGGCAAATTCTTAATAATATAAAGCAAATCGTCAAATAGCAAATGCTCCGATGAACGTTCAGATAAAAGTATTAAGCAGACAAATCAGCGAATATCTGTGGCGCAACGGCAAGACCGTCACCACAGCCGAGAGTTGCACCGCCGGCCTCGTGGCATCGGCTATTGCCGCCCTTCCCGGTGCGAGCACCTACTTCCGTGGCGGCGTCGTCACCTACATCAACGACCTGAAGACGCAGCTCCTGGGCGTGCCGGCCGACATGTTGCAGGAGTACGGTCCTGTGAGCGAGCAGGTGGTGCGTGCCATGGTGGACGGTGCGATAGGTCACATGGGGTCGGACTATGCCGTGGCCGTGTCGGGCTATGCCGGTCCCGGCTGCGGACCCGAGGCCCCCGTCGGCACCATTTGGATTGCGGCAGGACGTGCCGGCAACATCGACACCGTGAAACTCACAGGCGACGAGGGTCGCGAGGTTAACCTTCAGCACGCCACCATGGCTGCCATGCAGCTGCTGCGTGAGCGCCTCAGTGCCGACTTCCCTCCCGAGGAGAATGCCGAGCAGTGATCAAATCACTAATGCCATATGCCATGCCGACATGCTTCGGTAAGCCTCAAAATGGTGATGCCATGCCATATTAGGAGCTTCTCTATACCACGGAAACGTGAAAAAGATAAAAAATAAAGTTTTTTCTCACAAAAGCTTTGCATAATCCAAAAGAATGCACTACCTTTGCACGCTGTTTGGAAGAAGCATTAACTTTGGAAGTTACAAAAAGGAAAGATTGAAATGTCTAAGATTTGTCAAATCACCGGAAAAAAGGCGCTTCACGGCAACAACGTGTCGCACTCTAAGCGCCGTACTAAGCGCGTCTTCGACGTGAACCTCTTCACAAAGAAGTTCTACTGGGTGGAGGAGGATGAGTGGATCAACCTCACTATCTCGGCTGCCGGACTGCGCCTCATTAACAAGATCGGCCTCGATGCAGCCATTAAGCGTGCTGCCGCTAACGGCTACTTGTAGTCCTTTATCTAAGTAACAGGCTAAAACGACTAAAGCAAAAACACAACAATGGCAAAGAAAGCTAAAGGCAACCGAGTCCAAGTGATTCTCGAATGCACAGAAATGAAGGAGAGTGGACTCCCCGGCACTTCCCGCTATATCACCACCAAGAACAGAAAGAATACGCCCGAGCGTCTGGAGCTGAAGAAGTACAACCCCATCCTCAAGCGCATGACTGTTCATAAGGAAATCAAGTAATAACCCTTTAACGCAGAAGTACAATGGCAAAGAAAACAGTCGCTACCCTGCAGACCGGTAAGACCGATGGCCGCAGCTACACCAAGGTCATCAAGATGGTCAAGACCGAGAAGGGCAGCTACACATTCAACGAGCAGATGGTTCCCAACGAGGCCGTCCAGGATTTCTTTAAGAAGTAAACCCTCCACTTGCTTATGCCTTCCCTCTCGGGAAGATGAATGAGACTTATATGCCTCTCTGTGCCGACATGGTGCAGGGAGGTTTTTTTGTGCGTCTCGCGGGCTACGACGGCCAGCGCCCAGTGGATGTGTCTCACGGCCGTGGGGATGTCCGCCGACAGGTCTGGTCGAGTCCGCCGACACGTCTGGGGATGCCTGCCAAAGCCCCTAGGGGAGTTTGCTAACTCGCCTAGGGGAGTTATAAAACTCGCCTAGGGGAGTTTGCTAACTACCCTAGGGGATTGTTTCGGCCCGACCGGGGACATGGCTGTCACCCCCTGCACGCTGACAGTATGCAGGTATGGCGTTTTAGATATTTTTACCTAATATATATTAATTATCGCGTACGAAAGTCATGGGTTTCGTGGGAAATGAGTAAATTTGCACGCAAAAAAATCAAAGTTACACCACACATGGGTCTTTTCAGTTTCTTTTCACGCAACAAACAGGAACAAAAGGAAAATCTCGACCGCGGCCTCGAGAAGACCAAAGAATCATTCTTTGGCAAGCTCGCTCGTGCCGTGGCAGGTAAGAGCAAGGTTGATGACGATGTTCTCGACGAGCTTGAGGAAGTCCTTGTGACGAGCGATGTCGGCGTTGACACGACTCTCAACATCATCAAGCGCATCGAGGCTCGCGTGGAGCGCGACAAATACGTCAGCACCAATGAGTTGAATAACATCCTGCGCGACGAGATTGCTTCTTTGCTCACCGAGAACAACACTTCCGACACTGAGGGCTTCCAGATCCCTGAGGGCAAGAAGCCATACGTCATCATGGTCGTGGGTGTGAACGGCGTCGGCAAGACCACCACTATCGGCAAGCTGGCCTACCAGTTCCGTCAGGCGGGCATGAAAGTGATGCTCGGCGCTGCCGACACTTTCCGTGCCGCTGCCGTAGAGCAGATTGTTATCTGGGGCGAGCGTGTCGGCGTGCCTGTCGTCAGACAGCAGATGGGCAGCGACCCTGCCAGCGTGGCTTTCGACACCCTCTCCAGCGCCGTGGCCAACGACGTAGATGTCGTGCTCATAGATACCGCGGGCCGTCTGCACAACAAGCGCGGGCTGATGGACGAACTCTCGAAGATCAAACGTGTGATGCAGAAGGTGGTACCCGATGCACCCCATGACGTGATGTTGGTGCTCGACGGCTCCACAGGTCAGAATGCCTTCGAGCAGGCCAAGCAGTTCACTGCCGCCACCGATGTCACCAGCATGGCCATCACCAAGCTCGACGGCACGGCCAAGGGTGGTGTGGTGATAGGCATCTCCGACCAGTTTAAGATTCCAGTGCGTTACATTGGCCTCGGCGAAGGCATGGAGGACTTGCAGCCCTTCAACCGTCGCGACTTCGTTGACTCGCTGTTCGGAGGCCGTAAGCTATGAAGCACAACAAGGTTGACATAATAACCCTCGGATGTTCCAAGAATCTCGTAGATTCTGAGAAGCTCATCAGCCAGCTCAGACATGCCGGCTTTGACGTGGCTCACGATGCCGATGTCACCGATGGCGACATCTGCGTGGTGAACACCTGCGGATTCATCGGCGATGCCAAGGAGGAGAGCATCGATGTCATTCTCCGACAGGGCCGTCGCAAGGCCGAGGGGTCGTTGCGACGCCTCTATGTCATGGGCTGCCTGTCAGAGCGTTACCGCAAGGAGCTGCCCGCAGAGATTCCCGAGGTTGACGGTTGGTATGGCAAGTTCGACTGGCCACGACTCCTTGCCGACTTGGGGCATGCCTACGACGAAACACTGATGCCGGGGCGCACGCTGACGACGCCAGCCCACTACGCCTACATCAAGATCTCTGAGGGCTGCGACCGTCATTGCTCCTACTGCGCAATACCTCTCATCACGGGCCACCACGTGAGCCGCACCATCGAGGACATCCTGGCCGAGGTGCGCGCCCTGGTGGCACAGGGCGTGAGCGAGTTCCAGGTCATAGCCCAGGAACTGACGTTCTACGGCGTTGACCTCTACCATCGCCGCGCCCTGCCAGAACTCATCGACCGTATGGCCGAGATAGAGGGCGTACGATGGATACGACTCCACTACGCCTATCCTGCAGACTTCCCCTGGGAGCTGTTCGACGTCATGCGTCGCCACCCTAACGTCTGCCGCTACATAGACATCGCCCTGCAGCATATCGCCGACCCCGTGCTTACTGCCATGCGACGCAACATCACGTCCAGTGAGACACGAGACTTCATAGAGCGTGTAAGACGCGAAATGCCTGGCATACACCTCCGTACGACACTGATGGTGGGGCATCCCGGCGAGGACGACGCCTCCTTCGAGCAACTCATGGACTTCGTGCGCTGGGCACGCTTCGAGCGCATGGGAGCCTTTGCCTACAGCGAGGAGGAAGGCACTTACAGCGCTTCACACTATGCCGACGACATCCCCGACGATGTCAAGCAGACCCGCCTCTCGCGCCTCATGCGTCTGCAGCAACGCATCTCGGCCGACGTGCAGGAGCAGAAAGTGGGACAGCAGATGCTCGTCGTCATAGACCGTCGTGAGGGCGACTACCTCGTGGGGCGCACGCAGTACGACTCGCCGGAGGTTGACCCCGAGGTGCTCATACCCATAAGCCAGGCACCCGGCTGGCATGCAGGTCAGTTCCATACCGTACACATAGATGGCATGGCCGATGACTTCGACCTCTATGCCTCACCTTGCCAGTAGTTTCAGTCACAGCTTCACACATCGTAAGATACACACATGAACAACAAAGACTTCATCTCAGACCTCGCACGTAAGAGTGGCTTCACCACCCGCGTGACACAGCAGTTGGTGGATGCACTCGTGAGCGAAATATCATCACAGCTCGAAGACGGCACACCTGTTGCCATCGCGAACTTCGGTATCTTCGATGTTAAGAAAAAGCTTGAACGCATCTTCGTTAACCCCGCTACGGGTCAGCGCCTTATGTCCCCGCCGAAGCTTACTGTCAACTTCAGACCCAGCCAGACATTGAAAGATGATGTTGAGAAAGGAGGGCTGTCATGACATCCGACAACAAGACATTCCTGATACATCTTGCCACCTCGCTCAGCGACCATTCCACACTCTCTGTCGGTGAGGCCGAGCAGTTTGTCGGCAAGTTCTTCGACGTCGTCCGTGCGAGCCTGCTGACCGACAAGATTGTGAAGGTGCGCGGTCTCGGCACTTTCAAGCTCGTGGATGTCGAACCACGTGAGAGCGTCAAGGTGGTAACTGGCGAACGCTATGTCATAGCGGGACATTCCAAAGTCACCTTCACGCCCGACCCTGTGTTGCGCGATGCCGTGAACCGTCCGTTTGCCGACTTCCAGACCGTGGAGCTCAACGATGGCGTTGACCTCGCCATTATGGAGGCCGTAGATGAGCCGGAGTCTGTCGATGAGCCGGAGCCTATCAATGAGAATGAGACGTCGGCGGCTTCAGACACTGCTGCCGACGTAGATCATGGCATAGCCGTGGCCGATGCTGAAATATTGATGGCAAACGGCGACACAGACGACGTCAGCAGCACCGGGAACGTTGAAGGCGCAACGGCCGACGAATCCCGCGACGGCGACGACGAAGGCCTCCCTGCCGATGACGAGCCGGAGGATGACATCGACAACGAGCCGGAATCAGACGACGACAATGAGCTGGAGTCTGATGATGTAGAGGCTGAGCCAGACGACGAGCCAGACACCGACGACGAGCTCTACGCCCCCGATGAGCCAGACGTTGACATCAGTGACGATGATGCCGACAAGAGTCAAGACTATGAGACAGAACATGACGACGATGCAGAAAACGAGTCGCCTGCGATACTGCCGTTGGCGGAGCCTAATGATGCCGACGATGCCGACTCACAGACCAACGTCGGCCATGCCAATGTCGTGCAACACGCCAAGATCGTGGAAAGCGCAGAATACGTGCGCGACAGTGACAACCGTCATCGCCGCGACAGCCGATGGCTGTATCTGCTCTTTGCCTTAATAGGTCTCGCAGCAGGCTATGTCATAGGGTCTTACATCCATCCACTGACTCTGTCAGACATCCTATCGCACGAGCCGGCACGTGTGTCGCTCGAGCGCGAGAACGAACAGCGTGTGGGGCGGAAGGTACAGCAGACGCACGACAATAGCGAGGCCACAGCCCGTCCCGCCGAGACATCTGCTACAGCAGCGACATCGACTGCTGATGCTCCTGCAACACAGACGGCCGCTGATGCCAAGCAGACGTCCTCCGATGCCAAGCAGACGTCCTCTGATGCCAAGCAGAGGGCCTCCGATGCCAAGCAGACGTCCTCCGATGCCAAGCAGACGTCCTCCGATGCCAAGCAGACGGCCGCAGGTGCCAAGTCGGCAGAGACAGCAGCTGCCGCTGCCGCAGCTGCCGATGCCGCAGCCATGTACCCCCAGCTCGAGGGCGGGGAGTATGAAATCATCGGCGTCGAGGGTACGGAAGTCATGAGGCCTGGCAAGACGCTACTCAACATCTCCCTGAAATACTACAAAAGCAAGAACTTCGTGAACTATATCTGTCTGATGAACGGCATCAGCAACCCAGACATAGTGCCTGTAGATAAGGAGCTACAGATCCCGAAGCTGCGCAAGAAATAACTACACGTGCATCACCAAAGCCTTTCCCCACGAGGGTTCTGGCTTCAGACATAACGAATTAAAACTTCAAACAAAAACATTATATGGCAGAATCAATTGACATTCGCGAACTCAACGAGCGCATCGAGCGCCAGAGTTCATTCGTAACAAACCTGATGACCGGCATGGACCAGGTCATCGTAGGCCAGCGCCACCTCGTGGAATCGCTGCTCATAGGCCTGCTCTCTGACGGACACGTGCTGCTCGAAGGTGTGCCCGGCCTGGCCAAGACCCTGGCCATCAAGACGCTGGCTCAGCTCATCGACGCTAAGTTCAGCCGCATACAGTTCACCCCCGACCTCCTACCTGCCGACGTCACCGGCACAATGGTCTATTCACAGCGCGACGAGAAGTTCACCGTAGAGCAAGGCCCTGTCTTTGCCAACTTCGTCCTTGCCGACGAGATAAACCGTGCCCCGGCTAAGGTGCAGAGCGCACTGCTCGAAGCCATGCAGGAACGAGAAGTCACCATCGGCAAGCAGACCTTCCAGCTGCCATCGCCTTTCCTCGTGCTTGCCACGCAGAACCCCATCGAGCAGGAGGGTACATACCCGCTGCCCGAGGCACAGGTGGACCGTTTTATGCTCAAGGTCGTCATCGACTATCCGAAGCTCGACGAGGAGAAACGCATCATCCGCCAGAACATCACCGGCGAGCGCAAGGCGGTGAGGCCCGTACTCTCTACCAACGAGATTATTGAGGCCCGCAAGGTGGTGCGCGAGGTGTATCTCGACGAGAAGATAGAACAATATATTGCTGATATCGTTTTCGCTACACGCTATCCCGACAAGTACAACTTGAAGCAGCTGAAGGACTACATAGAGTTCGGCGGTTCGCCGCGTGCCAGCATCAATCTGGCCTTGGCAGCCAGGGCCTACGCCTTCATCAAGCGTCGTGGCTACGTAATCCCCGAGGACGTGCGCGCCGTGGCCCACGATGTGCTGCGCCACCGCATCGGGCTCACCTACGAGGCGGAGGCCAACAATGTCTCGTCGGAGGAGATAGTGAGCAAAATCATCAACCAGGTCGAAGTGCCCTGATTAAGACTTTCAGACGGTTTTCATCAATCACACACACAGACAATTGGAAACATCAGAGATACTCAGGCGTGTCCGACAGATAGAGATCAAGACACGCGGCCTCTCCAACAACATCTTTGCCGGCGAGTACCACTCAGCCTTCAAAGGTCGTGGCATGGCGTTCTCTGAGGTCAGGGAATATATGTACGGCGATGACATTCGCGACATCGAGTGGAATGTCACGGCGCGCTTCAACCGACCCTTTGTGAAGGTGTTCGAGGAGGAGCGCGAGCTCACAGTGATGCTCCTCGTTGACGTCAGCGCGAGTCTCGACTTCGGCACCGCCGTGCAGACCAAGCGTCAGATGCAGACCGAGATTGCCGCCACGCTGGCTTTCAGTGCCATACAGAACAACGACAAGATTGGCGTCATCTTCTTCTCAGACCGTATAGAGAAGTTCATCCCTCCCAAGAAAGGCCGAAAGCACATCCTTTACATCATACGCGAACTCATTGACTTCCGTCCCGAGAGCCGACGCACCGACATCCGCCAGGCCGTGGAGTACCTCACGCAGGTCATCAAGCGGCGCTGCACGTGTTTCATCCTCTCCGACTTCATCGACGAGAAGGACTTCCGCCAGACCCTCACCATCGCCAATCGCAAGCACGACGTCGTGGCCGTTCAAGTCTATGACCGTCGCATAGCCGAGTTGCCTGACGTGGGGCTTATGCGCGTGCGCGATGCCGAGACGGGCCATGTGCAGTGGGTTGACACATCGTCGAAGGCCGTGAGGCGTGCACAGGCCGAATGGTGGCGCACACGCTCGGCGATGCTCACAGACACCTTCACACGTGCCGGAGTGGATCATGTCAGCGTGCGCACAGACCAAGACTATGTTGCGGCGCTGAGGTCGCTCTTCGCACAACGTACTTAGACAACCATTAATCCAGCAGATGCACTCAACAGTAATGTACAAGTTTTCGTGTGATGCGCTGGTAAGTCGCATGTGGATGGCCGTCATGGTGATGGCAGCCACGTGTGCCACTGCCTCCGCACAAGTCACCTTCGAGGCACGCATAGACACCGTGGTGATGCTCATCGGCCAGCAGCGAGAGCTCACCTTGGAAGCTGTGTGCGGGCGCGACCAACGCCTGCAGCTGCCAGCCTACCAGCAGTACCAACCCCTCTACGGAGGCGTGGAGATAGTAGAAAAGATCGGATCGGACACAGCATTGCTCGATGACGGCAAGCGCATGCAGGTCACCGAGCGGTGGACCATCACCGCCTTCGACTCGGCACTCGTGGCACTGCCGCCATTCGCTGCCGTCGTTGACGGCGACACCATCCTCTCCAAGTCGCTGGCGCTGAAGGTCGTCACCGTGCCGGTGGACACCATGCATCTCGACCAATATTTCCCGCCGAAGAGCGTGCAGGACAATCCCTTCTCGTGGGCCGACTGGAGCGATATATTCTGGCTCTCCATCCTTCTCTTCGTGATGGCGGTGGTGCTGGCCTATGTTGCCCTCAGGGCATATCAGAACAAACCCATCATACGCATCATACGCCGCGCACCGAAGCTGCCGCCCCACCAGGTGGCCATGGAGCAGATAGAGCGCCTGAAGGTAGAGAAACGCTGGGCCGAGGAGGATTCCAAGGAGTACTACACCGAGCTCACCGACACCCTGCGCAATTACATCAAGGAGCGCTATGGCTTCAATGCCATGGAGATGACATCCACCGAGATCATCAACCGACTGCTGCACGAGCAGGACGAGCAGGCCCTCGCCGAGCTGCGTCAGCTCTTTGAGACGGCCGACCTCGTGAAGTTCGCCAAGTGGACCACGATGATGAACGAGAACGATGCCAACCTCGTCAGCGCCATCGACTTCATCAACAACACCAAGGTCGAGGCCGACCCCAATGCCAAGCCCGTGGAGGAGGAAATCACCGTGGAGGAGAAGCAGAGCCGCAACCGCACACTCGCCATGCGCATCACCATCGCCGTGCTGTCGCTTGCCGTGACGGCATTGCTCATCTACCTCGCATACTTGCTCTTCGACCTCCTGCGTTAAGACGCGAGGCTACACGACATTAAGCCTACAAAGCTCTTCAACAACTCGAACCCTCACAAACTTAAAACCAAAATCTCGTAAACTCCTAAACCCTTATCTCCCGTGCAACTCGCATATCCATATCTGCTACTGCTGTTGCTGCTGGCTGTACCTTATATAATATGGTACGTCATGCGGCATCACTCCATAGACTCCACATTGCAGGTGTCATCGACATCGGCATTCCGCAACGTGCGCGGCACATGGCGGACGGCACTGGTGCATGCTCCCTTCCTCCTGCGCCTGCTGGCTTTCACGATGATTGTCATCGTGCTGGCACGTCCGCAGACGAGCAACTCGTGGAGCGACCGCAGTGTCGAGGGCATAGACATCATGCTCGCCGTGGATGTCAGTACGTCGATGCTTGCCGAAGACCTGCGCCCAAACCGCCTCGAGGCGGCCAAGAAGGTGGCATCAGAATTTATCGCCGGACGTCCCAACGACAATATCGGCCTCACCATCTTTGCAGGAGAGAGCTACACCCAGTGTCCCATGACCACCGACCACGTAGTGCTCATAAACCTCTTCGAAGGTCTCGACTGCAACATGGTTCAGAACGGACTCATCAGCGACGGCACTGCCATCGGCATGGGGCTTGCCAACGCCATCTCACGCCTCAAGGACTCCAAGGCCAAGTCCAAGGTCATCATCCTGCTCACCGACGGCTCCAACAACGCAGGCGACATATCGCCGCAGACGGCAGCCGAGATTGCCAAGAGCTTCGGCATACGTGTCTATACCATCGGCGTGGGCACCAACGGCACGGCACGTTATCCCATGAACGTGGGAGGCCACATTGAGTACCTCAACATTCCCGTGGAAATCGACGAACGCACACTTCAGGCTATTGCCACGGGCACCGACGGCGAGTACTACCGTGCCACCAACAATGCCAAGCTGCGTGAGGTGTATCAGCAGATCGACAAGCTCGAGAAGACGAAGATGAACGTACGCCAGTACAGCCGTCGCTATGAAGCATTCTTCATCTTCGCCGCCATAGCATGTCTGGCTCTTCTGCTCGAACTCCTGCTGAAGGAGACAGTCCTTAAGAAGATACCATGATGCCGTCGGAGGCACGTCACACATTAGTATAAACGTTAAATCACACACCATGTTCCGCTTCGAAAGCCCATTATTCCTATATGCCCTCGCGCTGATACCACTTTTGGCGGCGCTCCACTATGCCACAGCCATGCTGCGACGCCGGCGACTGCGCCGCTATGGCGACCCGGAGTTGCTGCGCGACCTCATGCCCGATGTATCGCCTTGGCGCCACGAGGTCAAGTTCTGGCTCGTCACGTCGGCACTGGCGGCCATGATAGTATGTCTGGCACGCCCACAGTTCGGCACCAAGCTCGACACACGCACACGTCGAGGCATAGAGGCCATCATTGCGCTCGACGTCAGTAACTCTATGCTCGCACAAGATGTGTCGCCAAGCCGTCTCGACAAGTCCAAACTGCTCATCAACAGCCTCGTCAACAGCATGACCGACGACAAGGTAGGACTCATCGTCTATGCTGGCGATGCCTTCGTGCAGCTGCCAATCACCAGCGACTACGTGTCGGCCAAGATGTTCCTCGACCAGATTTCGCCAGACCTCATTGCCGTGCAAGGCACCGACATCGCGCGTGCCATAGACATGGCATCACGTAGCTTCACACAGCAGGAAGGTGTGGGACGCGCCATCTTCGTCATCACCGACGGCGAGGACAACGAGGGCGGTGCCGTCGAGGCAGCACGCGAGGCCGCCAAGAAGGGTCTGCGCGTCTATGTCCTCGGCGTAGGGTCGCCCGACGGCAGTCCCATTCCCATCCCCGGCACAAACCGTTTCATCACCGACAACAGCGGCAACACCGTCGTCACGCGCCTCAACGAGGACATGTGCCGACAGATAGCACAGGCCGGCGGCGGGGCATACATCTATGTCGATAACAGCTCGTCGGCACAGTCGGCACTTTTCGGATATGTTGACAAGCTGGCAAAGGCCGAGATGGAGACGCATGCCTACAGCGAATACAACGAGCACAACCGCGACTTCGCATGGATAGCCCTCGCCCTGCTCCTGCTCGACGTCATGCTGCTGGCCCGTCGCAACAGGTACCTCAGCCGCTTCCGCCTCTTCCGTCAGCGCAATGTCGGCACGGCAGCACTGCTGCTCATGGCGATGGCTGTGACCATCCCTGCTCAGGGACGTGAGCACGACCGCGACCATGTGCGGCGCGGCAACCGCCTCTTTGCCGATACGCTCTACACAAAGGCTCAGGTGGAGTATCAGAAAGCGGCAGAGGCCAACAGCCGCAACCCCGAGGCCCTCTACAACCTCGGCACGGCGCTGCTCATGCAAGGGCAGCCCAAGGAGGCCATGAAACACTATGAGCAGGCGGCCGCCATGCAGCCCAACAAGCTCCGTGCTGCACAAATCTACCACAACATGGGGGTCATCATGCAGAGCCAGAAGCAGTTTGCCGAGGCCATAGACTGCTATAAGAACGCCCTGCGCCGCAATCCCAATGACGATGAGACGCGCTACAACCTCGCTCTCTGTCAGCATCAGCTGCAAAACCAACAGCAGGATGGCGGGCAGAGCGACAAGGAGGACAAGCAGGGCGAGGACAAGCAGAAGCAAGACCAGCAGCAACAACAGCAACAGCAGCAACAACAACAGCAGCAACAGCAACAACAGCAGCAACAGCAGCCACAGATGTCGAAGGAGAATGCTGAGCAGCTGCTGAAAGCTGCCATGCAGGAAGAGCGTCAGACGCAGGACAAGGTGCAGAGGGCACAACAGCAGCCACAGCGCCGTCAGCTCGAGAAACAATGGTAATCACACATCCGCAATCACAACTTTAGCAAGTCATGAAATACCAGCGCAGCCATAAGCATACAGCCCGGGTCGTGGCCCGGGTCACGCAGGCATCATCAATACTTCTGCCCATACTCACCTTCATCGTGGCATGTCTGCCCGTCGCAGCGCAGGTGCGCGTCAGCGTACAAGCCCCGTCGGAGGTGGTGCAGGGCGACCGCTTCCGCGTCTCATACGTCGTCAACACCAGCGAGGTCTCCAACTTCAGCGTCGGCGATTTCGAGGGCGTGGACGTGCTCTACGGACCCAGCCGCAGCCAGCAGTCGAGCTTCTCGATGGTCAACGGCAAGACGACGTCGAGCAGCAGCGTCACCTTCACCTACACCCTCAGTGCCGCACAGGCCGGAACCTTCCGCATACCGGCAGCCACGGTGACCAGCGGCTCAGAGACGGTGAAGTCCGGCTCGCCGCATCTCAAGATTCTGCCCTCGGGCTCGGCATCACAGCCGCAGGGTGGGGCAGGGCATGGCCAGCAGCAAGGACAGACACACTCGGCACAGCCCGACCGCATGCACACGCAGAACATCGGCGACCGCATCACTGGCAAGGACATCTTCATTGCCGTGACAGCGTCCAAGAAGCGCGTCTTCGAGCAAGAGGCCGTGCTGCTAACCTACAAGCTCTACACTCTCGTCAACGTTAGCGAGATGCAAGGCAAGATGCCCGAACTCGATGGCTTCCACGTGCAGGAACTCGACCGCCAGCGCCAGCCCGAGCTGAAGATGGAGCACCTCAACGGCAAGAACTACGGCACCGTGGTGTGGAGCCAGTATGTCGTGTTCCCACAGCGCTCCGGCACTCTCACCATACCGGAAATCAAGTACGAGGCCACGGTGATACAGCAGAACCGCAGCGCCGACCCCTTCGACATCTTCTTCGGCGGAGGCAGCATGATGGAGGAGGTGCGCAAGACCGTCGTGGCGCCTGCCGTGACGCTGCAGGTCGATCCGCTGCCCACACCCAGGCCCGACAACTTCTCGGGAGCCGTGGGCAAGTTCACCATGAAGTCGTCACTAACACCACAGAGCCTCAATGCCAACGATGCCACCACACTGCGCGTCACCGTCAACGGCACCGGCAACATGAAGCTCATGAACGCACCCGTCGTGGCATGGCCCAAGGACTTTGAGAGCTATGACCCGCGCACTGAGGAGAAGACGCGCATCAGTGCAGCAGGCTCCACGGGGCAGGTGGTGTATGACTATATCGCACTGCCGCGACATCAGGGCAAATATACACTGCCGGCTGCCGAGTTCGTATATTTCGACCCGGCCGACCGTGCCTACAAGACCCTGCGCGGCGAGACATATACCATCGATGTCGCCAAGGGCAAGGGCGGAGGCTCCGTGAGCACCAACTACAGCAAGGAAGACGTTGAGCTGCTCAACTCCGACATCAGATATATAAAGACCGGCACGCCCAACTACCAGGCTTCCGACAGCGACTTCCTCGGTTCACTCAGATACTGGGGCATATATGCCGCACTGCTGGCGCTCTTCTTGGTTGTCGTCGTCAGCTTCCGCAGCTATGCCATTGCCAACGCCGACACGGCACGACGCCGCGGACGCGGAGCCGGGAAGGTGGCCACGAAACGACTTCAGGCAGCGCGCAGACTCCTCGCTGCCGGCGATGCCAATGCCATGTACGAGGAGACAATGCGTGCCCTCTGGGGCTATCTTGCCGACAAACTGAACATTCCCGTCAGCGAACTCACCAAGGACAACGTGCGCGAGCGTCTGGCGGCACGGGGCGTAGCCGACGATGTCGTGGACGCCTATCTGCGTGCCATCGACGACTGCGAGTTCGCACGCTTCGCTCCCGGCGAACCGGCATCCATGATGCAGCGCGTCTATGAGCAGGCCGCAGCAGCCATCGAGGGGCTACGGCTGTAGGAATATTAACATTAGGTGTTGTCTGTTAATTAATAAATTCTCTATGCGCAATCGTACCACCAAGACGCTGGAAGCGTCTCCTCTCAATAACCGGGGGTGC
>CAMVIB010000030.1 GCA_947167455.1 uncultured Prevotellaceae bacterium | reverse complement strand
AGCGAAGACCGCGTTGCGGTCTCTTTGGTGGTATGATTGCGGATAATCATTTAATTAATCTATTCAAGTTTCGGGAGTAACCCCGCAGGGTGGAAAGACTACAGGCCGGGGCGAAGTCCGCAGGACGGAACCCCTGTTCTGAGGATATTAGGTATATGTAGCCCCGTATGGGTGACACAAGAGTCGGGCCATCGGAAGTGTCGCCCCTACGGGGGTGATTAACTGTTCTCTCACAGCTTGCGAAAGTTGAATATGTCTATTTGTACTCCCCGTTGGTGATCTGGCTTATGGTGAGCGGGACATAAACCATCGAATACCACTGCGGCTCTTCCTCGTAGAAGAAGCCAATGCGCCCGTCGCGTTGAATGGTCATCGTGGAGTATGCCGAACCCACCTGGCTCACTACGAGTCCACGTTTCCACTTGTGGGCGAAGGCAGCCGGGCTATACCAGCCATTGGCCTTTATCTCCTTATACCAGATGCCGACGTGAGCGCGGGCGTCGTCGGAAGGCAGCGACTGCAGCATGAGCTTCACCTTTCTGCCCGTGGCATTCTCCGTGGCATCGACGAGGTAAATCTCTCCGTTGCATGAGTTGGCACCGACGCTGATGCCCTCGTCAATCTCGTGCGACGCTACGCATGTGTCCCACCATCCGTCCTCGCTGTTATGGCGCAGGTCGTTGAAATGGAAGATGTTGAAGTAGCGCCCGTAATGCTTGCGTGAGCTCAGCACGACGTCGCCATTGGGCAGCTCCTCCACCTTGGGCTCGTCGCCCCCGATGCACGGGCTGTCGTTGCCGTCGCAGTCGGCCGCGCCCAGCACGGCCCATGTGTCGCCGAAGTCGTCGGTGTAGATGACGTAGTTGGCAGCCACGTCGCGGCCGTCGGGCATCGCCGTCCGTGTCAGCACGGAGCAATATACCCTGAAGTACTTGCCCTTGCGCACCAGCCGGCTCTGCATTAGGCGTCCGCTGCCGATGAACATTGTCCTCGTGTTGGGCAGCATGGCATAGAAGGCATCGGTGACGTCGTCGGCATGAGTCCATGAGCGTCCGCCGTCGGGGCTGTACCACCGTGCTATGCGGTTGGGGTTCTCGCGCGTACCGTTAATATATGCCACGTTGCCCGTGACGCTCATCACGAGTACGCGGTTGGAAGTGCGGTCGGCAACGATGGCGGCGTCGCCATATCCGCAGTCGTGGGCACCCTGAATGCCTGAGCCTCGCTGTATGACGGTGTCGGGGCTCCATGTGCGGCCGTTGTCGCGACTCGTTCGTGCCACGATGTCAATACGTCCATAGCCGATGTCGGCACCGCAGTAGCGGCGGTCGGCAACGGCGATGATGGTACCCTTGCGGGTCGTGGTGATGGCCGGTATGCGATAAGGCACGTTGTATGCATCCGGTGTCACGAAGAGGTACTGTGCGGAGTCGCATGTCGGTGTCTGCGCTGCGGCGTCGGTGACTGACATGCATAGCACAATCATGTTGCAGAGGCTTAGGAGTAGTCTTCTTTTCATAGGTGAGATAGCTTTGGTGTGGCGCAAAGATAATGAGTTTAGTCTGAACGGCCAAGAGAAGTGCCAAATAAGTGCACATTTTCACAGGCAGATGCCGTAGTTGTGCTTCACCTCGTCCATGACGAACGAGCTCTTCAGCGAGCCGAGGCTCTCTATGGTGCCGAGTTTGTCGAGCAGTATCTGCTGATACTGCGACATGTCGCGGACGTTAATCTTCAGCAGGTAGTCGTAGTCGCCGGAGATGTTGTAGCACTCCGTCACTTCGCTGATGAGGTTGATGCGTCGGGCGAATTCCACTGCCACGTCGTGGTTCATGTGTGAGAGCTTCACGCTGCAGAACACCACGAAGGCGCGGTCGAGCTTCCGCGCATCGAGCACAGCGATGTATTTGCGTATAACCCCTTGACGTTCCATGCGTTTCAGGCGTTCGAAGACAGGCGTAGGTGTGAGGTTGACGGCCTTGGCAAGCTCCTTTGTGGTGAGCTTGGCGTTGCGCTGCAGTGCGCGCAGGATCTGGATGTCGGTCTTGTCTAACTGTTCCATGATGAGTGCGTTTGTGTGTCTAAACGGTTGTAGCCTAATGTGTTGCTGTCGTGTTGCAGAATATATCACCTGTCAGTGCCGTCCTTACGGCATGTGTGCGATGATGCTGTTCTGCAATCCGATGCAAAGTTAGTGTTGTTTTCTGAAATGTCAAAACAATTTGGAGGATATTTCCTAAAAACCTTACCTTTGCAGCGCAATTCCGAACGGGAGTCCGCCTCAGGCACCCCCACACCGCCGGACATTCATAACCATAAATAAAAACAATAGCACTATGTCACAGAACAAGCTTCACTTTGAGACCCTTCAGCTCCATGTCGGACAGGAGCAGGCCGACCCCGCAACCGATTCCCGCGCCGTGCCTATCTATCAGACCACAAGCTATGTGTTCCACAACTCTCAGCACGCCGCCGACCGCTTCGGCCTTCGTGATGCCGGCAATATCTACGGTCGTCTCACGAACTCCACACAGGGCGTCTTCGAGTCGCGCGTAGCGGCTCTCGAAGGTGGCGTGGCAGGTCTGGCTGTTGCCAGTGGCGCTGCTGCCATCACCTATGCTCTTCAGAATATCGTCCAGGCCGGCGACCATATCGTTGCTGCCGACAATCTCTACGGCGGGTCGTACAACCTCATCACCCACACGCTGGCCACACAGGGCATCACCAACACCATCGTCAACGTCAACGACCTTGAGGCTCTGGAGGCTGCCATACGCCCCAACACGAAGGTCGTATATGCCGAGACGTTCGGCAATCCGAACTCCGACGTGCTCGACATTGCCGCCGTGGCCGCCGTTGCCCACCGGCATGGCATACCCTTCATCGTCGATAACACCTTCGGCACGCCCTACCTCATCCGCCCGTTGGAGCATGGTGCCGACATCGTCGTGCACTCGGCCACGAAATTCCTCGGCGGACACGGCACGAGCCTCGGCGGCGTAATCGTTGACGGCGGCAGGTTCGACTGGAAGGCCAACCCCGACAAATTCCCTTCGCTGGCAAAGCCCGATCCCAGCTATCATGGCATCGTGTTTGCCGACGCCGTGGGCGCCACGGCATACGTCACGCGCATCCGTGCGGTGATTTTAAGAGACACCGGGGCAACAATTTCACCCTTCAATGCGTTTATATTATTGCAGGGCGTTGAGACGCTGAGTCTGCGCGTGGAGCGCCACGTCGAGAACACGCTGAGGGTGGTGGATTTCCTCAACAACCATCCCAAGATTGCCAAAGTCAACCACCCTTCGCTCGCCTCACACCACGACCACGCCCTCTACCAACAGTACTTCCCGAACGGTGGAGGCAGCATCTTCACCTTCGAGATCAAAGGCGGACAAGCCGAGGCCTGGCGTTTCATCGACAAGTTGCAGATATTCTCGCTCCTGGCCAATGTGGCCGACGTGAAGAGCCTCGTGATTCATCCCTACACCACGACGCACTCACAGCTCTCGCCCGAGGAACTCGAGGCACAGCACATCACCCCCGCCACCGTCCGCCTGAGCATCGGCACGGAACACATAGACGACATCATCGCCGACCTCGCACAGGCACTGGAGGACTGACGCCGACCGACGGGAAAAGCGTCACGATGTCATGGCTTCACGACAACAACGGCGTCATGGCCTCATGACATCAAATCAATAAGAATAACTTTTAAACAACAAACTCATACAACTATGATTGCAAAGCAGCTGACAGAGCTCATCGGCAACACCCCCCTTCTTGAGCTCAACAAGTACTCAACCGCCAAGGGCATCGAGACGCCCGTCATCGCTAAGGTGGAATTTTTCAACCCCGGCGGCAGTGTGAAAGACCGCATCGCCCTGGCCATGATAGAGAGTGCCGAACAGGCCGGCACGCTAAAGCCCGGAGCCACCATCATCGAGCCCACCAGCGGCAACACGGGCGTCGGTCTGGCATTGGTGAGCGCCGTGAAGGGCTACAAACTCATCCTCACCATGCCCGAGACGATGAGCGTGGAGCGTCGCAACCTCGTGAAGGCATACGGCGCCGAGGTGCGCCTCACCCCTGGCAAGGACGGCATGAAAGGCGCCATCCAAGCCGCCGAAGAGCTGCGTGCCTCCATTCCCGGCAGCGTGATCCTCCAGCAGTTCGAGAACCCTGCCAACCCCGCCAAGCACTATGCCACTACGGGTCCCGAGGTGTGGCGGCAGACGGATGGTAAGATTGACATCTTCGTGGGCGGCGTAGGCACCGGCGGCACGGTGTCCGGTGTGGGCCGATACCTCAAGGAGCAGAACCCCGGCGTGAAGATTGTCGCCGTGGAACCACTGTCGAGTCCCGTGCTCAACGGAGGCCAGAGCGGCCCCCACAAGATTCAGGGCATCGGTGCCGGCTTTGTGCCAAAGACCTATGACTCCACCGTCATCGACGAGGTCTTCGACGTGGAGAACGACGATGCCATACGCACCGGCCGCGAGATAGCTCAGACGGAAGGCCTGCTCGTGGGCATAAGCGCAGGCGCAGCCCTCTTTGCCGCAACACAGATTGCCCTGCGTCCGGAGAACAAGGGAAAGCGCATCGTGGTCTTGCTGCCCGACACCGGCGAGCGCTATCTCTCCACCGTGCTCTACGACTTCGACGGCTATCCACTCTGATGGCGTCGGCGACGGACACCACGATGTGTCCGTCAGCAAAGAAACAGACATGGGGGTGCGCCGTGCGGCGCACCCCCATGTCTGTGTAGTAGGCTGTCGTCAGGACACCTTTTCCAGCTTCTTGAGGATCGAGAAGATGAACACCGCGCTGATGAGGCATATCCCTGCCAGCACGGCCCAGATGTAAACGAGCTCGACGTTGGCACCCCAGAGCAGACCCGGGATCTGCACGAGGAAGTTGCCGATGGCTGTCGATGCGAACCAGAGTCCCATCATCAGGCCGGCGTACTTCGGAGGGGCCACCTTTGAGACGAACGAGATACCTATCGGCGAGAGCAGCAGCTCGGCAAAGGTCAGCACCAGGTATGTGGAGACGAGCCAGTTGGCCGAGACGCGGGTGACGTCGCCTCCGGCCTCGATGGCTGCCGCCTGAGCGTCGGGTAGCAGGAGGCCTATGCTGGCACCTATCATGATGAAGAAGCCGCAGGCGGCGACCAGCATGCCCAGACCTATCTTCTTGGGGCTCGATGGCTCGAGGTTGTGCTTTGCCAGCCAGCTGAAGACGCCGACGCTGACTGGCGTGAGCATCACCACGAAGCAGGGGTTGAACTGCTGGAAGATGGGGGCATACACGGCCACCTCGCCGCTGAGGTTTGTGTACTGCCAGCCGAGATAGGCTGCCGCAGCGGCAATGAGCAGTGCCGAGAAGCCCTTGCCGCCGCCCGTCTTGCTCTGGAAGAGTCCGAAGAGGCCATATACGATGAAGATGCAGGCCACGAGGTTAGTGACGTCGAACATCATCGACTGAACGCCCGTGGAGCTGGTCTGCGTATAGTCGCGGGCGAAGAATGTCAGCGTGAGGCCGTTCTGGTGGAATGCCATCCAGAAGAAGATGACCACGGCGAACACCAGGCAGAGGCATACGATGCGCTCGCGCGTCTCGGCGGGTGTCAGCGTATCTACCACCTGGGCCTTCTCGTCCTTCTTGCCCTCTCCCTCAAGGACGTGGCTGAACCATCCCCGGAAGGTGTAGTAGATTGCTATGCTCACGATGAGCGACGCGCAGGCTACGCCGAAGGCGAAGTGGTACGAGTCGGCCTCGCTGATGCCCAGCGAGTTCTGGGCCCAGTTCATGATGGCGATGGCCGCCGTGGGGGCAAACATGGCTCCGATGTTGATGGCCATGTAGAAGAGTGAGAAGCCGGCATCGCGGCGGTCGGCATAGCGCTGCTCGTCGTAGAGGCGTCCCACCATGACCTGAAGGTTGCCCTTGAACAGCCCCGTGCCGAGGCTCACGAGCAGCAGTGCCGCTGCCATGGCCAGGATGGCGGGGGTGCCGCCGCCCAGTGGGAAGGCGAGCAACAGATAGCCCACGAACATGATGATGATGCCAGTCGTGACCATGCGTCCGAAGCCCCAGCGGTCGGCAGCGATGCCGCCGATGACGGGCAGGAAATAGACGAGCATGAGGAAGGTGGAGTAGATGGTGCTGGCCGTTCCTGTGGCAAAGCCGAAGTTGGCTTGCAGGAACAGCGCGAAGACGGCGAGCATCGTGTAGTAGCCGAAACGCTCGCCGGTGTTGGCCAGGGCCAGAGCCCATAGACCTTTTGGTTGGTTCTCGAACATAGGGTTTATAAGTGGTTAGTGAATTGTTGTCGTGTGTGTCGGATGGCAGGCACGATGGTACGCTGCAACGCCTTGAGGCGTAGGCCGTGGGCCGCACGTCCCTGATATGTCGGGGCAAAGATAGCCCTTTTCTTCGAAACGGCCAATGGAAAGTCCGAAAAAATGCATAATTACACCTGCCGAACTGCGAAATCGCCGCGCCAGACCTCCGCCAGACGCTTGGCATAAATCAAAAAAGCGAGCTACAGGGTAATAAAACGTCCGCACGATGCCGCTACTTTCGTGAGAAATGCGTACCTTTGCGGCCTCATCCTCAATCTTACTTATGCGACCAAGCATCATCGACAGTCTGCGCCACTACGACCGCGCCACGTTCACCAAAGACGTCATGGCAGGCATCATAGTGGGCATTGTAGCTTTACCCCTGGCCATAGCATTTGGCATAGCGTCGGGCGTGACTCCCGAGCAAGGCATCATCACCGCCATCGTTGCAGGATTCGTCATTTCGCTCCTCGGAGGCTCGCGTGTGCAGATAGGCGGACCGACGGGAGCATTCATCGTCATCATAGCCGGCATCATCGGCCAGTATGGCATTCAGGGGCTGATGGTGGCCACGGTGCTCGCCGGCCTGATGCTGATCCTGCTGGGAATGCTGCGTCTGGGCACCATTATAAAGTACATACCCTATCCTATTGTCGTGGGCTTCACCAGCGGTATAGCACTCACCATCTTCACCACTCAGGTGAAGGACCTCCTCGGGCTCACCATCGGCGGCAGCGTCCCGGCCGACTTCATCTCCAAGTGGGTGTGCTACGCCCAGAACATCACCACCATCGACCCGTGGAGTGCCGCCGTGGGCATCGGCTCTGTTGTCATCATAGCCCTTTGGCCGATGCTCAACAGAGTGCGCTACATCGGCGGACGCCTGTCGTCGCTAAACAAGATTCCCGGCTCGCTCGTGGCCATCATAGTGATGACCGTCGCCGTGCTCATCCTGAAAGCCAACGGCCTGGCTGCCGGCGTTGACACCATCGGCGACCGCTTCAGCATCAACGCATCACTGCCGGCACCTGCCGTGCCCGAACTGACGTGGGAGGTGGTGCGCTCACTCTTCGCACCGGCACTCACTATTGCCGTGCTCGGAGCCATAGAGTCGCTGCTCTCGGCCACGGTGGCCGACGGCGTCATCGGCGACCGCCACGACAGCAACCAGGAACTCATAGCTCAGGGGGTGGCCAACATCGTGTCGCCTGTCTTCGGAGGCATACCGGCGACGGGTGCCATAGCACGCACGATGACTAACATAAATAATGGCGGACAGACGCCGATAGCTGGCATCGTGCATGCCGTGGTGCTGTTGCTGATATTCCTGCTGCTGATGCCATACGCACAGTACATACCCATGGCATGTCTGGCGGGTGTGCTCGTCATCGTGAGCTACAACATGTCGGGATGGCGAACCTTCCGTCAGCTGCTGCACAACCCCAAGTCAGACATCAGCGTGCTGATAATCACCTTCCTGCTCACCGTCGTCTTCGACCTCACGGTGGCCATTGAGGTAGGCCTGATGCTCGCGTGCCTGCTGTGTATGCGCCGCATGGCCGAGACGACACAGGTCAGCGTCCTCACCGACGAGATAGACCCTGCCGCCGAAGTGGATTTCGCGTCCACCAACCTCGAACACTTCAAGATTCCCGACGGCTGCGAGGTCTATGAGATCAACGGACCTTTCTTTTTCGGCATCGCCAACCGCTTCGAGGAAATCATGGGCCGTGCGCCGCGACGCCCGAAGGTGCGCATCATACGCATGCGACGCGTACCCTTCGTAGATAGCACCGGGATGCACAACCTCGAGAACCTCATACAGATGTCGCGCAGCCAGGGCATTCATGTCATACTCTCCGGCGTGCAGCCCAAGGTGCGCGACGTGCTCATGCGCAACAACTTCGATGCCATCGTCGGCGCCGACAACATACAGCCTCACATCAACGCCGCGCTGCAACGGGCGCAGCAGGTGTTGGACGGCAAATGATGCGTCAGTCGTAGCCCGTCATCGGGGCTTCACATATTTCTCACTCTCTTCACCCTTCACTAAATTCCTCTCACATGGGCGGCTTTTTCGGAACCATCAGCACACGGCCTGTCATCACAGACCTCTTCTACGGCACAGACTACAACAGCCACCTCGGCACCAAGCGCGGCGGCCTCGCTACCTACTCCAAGGAGAAAGGCTTCTTCCGAAGCATACACAACTTGGAAAGCAATTATTTCCGAACGCGTTTCGAAGGCGAGCTCATGCACTTCCACGGCAATAGCGGCATCGGCGTAATCTCCGACACCGACCCCCAGCCCATCATGGTGAACTCGCACCTCGGACGCATGGCGGTGGTCACCGTGGCCAAGATCAACAACCTTCAGAAGCTCACGGAGGAGCTGCTGGCCGAGGGGGAACACTTCTCAGAGATGTCGTCGGGAAAGACCAACCCCACCGAACTCATCACCATACTCATCCAGCAAGGCAAGAGCTTTGTGGAGGGCATCGCCAACGTCTTCTGCCGCATACAGGGTTCATGCTCCATGCTCATCCTCACCGAGAACGGCATCATCGCCGCACGCGACCGCCTCGGGCGTACACCCATCGTGCTCGGACGACGTGAGGGGGCTTGGGCCGCCACCAGCGAGACGACGGCCTTCCCCAACCTGGGCTTTGAGATAGACCGCTATCTGGGTCCTGGCGAGGTCGTGCGCATCACGGCCGACGGCGTGGAGCAGCTTCAGGGGCCGGGGCGCGAAATGCAGGTATGCTCGTTCTTATGGGTCTATTACGGCTTCCCGACTTCGTTCTACGAGGGTCGCAACGTCGAGGAGATGCGCCACTCATGCGGCGTGCTCATGGGGCAGCAGGACGACACCGAGGTTGACAGCGTGAGCGGAATCCCCGACTCCGGCCTGGGCATGGCAACAGGGTATGCCGAGGGCATGGGAGTGCCCTACCGGCGTGCCATCTCAAAATACACCCCTACGTGGCCGCGAAGCTTCATGCCCGGCAATCAGCTCACGCGCGACCTCGTGGCTAAGATGAAACTTATCCCCAACAAGGCCGCCCTCGATGGCAAGAGATGCTTGTTCTGCGACGACAGCATAGTGCGAGGCACACAGCTGCGCGACAACGTCAAGGGGCTCTTCGACCTCGGTGCCAAAGAGGTCCACATGCGCATAGCCTGTCCGCCGCTCATCTACGGATGCCCTTTCATCAACTTCTCGGCATCGAAGAGCGACTTCGAACTTATCACTCGTCAGGTGATTAGAGACCTCGAGGGCGAACGCGACAACTCCACAGGAGGCATGGGAGCTGAGGCTACGACGCCGACCGAGATCCTACAGGAGTACGCACGCACGGACTCCGCACGCTATCGTGCCATGGTGACGGAGATAGGACGACGCCTCGGACTCACATCGCTGAGGTTCAATTCGCTCGAGATCCTCATCAAGTCCATCGGTCTGCCAAAGGAGAAGATCTGTACGCACTGCTTCGACGGCTCCAGCCATTTCTGAACCGGCGTGTGGCCAGCCGTCCTTTCAACCCCGAAGGGATGGCTTATCACAGGCAGGGGCAGACCCTGATAATGTATTGGTTGGTGGGTCACCTCTATGGAGGTGTAGAGGCTTGTAAGTTGAGCAAACGTATTTGAGAAGAATCAATAAGAAAGCAAAAAGTTGAACTTTTCACGCTTTTAGTTTGCCATTTGAAAGAAAAGGCGTACCTTTGCAGCGCAAAATGACAAACAGACCACTAACATGAGCAAACTCTTGAAACCCGAAGGCTATACCCCGCTGCTCGACTTGCAGCAGACGGAATTGGCCATTAAGAAAATCAAGGACTTCTTTCTTGGCAACCTTTCGAGCGAGCTGCGCCTGCGCAGAGTCACGGCACCACTATTTGTTCTCAAGGGTCTGGGACTCAATGACGACCTCAACGGCGTGGAGAGACCCGTCACGTTCCCCATCAAGGACCTGGGCGATGCCGAGGCAGAAATCGTACACTCGCTGGCAAAGTGGAAACGTAACACCCTTGCAGAGTACAAGATCAAGCCCGGCTACGGCATCATCACGGACATGAACGCCGTGCGTGCCGATGAGGAGCTCGACAACATACACAGCATCTACGTGGATCAGTGGGACTGGGAGCGCACCATCACACGAGAGGATCGCACGCTGGCATTCCTCAAACGCACCGTACAGCGCATATACTCTGCCATTCAGCGCACAGAATATTACATGGGCGAGATGTACCCGCAGCTGAAAGCCTACCTGCCCGAGGAGGTGCACTTCGTACACTCTGAGGAGCTCCGGCGTATGTACCCCGGCATGACAGCCAAGCAGCGCGAAGACGCCATCTGTGAGGCCTATGGTGCCGTGTTCATCATTGGCATAGGTGGCAAGCTCGGCGACGGCCACGAGCATGACACGCGCGCCCCGGACTATGACGACTGGTCAACACCCAACGAGGACGGCTTCGAGGGGCTCAATGGCGACCTGCTCGTCTGGTACCCCGTTCTGCGTCGCAGCATAGAGCTTAGCAGCATGGGCATACGTGTCGATGCCGCGGCATTGGAGCGGCAGCTTGCCCTGCAAGGCAAGGAGGAACGTCGTCAGCTCTTCTTCCACCAGCGTCTGCTCAACGGCGAATTGCCTCTGAGCATAGGCGGTGGCATAGGCCAGAGCCGTCTGTGCATGGTGCTACTTCAGAAAGCACATATCGGCGAGACGCAGGCCAGCATCTGGCCCGACGAGATGCGCCGCGAGTGCCGCGAGGCGCACATCGCGCTCATCTGATACCACTCATGTAGCAACACCTCCAGGCACTGTCATCTCATGCCCTGGAGGAGAGGGCAGAAGCCCCTAGGCGAGTCATGTAGCTGGCCTAGGGGCTTTTCAGGTACGCTCCGATGGTGCTGAAGGTTGTCCTCCCGGCACCGACATGAGTAGGCCCGGAGCCATCCTCATGCCATGGAGACAAACAAAGATAATGCTTCGCGCCCGACCTATTGTCGCTTTGCTCTGCAGAGAAGTGTCGAAGCGACCCAAGGTCGTGTGCATGGAGTTCTTAAATGATTAATAGAATACATATAATTTTTCTGCTAAATGTTTGGACGTAATGTGGAAAATCTCTATTTTTGCAGCAAACTTATAGGCCTGCCGCGAGCAGAGGCTATATGACACCTCGCGGAAGTCAATGATAGAATACTACACCCAGCAGAGGCTAACTGTAGAAGATCATACATGGCAGGGGATAGCAAGAGGGTATTAGCCGCTCTGTCTTGGCAATAAGACGATCGAAGCAAACCGTGACATGCAATTTAAGACACTGACTATATTCCGTCGTAAGTGGCGAGGGTTGCTCGTGATAATCCTTGCGGCACTGCTGCTTGAGGGCATTTCCGGCGTTCAGTATCTGCTCACCCGCCAGAATATGGAGGATGAGCTTGAGAAGCGTGCCGAGGGTGAGCTGACGCTGAAGGCCATACTCATCAAGAGTAACCTCAACGACGCCGTGGACTTGCTGCGCAACTGCATGTGGAAGGTAGAGGCACACCTTGACCAGCCCGACTCGGCCTTCACTACGATGCACCGATTCGTACGTCTCAACCCCAAAATAAAAGGCGCCGCCGTGGCCTTCGAGCCATACTATTACCCTCAACGTGGGCGTCTCTACGAGGTCTATGCCTCTCGTACTCCCACTGACGATGTTGAGACGATGCAGATTGGCGGCGACGGTCACGACTACACAAAGCAAGACTTCTATCGTCACGCCATGCAGGCTGACGAGGGAGTATGGTCAGATCCCTACTATGACGGTGAGGGAGCACACAGTCTCGTCATAACCTATGCGCATAGTGTCTCCGACAGTGAAGGTCGGAAGGTGGGAGTGGCTGCCGCCGATGTCGATGTGCGGTGGCTTTCCGACACCATCGACAATCGGCATATCTACCCCTCGTCGTTCATTCTCGTGCTCACAGAGAGCGGCCAGACAGCTATCCACCCCGGCACGGAGCGTGTCAGTGCTGACATGCAGGACTATATACACAGTCTCATTACTGACAGCACCGTGACCCGCCATCAGAGCAACAGCGGTCGTAGCACGGTGATACATTTCGACACCGGCAGCCGCGACGGCACAATCTTCTATGCCAACATGCGTGGCAAGCCACATTGGCAGATGGCCGTGGTGTGCTACGATGACGAGGTGTATGCCCCACTCCTGGGCCTGCGCCGCCAGCTGTTAGCCATGATGCTCATCGCCTTTGCCATCCTGCTCTACGTGGTGTGGCGCTTCGCTCGCGGCGAACAGACCATGGCGGACACAAACCGTCTGCTGGCCGAGAAGGAGCACGAGCAGGAACGCATGAACGCCGAGTTGAACATCGCCAATGGCATCCAGCAGGCGTTGCTGCCTATGGCAGAGCCGTCGATGCAGGGCGTCACCGATGTGGAGGTGGAAGGCCGTCTGTTGCCGGCCAAGGCTGTCGGCGGCGACCTCTACAACTTCTTCGTGCGCAACGGCAAGTTCTTCTTCTGCATCGGCGACGTCAGTGGCAAAGGTGTGCCGGCAGCACTCATCATGGCCGTCACACAGACCGTATTCCGCCATATCGCCACGCGAGAGGATAACCCCGCTCGCATCATGGAACGGCTCAACGAGACCATCTGCCTCCACAATCCCCAGAACTTCTTCATAACGCTCTTCATCGGTGTGCTCGACCTGCCGACAGGCCATCTGCGCTACTGCAACGCCGGCCACGAGATGCCCTTTGGCATCGACGATGTGGAGGCCAACATCCCCGTCGGCCTGTTCGGCGACTATGAATATAAGATGCAGAAGGCAACGATGCAGCGTGGTTCGACGCTCTTCCTCTATACCGACGGACTGACCGAGGCGCGCGATGCCAGCCGTGGCTTCTTCGGCCGCAAACGCCTCAGAGAGCTGATGACCCGTTGTATGGGCATGAGTCCTAAGGAGATGGTAGATGCCGTCATAGCCGAGGTGGCGCAGTTTGGCGGAGACACCGAGCAGAGCGACGACCTGACGCTGCTGGCCGTCCGCTACACGCCCTCGCAGAACACGTTGACACTCGACGAACATCTCACGCTCATCAACGACGTGAAGGAGGTGGCGCGCCTCAGCACATTCATCAAGGACGTCATGGCGCGCCTCGGCATCGGCAAGCCCCTTGCACCGAAACTCCGACTGGCGCTGGAGGAGGCTGTCGTCAACGCCATGGAGTATGCCTACCCTACGGGACAGCAGGGCGATATCTCCATACGTGTCACCTACGACGGCGACCGCCTGCGCTTCATCATCAGCGACAGCGGCGTCGCCTTCAACCCCACCGAGGCCATGGCTGCCGATACATCACTCTCGGCTGAGGAGCGGCCGGTGGGCGGACTGGGCATACTGCTCATGCGCGAACTTATGGATTTCATAAACTATGAGCGCATCGACGGGCGTAACATCCTCACCCTCACGAAACGGATTGAACAACAACTATAATAAAGACACAAAATCATGAACGCTAAGCTCGAAGAAAAGGAGGACAAGTTCCTCGTAACTCTCAAAGGAGAAATGGACACTGCCGCTGCCGAGGATGTGGAGAAGAAGCTCCAGCCCCTCTTCGCCGCCAATGGCAAGGATGTGGAGATAGACTGCACGCAGCTGGAATATATCGCGTCGAGCGGACTGCGCATCCTCATCAGCATCCTCAAGGGTGCCAAGAGCGGTGGCAGCCGCGTTATCATCCGTGGCATGAACGATGACATAAAGGATGTCTTCAAGCTCACAGGATTTATCAATCTTTTCGAGATCGTATGAGATGTCTGCTCTTCCTGCTTGCCTTGCTGCCTCTGGGCGGCATGGCGCAGGACTCGCTCTTCACCGTCGATCTGCAGCTGCTCACGCGCGGCGAGATACGCAGAGGCGGTATGAGGCCCGATGACGATGAGCCGTCGTCAGACGACAAGTCGGCCTTCATCCTCGACCGCGTGCGTCTCACCCTCGCATACCGGCGCAAGTGGCTGGAGGCAAACGTCTCTGCCCAGCATACTGGCACGTGGGGCCAGGAGGGAGCTTCCAACTTCAGCGTCTATGAGGCTTGGGGCAAGGCGAAAGCCCGCAACGGGCTGTTCGCACAGCTGGGGCGTATGGGCCTGAGGTACGACGACGAGCGCATCATGGGTATCGACGACTGGGTGATGGCCGCCAGGAGCCACGATGCCCTGCGTCTGGGCTACGACGGCCCCGTGGGCAGCAAGTACGGCCGTCATCAAGCGCACGCCATCCTCGCCTACAACCAGAACAAACGCGCCACCTCCTCGCCGGGCTCGTACTATACCAGCGGCAGCTGTCCCTACAAGACTATGCACACTCTGTGGTATCACTTCGACGCGCCACGCATACCGCTTGGCGCATCATTGCTGCTGATGAACATCGGCATGCAGGCCGGCATGGAGGATGGGGTGGGGGATAACGCCCCCCACACCGAGTGGCAGATTGTCTATGGCGCCTACCTGAAGTTCGCGCCGCGCCATTTCACCTTAGAGGGGTCGTACTACCGTCAGGGAGGCCACGACGAGAATATGGCAAAACTCGATGCCTGGATGGCAGCCGTCAAGGCAGAGTGGAAGCCCGACGACCGCTGGAGCGTGAAGGTGGGCTATGACTATCTTAGCGGCGACGACTATGTCTCCGTGCTGAACAAGGGCGGTCTGGGCCTGCCGCGCCATGAGGTGAACAAGGGCTTCAACCCCGTCTATGGCTCACACCATAAGTTCTACGGCGCAATGGACTTCTTCTATCTCGGCACCTTTGTAAACGGCTTCACACCGGGTCTGCAGAACGCATACGCCGGCGGCAGCTACAGCCCGTTGAAGAACCTGACCATAAAGGCCGCATACCACTATTTCGCCACGGGCATCAAGCTCGAGGAACTCAACCGCACACTCGGACATGAAATAGTGGTGGAGGCGTCCTACGCACCGCTGAAGTTCGTGAACCTCTCGGCCAGCTACTCATTCATGACCGGCACGGAGACTATGCAGCGACTCAAGAGAGCCAGCAGCAGCAACAGACTGAGCTGGGCATGGCTCTCTGTGAACATATCACCACGACTCTTTTCCGCAAAATGGTAAACTAACTGACAATATATTATGACTACAACAGCACCCTTAAGCCGGACTCAGTATGGCATCTATGCCGACTGCGTCAACCATTCTGGTGAGCCATGCTATAATATACCTTATAAATATATAATAGACGGGTCGGCAGACGGAGAGCGGCTGCGCCGCGCCATCGAGACCGCCGTGAATGCCCATCCCACTCTCTTCACGCGTTTATCGCTGAACGACGATGGTGAACCTGTGCAGACCATCGACGACAGTGAGCGCTTCGCGCTGACCATTGAGCAGGTGGAGGATATCGAGCGCGAGAAAGCGACATTCGTGCGCCCCTTCGACCTTTGCAACGACCGTCTCTTCCGCATACGCCTGTTGTACGATGACAGCCATTATTACCTGTTGCAGGACATACACCACATCATCAGCGACGGAACGACACGCCGTGTCCTGCTGGCCGACATCGATAGAGCCTATCAAGGGCAGGCCGTGCTGCCTGAGGACATGACCCTGGGCGAAGTGGCTATCGCCGAAGAGCAGGCGCGTCAGGGCGATGCCTATGCTGCCGACAAGCTGTGGTATGAGCAGAAATTCGACTGCGGCGACTGCTACAGCCCTCTGCTGCCCGACCTTGAGGACGATGTCCCTACGGAGGGCTTACTGACGAGGGACATGCAGGTGAGCCCCGCACTGGTAGAGGCGTACTGCCGCGACCATGGCATCTACAAGAGCACATTCTTCACCGCTGCCTATAGCTTCCTGCTGGCAAAGATGAACAATGAGCAGGAGGTGCTGTTCAATACCATCCACAACGGACGCAGCGACAAGCGGCTGGCACGCTCCGTGGGCATGTTCGTCAAGACGCTGCCGGTGTTTGCCAAGTTCGACAACGAGACCACAGTGCTCGACTTCCTGCACGCAGGGCAGGAGCAGATGACAGGTCAGCGCAGGCATGAGGCTTATGCCTATACCGACGTGGCCACGGATCTGGGATTGCAGTCGGCAACGCTCTTCGCATGGCATGGGGCGCTGTTCGACAGCCTGCTGCTGTGCGGCAAACCGATGTCGGCGCAGCGGCTGAACAACAACACCCGCGACACGTCAATCTATCTAAAAGCCTACCAGCGCGACGACCACTACTGCATAGAAGCGGAATATGCCGCCAATGCCTACAGCGACGCCCTCGTGAGCCAGTATTTAGAGAGTTACGAGGCTGTGGTGCAGGGCTTCCTTGCCAACGAGTATCTCCGCGAGGTGGATATCGCCACTCCCGCGCAGCGGGCCTTGCTCGACAGCTTCAACCAGAACGACGTGCCCTACGACGACACGCAGACCATAGTATCGCTCTTCGGCCGTCAGGCCAAGGCTACGCCCGACAACATCGCCGTTGTCTATAAGGACAAACGCTACACCTACGCCGAGGTTGACGAGATGAGCGACCGCATTGCCGAGTATGTGGCGTCGTTGGGACTGGGAACTGAAGATGTCGTGTCGGTGCTCATACCACGCTGCCAATGGATGGCCATCGCCTCGCTCGGCGTGCTCAAGGCAGGCTGTGCCTACCAACCCCTCGACTCCACCTACCCCAAGGAGCGTCTCAACTTCATGATGAAGGATGCCAGCGCGAAGCTGCTCATCAGCCTGACACACGAACCGTCTCCAGAGGAGGAGGGGAGTGGCGACTCCGCCAGCGAATGGTCAGCGGGCCTGGATTATATAGCAGAAGCCAATATCCCCGTCTTCGACCTCAATGACTTTGACTCACTGCCCAAGGTGACGGCTCCGCTCTCCACGAAAGTGGCGACAGCGGACTTGTTCATACTCCTATACACCAGCGGCTCGACAGGTATCCCCAAGGGGTGCCAGCTGACGCACGGCAACATCGTGGCATTCTGCCATTGGTACCATCGGTTCTACGGTCTGAAGCCCGAGCATAACGTGGCGGCATACGCCAGCTATGGCTTCGACGCATGCATGATGGATATGTACCCCGCCCTGACATGCGGTGCCACCGTACACATCATTCCCGAAGAGCTGCGCCTCGACCTGATGTCGCTCAACGACTACTTCGAAGACAACCACATCACCCACGCCTTCATGACAACTCAGGTGGGCTTCCAGTTTGCCTCGAACATCGAGAACCACTCCCTGCTATATCTCTCCACGGGGGGCGAGAAGCTGGCAAGCATCACACCACCTACGGGCTACGCGTTCTACAATGTATATGGCCCGACAGAGTGCACCATCCTCACAACTTGCTGTCTTGTAGATAAGAAGCGGAAGGACATACCCATTGGCATGCCGCTCGACAACATGCGCCTCTAC
Organism: uncultured Prevotellaceae bacterium; assembly: GCA_947167455.1. Lineage (GTDB taxonomy): Bacteria > Bacteroidota > Bacteroidia > Bacteroidales > Bacteroidaceae > Physcousia. The sequence continues at coordinate 13,876 of CAMVIB010000030.1, read as the reverse complement.
ATCGTTGACCCGCAGGGACATCGCCTCCCTGTCGGCGCCGCCGGCGAGCTGTGGGTGAGCGGCCCGCAGGTGAGCCGCGGCTACCTCAACCGTCCCGAGAAGACGGCCGAGGTCTATGCCGTCAATCCTTTCGCGGAAGCCGACAGTCAGATGCCCGACGCCAAATCGCCCAGCTGCAAGTACGCGCGCATCTACAGGACGGGTGACATCGTGCGCTATCTGCCCGACGGCAATATCCAGTTCGTGGGACGCCGCGACGGACAGGTGAAGATACGCGGCTTCCGCATCGAGCTGAAGGAGGTGGAGGCCGTCATCCGCGACTTCCCCGGCATCAAGGACGCCACCGTGCAGGCCTTCGACGAAGCTGGGGGCGGCAAGTTCATAGCGGCATATATCGTGGGTGACACGACGATAGACATCGAGGCTCTCAGCAGCTTCATACTCGAACAGAAACCGCCATACATGGTGCCGGCCGTGACAATGCAGATAGACCGCATACCGCTCAACCAGAACCAGAAGGTCAACAAGCGAGCTCTCCCAAAGCCCGTCAAGTCGGATGCCGTGTTGCAGACCACGGCAGAGCAGGCTCCGCTCAACATCCTCGAGCAGGAACTCAAGGAGATAACGGCCGCCATCGTCAACAACAGCGACTTCGGCATCACCACCGTCCTCGGCTATGTCGGGCTGACATCCATCTCCGCCATCAGGCTCGCCGTACTGGTGAACAAACGTTTCGGCGTGACACTCGACTCCAGGACACTGGTGAAAGAGGGTACCATACAGAGCATCGAGAATGAGATATTGAAAGCAATGCTAACCGGCAGCGCCGAGCAGCATGGCCACGATGCCCGCCAGCAGGCGGAACCCGATGGCACTCCGAAGTCGGCACCGCTGTCCTACGCCCAGACAGGCGTGTATTTCGAGTGCCTGAAGAATCCTGCTTCCACCATCTACAACATACCGTATATGCTCACCTTTCCCTCGGGTACGGATGCCGACCGTCTGGCAGATGCAGTGAAGAGGGTGGTGGAGGCACATCCCGAACTCAGCGTGCATTTTGCCGCCAAGGGCGACGAGGTGGTGCAGATTATCGAAGGTGATGTGGCCGTTGAGGTGCCTGTGAGCAGGATGACGACAGACGAGTTGGAGGCTTATAAGAACGAGTTTGTACAGCCCTTCAATCTGCAGAAAGCACCGCTCTGTCGCTTCGAGGTTGTGACGACAGAGAAGCAGGTAGCTCTGCTGATGGACGTGCACCACCTCATCTTCGACGGCGGATCGGCCGACCTCTTCATACGCCAGCTGTGCGGCGCCCTCGACGGTTCGCCCGTGGAGAGCGAGACTTACACATACCTCGACTTCGTGGCCGACCAGCAGAAGGCCAAGGACTCCGATGCCTTCACGGCATCACAGCAGTTCTTCGCACAACGGCTGCAAACCTGCGAGGGAGCCAGCGAGATTCCTGCCGACCTGCCCAAGACCGACCAGCAGGGCTTCATCGGCGAGGCCGTATGTCCCGTGGACAGCGATACCGCTGATGCCATTAGCGCGTTCTGCCGCCTGCAACAGGTCACCCCGGCGCACCTCTACCTTGCTGCCACGGCCTACGTCGTGTCGCGCTACACCAACAACCGTGAGGTCTATCTCAGCACCGTGAGCAGCGGACGTTCGAACCTTAAAATTGCCGACACGGTGGGTATGTTCGTCAACACTCTGGCCTTGGGGCTCACTATCGACGACGTCACCGTGGGCGAGTTCCTCAGGCATACCAGCACGGCCTTCGACGAGACGCTGCGCCACGAGGACTACCCCTTCGCACGCATCGCCGCCGACTACGGCTTCCGGCCTGCCATAGCCTACGCCTATCAGGTAGGCGTGCTGTCGCAGTATGAGGTCGGAGGGAAGGCCGTCGCTCAGGAGCTGCTGGAGCTGAACGTCCCGAAGTTTAAGATTAACATCAAGATAGAGTCGCGAGGCGTGGTGGTGCAGTACGACGATGCCCTCTATTCGCCCGCCGTGGGACAGGCTCTCGCCGAGAGCATCGCCGTAGTGGCCGAGCGTATGATGGCACAGCCCGAGGGCCGTGTACGCAAGCTCTCCATCGTAAGCAAGAGCCAGGATGAGCAACTGGCACAACTCAGGACCACGGCCACCGGCGAGGCTCCCTTCCGCTTCTTCCACGAATGCGTTAGCTATTTCGCAAAGACACAGCCGCAGCAGGAGGCTCTCGTGGCCTGCGATGCCTCCTATACCTACCAGGAGATGGACGAACTGACAGACCGCATCGCCGCCGGCCTGCGCCAGCGGGGAGTGCAGACCGCCGACCGCGTGGCCCTGCTGCTGCCACGCACCAGCCGTCTCATCCTCGCCCTCTTCGGAGTGCTGAAAGCCGGTGCCGCCTACATCCCCTGCGACCCCGACTATCCCACCGACCGCGTGAAGCTAATCCTCGAAGACAGCGAGGCGCGCTACATCATCACAACCGCCGACCGTCTCACCGCCGTTCCCGCCAGCAAAGCCATTGACGTGGAATCCCTGGTTGCGTATGCTGCTGTATCACAGCAGCCCCAGCCCCAATCCCAGCCCGCCCCCTCCCTCACCCCCGACGACCTCGCCTACCTCATCTACACCAGTGGCTCCACAGGACGCCCCAAGGGCGTCATGCTGCGCCACGAGGGCATCTGCAACTATCTCTACGGCCATCCGGCCAACGTCTTTGCGCATGCCGTGCTCACCGATGCCACACGCATCCTCAGCGTCACAACCATCTCGTTCGACGCCGCCCTGCAGGACATCGGCATGGCCTATTTCAACGGCAAGACGCTCATCCTTGCCACAGAGGAGCAGGCCAACAACCCCCTCGAGCTCTCCAAGCTCATCCGGGAGCAGCACATCAACATGGTTAGCGGCACACCTTCGCGCTGGCAGACGTGGCTCACCAGCGCCGTGTTCTGTGATGCCATAGCTGACCTCGCCATCTGCCGCGCCGGAGGCGAGAAGTTCAGCGAGACCCTCCTTGCCAAGATGCGCAGCGTCACACGCGCACGCATCTTCAACTGCTACGGCCCTACGGAGATTACCGTAGCGTCCAACAACGCCGAGCTCACACATGCCAAGATTGTCACCGTGGGACGCCCGCAGCTCAACGTCACGGAGTTCATCGTTGATAGCGACGGCAACGAGCTGCCGGCAGGCGTGGTGGGCGAACTCTACATCGGCGGCCGCGGCGTGGCCCGAGGCTACAACAACCTCGACGACATGACCCGTGAGCGCTTCATAGACTATTGTCCGGACGACAGCCAAATGGTAAAAGGTCAATCCGTAAATGGCGAAGCTGTAAATTGTAAAGCTGTAAATAGTAAATCTGTAAATGGTCAATCCGTAAATGGCGAAGCTGTAAATGGCGAAGCTGTAAAAGGTCAATCCGTAAATGGCAAAGCTGTAAATTGTAAATGCTATCGTGTCTATAAGTCAGGCGACTATGCCAAGTGGCTGCCGGACGGTAACGTTCTCATCCTCGGGCGCACAGACCATCAGATTAAGCTGCGCGGCCTGCGCATCGAACTCGGAGAGATAGAGAACGTGATGCTCCGCGTGGCAGGCATGAAGAAAGTGGTCATCATGATTCGCCAGATTGGCGGCAAGGAGCACCTCTGTGCCTACTACACCGCCGACCGTGAGATAAACCCCGCCGACCTCAAGGTAGAAATCAGTAGGAGCCTGACCCAGTATATGGTGCCGACGGCCTACTTGCAGCTTGCCGAGATGCCGATGACCCCGAATGGCAAGACCGATGTCAAGGCGCTGCCCGAGCCGCAGCTGGCTGTCAGCTCTGCATATACGGCTCCCGCCAACGACACCGAGCGCACCTTCTGCGACATCTTTGCCGCCATACTACAGATGGAGCGCGTCGGGGCCACAGACAACTTCTTTGAGCTGGGAGGCACCTCGCTCGTCGTCACACGCATCATCATCGAGGCCGACAAGGCAGGACTGCACGTGGCCTACGGTGATGTCTTTGCCAATCCTACGCCACGCGGCCTGGCACGTCTGATCACCGGCGATGCCGACACGGCAGAGACGTCTGCTGCCGACGACCCCGTTGCCGGGTTCGACTATACTGCCATCAACAACCTCCTGCAACGCAACACCCTCGGAGCGTTCCGCACAGGCGAGCGACAGCCATTGGGCAATGTGTTGCTGACAGGAGCAACAGGCTATCTGGGCATACACATCCTGCACGAACTCATCAACAGCGATGCCGGAAACATCTACTGTCTGGTACGTGGCAAGACGGCAGAGAAAGCCGCGAGCCGACTGCGCACCCTGCTCTATTACTACTTCTCCAATTCCTACAAGGAACTCTTCGGACAGCGTCTGCACGTCATACTCGGCGACGTCACCAACGACCTCTGTCAGGTGTGCGACGATATCACATCAGCAACCATCTCCACCGTCATCAACTGTGCCGCCGTGGTGAAGCACTTCAGCGAAGGCACCGAGATAGAGGACGTGAACATCGGAGGCGCACAGCGTTGCGTGGACTTCTGCATCAAGACAGGTGCCCGCCTCATACATGTCTCAACAGCCAGCACACGCGGCTTGTGGACCGAACAAATCGTCAACAGCAAGCTGTCGGCAGGTATGACTCCTGACGTCTTCACCGAGCAGCGCCTGTACATGGGGCAGTACCTCGGCAACAAGTACATATACTCGAAGTTTATGGCCGAACGGCTCATCCTCGACGCTGTGGCCCTGCACGGACTGAGTGCGAAGATCATGCGTGTGGGCAATCTGGCCGCCCGCTCCACCGACGGCGAGTTCCAGGCCAACTTCTCCACCAATTCGTTCATGGGACGTATCCGCGTTTACAACATGGTGGGGTGCTGCCCGCACGCCATGCGCAACAAGAGTGTCGAGTTCTCGCCCATCAACGAGGTGGCACGTGCCATCGTCTTGCTGGCCACAACACCGAAGGAGTGCACCGTCTTCCATCCTTATAACATACACGGACAGTTCCTGGGTGATGTGCTGTCAGGACTCTCGACGGTCACGGAAGGCATACGCTTTGTGGAGCAGGAAGAGTTCCAGCAAGCCATGGACGAGGCTGGCCGCGACCCGCAGAAAGCCAAGCAGATGGCAGCGCTGCTGGCATACAAAGATATGGCACACGGGCAGAAGACCACTGACGTGCAACGTGACAACGACTATACCACGCAGGTGCTATACCGTCTGGGCTTCAGCTGGAGCCCGACGTCATGGGACTATGTGGAGCGTATGCTCACTGCCATCGGCGGCTTCGGATTCTTCGAGTGAAACGCATCGAGACACACGCCCGTTGCTGACTGCCGCGTCTGGAAAGCAAAGGCCGTCGGCCCGGGCAGACTCCAGCCCACCTAAAATTAATGCAGGTGGGTTCTATAAATTAGCTTTGAATTGCTCTTAGGCCATTTCCGAGCAGCTTCGACTTCAAACTCGCCGAAGCGTAGCGGGCTACGGTTCTTTGCGCTCGACCTTTGGTCGCTTTGCTCAGCAAGGAAGTGTCGAAGCGACCAAAGGTCGAGCACAAGGGATTGGAGGCAAAGATGGCGAAATCTCGTGCAAGGTGAGCGGCATAAAGCTTGCTTTAATGCCCGGGCCGCAGCCGAGATTATCCAAAAGAGGCAAGAGCAAACAATGATAATTCATAGAGGATTTATTAATTAATAGAGTACACCTGCAATGAATAAGACTTTCTGGCGATTCCTTGGATCGTCCATTCTGATAGCGCTCTCGGGATGCCTCGGCAATGTGGTCGATGGCATCATCGTGGGCAATCTGATAGGGGCCGACGGCGTGAGTGCTGTCAATCTCTCAAGACCTCTGATTCAGTTTATGTTCACCATCAACATGCTGGTTGCTGCAGGAGCCAGCATGCTGGTGGGCATGAACCTGGGACGTAAGGACTTTACCCGTGCGGCCTATCTCTTCACGCTCTCCATCGGCGGATGCCTGGCCTTTGGACTTCTCATGGCGATGTGCGGACTTCTCATGCCCGACACCGTCACGGGCTGGCTGTGCCAGAACGAGCATCTGTGGCATGCCACGCGCGACTACGCCCAATGGGTACTGCTGGGAGCACCCACCTATATGATGGCGTGGGCATTGGGCATACATGTCGGTGTCGATGGCAGTCCGCAACTGGCATCGTTGGCGGTCGTCATCGACAACGCTGTCAACCTGCTGCTCGACGTCGTGTTCATACAGTATCTCGGATTGGGCATCGCGGGCTCGTCAATAGCTACTGCCGTCGGTCATCTGGTGGGCATTGCCATCATGATGCGCCACTTCTGCTACAAGGACAATCACCTGCGGCTCACACTTCAACGCTCATCTGCTACAGCGGCGTTCAGGCAGATAATCTCACAAGGCGCACCACTGGCTGTGGCTTCCATCTGCCTTACTATGCTGCTGGTGTCGGCAAACAGCATTGTCGTTGCCACGCTGGGACGAACGGGCATCTTTGCCTTCGCCGTGTGCATGAACCTCCTACAGCTCTACAACCTCTTCGTCGCCGGCGTGTGCCGCACCATACAGTCGCTGGGAGCTATACAGGTCGGCAAGGGCGATGACGATGCCTTCCGCTTCGTGTTGCGCAAGTCCTTCAGGTTCATCACTGTGGCAATGGCCGTGACATGCCTGTTCGTATGGATATATCCCGAGGCGATAGCCACGCTCTTCGGTGCCGACACACCCGAGCTGCTCAATGAGACAGACCATGCACTGCGGGTCTTCGCCCTTAGCTTCATACCCTTCTGCTATATCTACGTGCTCATGATCGTGTACAAGCTATATGACCACCACCGCATGGCGCTCTTCATCTCGTTTGCACTATCACTGACGGTGATACCTGTCATGTGGGGCATCTCGGTGTTGGCGCCTCAGCTGTTGTGGTATAGCTACATCATAGCATACCTCCTGGAGGCAATCATTATCTTTGTGCTCCATCGACACTATCAGCTCCGTTTCGTAATAAGCAATCCTCCAAAAAACGCGAAAAATAAATGAATATCTACTAAAACGTGTGATAATCTCAGATTATATGACTACCTTTGCCGCAGAATCGCAAACGTATGCTCATTCCACAAGCCCCACTAAGCCTATTGGCGCATCCCACCGGACCGTGTCACTGAACGCTTTCGGCTGCGCCTGAGCTTGCAGAATGGCGATGATGTGGCGCTGCATGGTTATAGAAACGTTCACTAATCTTTAGGTATCACAGCATTATGAAAAGGAAAAACTACCAAAAGCCTACCCTCGATGTCACAAGGGTGTTGCCTGCGTGTGTCATACTCTCCGGGAGCCCCGAGGGCATGTCCGGTCAGATCTCAGGATATTCCAAGCAGAGCGAGGGCAGCGGCTTCACACAGGATGACAATGTCAAGTCTAACACACAGCACCACGACGTATGGGACGAATGGAAATGAATTACTTAAAGGGCGTGTCAGCCGGAGTGCTGCTCACGCTCATGACTGCCTGTTCAGGCTCAGACAGCAGCGAGATGCAGCCTGCAGACGAGCCGCAAGTCCGCCACCTTGTCATCACACAGGTGGAGGCCGACGACACGCGCGCCACACTCACCGATGCCGCCGAGACGCTGGCAGCGTCGTGGACGAAAGGCGATGAACTGACGTATTGCAATGTCAGCGGGAAGATGGGCGTAACCACTCCCTCTTTGACGTTTCCCACCGGTACTCTTACCGCCGCCGCCACCGCCGCCATGTCGCGGTTCACGGGCGACGTGACATGCATGCCAGGTGACTTTATTTCCGTCATCTACCCCGCTGCCACTGTGAACGAGACAACAAAGGGCTACACCATCACCCTCAGCGGACAGGACGGCTCGCTCAACACCCTCGCCGAACGCTACCACTACGTCTATGGCGTGGCCTCGGTCACAGGTGTAAGCGGCAACACCGCCACCGCTACGATGCAGCCCATGAAGAGCTTGCTCACGGTGTGCAAGTTCTCCTTCACCGATGGCACCAATGTCATACCTATCGTCAGCTTGAACATCAGCTATGGCGGCAGCGACAGCAACACGGGCAAATACCCGCAGACTGCCTCGGTGGTATGCAGTGACTCGCAGGCTGACGTTCATGCTGCGGGTGTTGCCACCGATAACACGGGGCTGACAGTGACTCCGGCCTCAGAGACCAATGAGGTCTATGTCGCCCTGCTGCCAACGCAAAGCAATAAAACGGAATTCCGCTTCACCGTCACCAACAGCAGCGGTACATACACTGGCGTTGCAAAGGCGACTCTCAACGAGGGCGAGTACGTGCGCGCCACAGGACTGAAGCTCACCAAGAATCTGTAAAGCACACAGATTATATTGTGCCGAAAATCATTTTATCCAGCAAGAGAAGTCATTGACAGACACTAATTGCCAATGTCAATGGCCGTCTCGGGCCAGTTTACGAGATAGACTCTCTCCGTGGCACGTGTCAGGGCTGTGTAAAGCCATCTGAGGTAGTCGGCGTCGAGCATATCGTCGGTGACATAGCCCTGGTCGATGAACACGCGCCTCCACTGCCCGCCCTGGGCCTTGTGGCACGTCACGGCGTAAGCATATTTCAGTTGTAGAGCATTGAAATACGGATCCTCGCGCACGGCTTTCATGCGCTCGCGTTTGGTGGTTATCTCCGGATAGTCGTCCCAAACGCGCTGGAACAGCAGCTCCTGCTGCTCGCGTGGCAGTGCCGGCGCGTCGCTGCCCAGGGTGTCGAGAAGGATGGTGGCATCAACCTCCGTGTCGGCATAGTCGGGAAACTCCAGCGTGGCCTCGGCGAAGCGGAACCCGTGTTCGTGGCGTTCGTGCCGCAGACGCCTCACCACGGCAATGTCGCCGTTGGCAATGAAGTCAATGTCCGGCGTGGCGTCATTGTGGTCGTCACTGTTTTCTGAGCTACGCGTCCAGTGGTAATTGTTCTTGACTATCAGCACATGGTCGCCGCTCTCCAGCTCAGACTCCATCCCCAGTACGCGCGCGCGTATTCCTTTATTATATGCATTGGCGCGTGCGTTGGAACGTGTCACCACAATCGTCTCGTCGCGCCCGCAGGAATAATAGGCCTGTTCCAGCTCCTCGATGAGTTCCGCGCCGCTGATACGCTTGATGTCTGCGAAGCCGGCAAAACGCATCATGGGCAATGTGCCGAGTTCGTCCAGACTGAGCATCTGCCTGAGCCGTGTGGCGTTCCATAGTATTCCTGAGTCTGACAGCTGCCTCACCACCTGTGTCAGTGTCATCTCCGTGACCTCCAAGCCATAGCCGGCGAGCGTCATCGACTCCAGTGCCGGACTCTCGGCTTCGCCCACAGGAGGCAGCTGCGCCGTGTCGCCAATGAGCATGAGGCGGCATCCGGGACTCGAGTATACGAAGTGAATGAGGTCGTCGAGCAGGCTGCCGGTGCCGAACTGCTGCCCTCCAGAAGTGTGGCGTGGTATCATCGAAGCCTCATCGACGATGAAGAGAGCCCCTTTCAGCAGGTTCACGCCCTGCAGGAAGTCGCCGCCGTCGCCCGTGAACGCTTTCTGTCGGTAGATGCGGCGGTGTATGGTGAAGGCCTTGTGGCCGGCATGAAGGGCAAACACCTTTGCTGCCCTGCCTGTCGGGGCCATCAGGACAGTGGTCTGCCGAAGTTGCTCCAAGGCCTTCACCAACGCTCCCACCAGCGATGTCTTTCCCGTGCCGGCATAGCCTCTGAGGACGCATACGCCATCCTCTTTCATCGCGAAGACGAACTCGGCAAGCATCTGTGTCGCCATTTGCTGCTCTGAGGTGGGCTGAAAGGCGAAATTATCGAGGATAAGACCCTTCATTTGCGAGATAATTGGCATAGAAATGAAAAAAATGACGTTAATGTGAGAAAAAGTTGGCTGTTTATGCGGTCAATTCAAATAATTCTTTCTAATTTTGCGATGCGAAAGTACAAAAAAAGCTTCATATAGACATCATGAAAAGGATTTTTAACGCGCTTTTAGCGATTTGTGTCTGTGCGCTGCTGTTCATTTGCTGGCGCAGCATCCAGGACGACATCGACTTCCAGCAGGAGGTCACAGTGAGAGAAAACGCCGTCAAGGCACGTCTGTTGCAGATCCGCGCCGCCGAGGAGGAGTACAAGCTCCAGCACGACGGCATGTACTGCGACAGTCTCTGGAAACTCGTCGCCTTTGTGCGCGACGGACGCATACCGAAGGTCGTGAAGGAAGGTGTGCTCAGCGATGAGCAGATGGAGAAAGGTCTCACCGAGGTCACTGCCGCCGCCATCGTGAACAGTGGCGACCAGGCTGCCATCGCCGCCAATGGCCTGCAGGGCTTCCGCCGCGACACGACATGGGTGGTGCTTTCAGACTCGCTCTTCGGTCCTGGCTTCGCCTGTGACTCCCTTCGTTACATACCTTATGCTGAAGGCGACACCTTCGAGCTTCAGTCGTTCACCAACCTCACACGCTCCGGCTCAATCCAGTATGTCATGGAGTGCTGTGCACCCGATGCTTCCTTCCTGAAGAACATGGGTCGTAACGGCGATCGTCTCATCGTCAACCGCAAGCAGCTGGCCGACGACATGGGCAACTATCCTGGCCTTAAGATTGGCGACCTCAGCAATTGGAATAACAATGCCGGCAACTGGGAATAACTCCTATCGCCCGCTAAGTCTATCCATCCGTCTGCGTGCGGATGGATTTTCTTTTTTCGTCTGCGACCTACAGTCGGCAGCACTTGTGCGTGGCGAGCATTTCCCACCGCAGCAGACAGGACAGGCAGAGAGTGCCTCGGCAGCGTCTGTGGCGGCGCGACTCGTTGAGGCCCTGTCGCGCACCGAGTACTGCAACAGTCAGATTGCCCAGGCTTATGTCCTCGTTGACGGGCCGTTCACGTATGTGCCACTGGAGCATTTCCGCCGCGATGAGGCATCGGCCTTGCATCTCCTGTGCATACACGATGCCGATGCGCGCACGACCCGTGTGGGCTACAACATCCTGCCCATGCTCGAGGTGGCAGTGCTCTATGCCCTGCCCATGGATGTCGAGGAGGCTATTCTTCAGTTCTATCCCACGGCACGTTTCTTCGCTGCCGAGGCCATGCTGCTCGAACGCCTGGCATCTCATGCACCCCTGCTCGCTACGTCGTATGCTGCCGGGCGTCGGCTGCCGCTCTTTGTTCATGTCTGCGACACTACCTCCACGGCGGCGACTATTGCGGTCTGTCACTTTGCCGAAGGCCAGCCGCCACGCGACAGTGCCTGTCTGCGTATGGCCAATACCTTCGTCTGTGCCACGGCGGCCGATGCGCTCTACTTCGTGCTCAATGTGTGGCAGTCGCTCGGACTCGACGGAGCCTCTGACGACCTCCTGCTCCTCGGCCATGACTCCCCCCTGCTCAGCGAGCTGAGGCAGTCGCTCTCGGAATATGTGCTCTCTGTGCGCCAGGTGCGTGCCGACACGCTGTTCCCTAACCTCTCACTCGCCCGTGAGGCTGAAGTGCCCCTCGACCTCATGGCACTCCTGCTCAACAGGCTATAACCTCTCATTGACAACACTCTAAGATGAGAGATTAACCCCGTCACTGTCAGAATCGTAAGAATAGAATCAAGACTCTTACTGTCAACACTCTAAGATGAGAATCATAGCAGGTCGTCACCGTGGCCGTCATTTCGATGTGCCGCGCACTTTCAAAGCTCGTCCCACCACCGACTTTGCCAAGGAGAACCTTTTCAACGTCCTCCGGGGGTATATTGACTTCGAGGATGAGGCACCGTCGGCTCTCGACCTCTTTGCAGGTACGGGCAGCATAACTCTTGAGCTGCTCTCGAGGGGTTGCTCGAGTGTCACCTCCGTGGAGCTGGACCCGCAGCATGTGCGCCTCGTGCGTAACTTTGTCGAGACCATCGTCGAGACGGACAGCTCCGTCATCATTCGTGCCGATGTCTTGCGCTATCTCTCACGACCCTGTCAGCAGCCTTTCGGCTTTGTCTTTGCCGATCCTCCCTACGCCCTGCGTGAGCTGCCCTCGCTGCCTGAGCTTGTCCTTAGTGGCGGCTGGCTGGCTTCTGGTGCGCTGTTTGTCCTCGAGCACGGTGCCGACCATGATTTCAGCCACCACCCTGCGCTCATCGACCATCGTCAGTGGGGCAGCGTCAACTTCAGCATCTTCAGGCAAGGGTGACATGCTGCGACTAATGGTACTACCCTCTGTAACCCTGCAAGGGTGGCTCATTATATTGAAAAAGTGAATGAGTCACCCCTTTGGGGAGTGCTGCCACCAACCCATGCATTACCAGGGTCACGCCCCTGGCTATGATGAACCACCACTTCGGGGTTCTACCCGCTGAAATGGATAACGCCCCGCTTCCTATGATTTTCTGCAAACAAATTTAGTTAATTTTCTTTAATGGTGTTGTTGTGTAGTCATTTCCTATTCTCAGCGTCCTGATGGCCTCATGGTCATGTTCATAATCCATGTCGTTTTGTACGAGAGAGAAGACGAGGTATATGAGTTTGTTTCTTGCATTGTTGATGATGATGCCGTATGGCTTTCCTTTTTCTTTCAATCTGAGGTAGTAGTCGTGGTATATGCCATTTTCCCTGATAGTCCATTCAGCCGCCTGTGTGAGGTAGGCCTTGAGCAGGGAGTTGGAATAGCATTTGACGTATGCCTTCTTGTCCACGCTGCTCCCAGATGTGTCCCTGAAGGCTGCTATGCCGTAGTAGGACGCCATCCTGTTTGCCGTGGTAATCCCCTTGAAGTTGTTGCTGTAGGCGATGAGTGCCGTGGCATTGACGATACCTATTCCGTTGACGGATACGATGTGCCTGTAGCTGCTATGGAGTTCCTCGTCATCCTTGATCAGTTCGAGTATCTGCTGTTCGCACAGCTTGATGCTCTTTTCAAGCGCCTTGATGCTCTTGCGGGCATCGCGCAGGATGAAGCTCATGGACTTGCTCTTGGCCGCCGTGTCCGCCAGGTGCGACATGCGTACCTTCTTTTCCGTCTTCTCCTGCACCAGCTTGTGCCGGTATTGCAGCAACGCCTTCAGTTCGCGGATGGTGCTGCTGGGCGTCTGGTAGATGACGGCCTTGTCCATGTGCCGCATGGCATACTCGGCAATCATCAGCGAGTCCGCCTTGTCGTCCTTCCCCTTACGAACGCCCATGCTGCGCTTGATCTGCAGCGCGCTCTCACGCCAGATGTCAAGGTCCTTGGCATAGATGTAGTCGCACAGGCATCGGTCGTATCCGCCCGTGGTCTCGCAGCAGAACAGGACTTCATCAAGAGTAACGCCCTTGATCAGGTGCCGTGCCCAGACCAGCATGCGACGGAACCCCATCGGACGGTTCTCGAACGACTGATAGCCCAGTTTCTGGACGCCAAGGTGGGCGTTTTGCATGTCAATTGCGCTTGCATCGATTTTTTCCTTGGAAATGTCGATGCCGATAACGATTCTTTTCATATCTTTGTACCGTTTTTAATTACAGGAAGCGATTGACTGAAGGAAAGCTGTCTGTGACTATTACTTTAATTAGGCTCCGAGCCTACCTTCCTATTTGGCATTTGCAGCTGGAAATCCGGAGGGCCTGCAACGGGGCATAAGCTCATGGTCTTCAGGGGCAATTAGGTTGACCTCCGGCAGTCAATCCTTCCTTTCTACAACAAAGGTAAGGAATAACTGGTTATCTTTTCATATTATTGGGTATTTTAAATGTTAATTAATTTAAGAGTTCGCTAAAGACTCTTATTTAAGGCTGCAAAGTTAAAGCAGGGGCAATGTGATGTTAGGGCTCAGCGGATTTATCCGGTTGGTAAAGCTTGGCTAATCAAGAATAAAGTTGT
>CAMVIB010000029.1 GCA_947167455.1 uncultured Prevotellaceae bacterium | reverse complement strand
GGTTATTGAGCGAAGACCGCGTTGCGGTCTCTTTGGTGGTATGATTGCGGATAATAATTTTATGTATTATGTAACCCCGTTGGTGCGACACACATTCATCACCAAGAGGATCCATATTCATCACCAAGAGGATCTACATTCATCACCAAGAGGATCCATATTCATCACCAAGAGGATCCACATTCATCGCCTAGAGGATCCACATTCATCGCCTAGAGGATCCATATTCATCGCCTAGAGGATTTACTTGTCCCACGAACGTGGGACAATGGGCCCACGAACGTGGGACGATGAGCCCACGAACGTGGGATGATAGGCCCACGAACGTGGGACAAGCACAACCCCTAGGCGATGAAGGTGCATCCTCTTGGCGATGAAGGTGCATTCTCTTGGCGAAGCTGAAGGTGCATCCTCTTGGCGAAGCTGAAGGTGCATCCTCTTGGCGATGAAGGAGCATCCTCTTGGCAAAGCTGAAGGTTCGCCAAGTGGGAATTTAGCGGCAATGCAGTCATTGCCTTGATGCTACGTTGCTGTTAAGGTAACATCCACATGAAAAGTCCTTTGGGCTACGTCAACGCAAGGCGTTTGGACACGGAGTTTGCATACGTGCGGACCAGGAGTTTGCATACGTGTGGACTAGGGAGTTGCATACGTGCGGACTAGGGGGTTGCATACGTGCGGACTAGGGGGGTGCTTGCGTGCGGACTAGGGGTTTGCTTGGGTGCGGAACATGAATTATTTGATGATATATTTCCGTCAATTTGTCCAATAATACTTTTATTTAAACGAATACGTCCACTTTACGGGCTAAATATTTTGCGGAGTAGCGGAAAAGAAGTAACTTTGCAGCGATTTATGAATACTGCCGTCAAGACGATTTTCAGGAATTAGCCCGGCAACCCATACACCCTCCAACGCAAAAGCATATAATGACGTTCCCCATCATCTACGTGACCCTGGTGCTCATATTCATGCTCGTGGCCCTCATGCGCGAGTGTATGCGTCCCGGTATGATACTGTTCACTGCTGTGGTACTGCTGTTTGTTGCAGGAATCATAAATACCGAAGAGGCCCTCAAGGGTTTTTCCAACAAGGGCATGATCACTGTCGGGCTGCTCTACCTCGTCAGCGAGGGCGTCCGCAAGAGCGGCATCTTGGAGCGTATTGTCTTCCACATGCTGCCCAAGAAGGATGCCACCGTCACCACTGCCGGCCTGCGGTTCTATCCCATCGTGACGTTCATCTCGGCATTCTTCAACAACACTCCCGTTGTAGTCATCTTCGCCCCGATGATTAAGAACTGGGCGCGCAAGATGCGCCTGTCGCCGACGAAGTTTCTCATTCCGCTGAGCTATGCCACCATCATCGGCGGCATGTGCACACTCATAGGCACTACGACGAACCTTGTGGTCCACGGTCTGCTGTTGCAGGAAGCCAAGGACGAGGCTGCCGCCGCTGCCCACGGTGGCACCGAGGGTATCCTGATGCGCTTCGGCATCGAGGGCCTGTCGATGTTCGAACTCACGAAAGTGGGCATCGTCATCGCTCTGGCAGGACTGATATACTTGATATTCTTCTCGAAATACCTCTTGCCCGACGAGCGTCGCTCCGATGATGAGGTTGCCGACCAAGACCTTGCCCCTGGCATGACACGTCACGAGGTGCTTCTGGGCAACCGTTTTCCCGGCCTGGGCAAGACGCTGCATCAGTTTGACTTCTTCCGCCACTATGGCGCACACGTGCGCGCCATAAGCCGTGGAGGCAACATCCTCCAGGGCGACTTCATGAACATGCGACTCACTCACGAGGACACCCTCATCATCGATGCCGACGATTCGTTCATGAAAGCTTGGGGCGACAGCCGTGTGTTCTGGATGATAAACCGCGTCGGCGACTACGAACCGCCATTGGGCCGCAAGAAACGTTGGTTTGCCATTGTGCTGCTCGTGCTCATGATCATCGGCGCCACGGTGGGCGAGCTGGAGCCTGTCAAGGCACTGCTGGCGCAGTCGGACTTCGTGCAGACATATATG
This sequence comes from uncultured Prevotellaceae bacterium, assembly GCA_947167455.1. GTDB lineage: Bacteria > Bacteroidota > Bacteroidia > Bacteroidales > Bacteroidaceae > Physcousia. The sequence goes on along the minus strand of CAMVIB010000029.1, from coordinate 30,086 downwards.
CCCGGCCTGAAGCTCGACATGTTCTTCTTCGCCTGCATCACGACAATCATCATGGCCTGGACACACATGTTCTCGGCACGCAAATATACGAAGTTCTTCTCGTGGGACGTGCTCATCACCATAGCTTGTGCCTTTGCCATCAGCACAGCCATGACCAAGAGCGGCTTTGCCAATTTCGTGGCCGGCAACATCATCGCACTCACCGACATCGTCAGAGGCAGCAACTTCGGCATCTACATCATCCTCGCGGCCTTGTTCTTCATCACGAACATCTTCACCGAGCTCATCACCAACAATGCCGCTGCCGCGCTGGCATTCCCCCTCGCCCTGGCCGTGAGCGAGGAGCTCGGCGCGAATCCTATGCCCTTCGTGTTGTGCGTGTGCTTTGCTGCCAGCTCGGCGTTCTCAACACCCATCGGCTACCAGACCAACCTCATCGTCCAGGGCGCGGGTGGCTATAAGTTCAAGGACTTCGTGCGAGTGGGCATACCAATGAACCTTATAGTATTCATTCTCACCGTGTTGCTGATACCTGTGTTCTACGATTTGACTTAAGGTCGCAATTTACAAACCTGACATTAAGCGCACCCTGCAAACAGATTATGCCATCTACTATGCGAGATACGACATCAGACATCAATATCTTCCCCATCTTCGACAAGATGCTGCCCCGTTCTGCCCGTGAGTCTTTTCTGCGGCAACGCGGCATGATGATATGGTTCACCGGCCTCAGTGGCTCCGGCAAGAGCACCATCGCCCTCGGCGTGGAGCGCGAGCTGTACCGTCGTGGCTTTCTGTGCCGCATCCTCGACGGCGACAACATCCGCACGGGCATCAATGCCGGTCTCGGCTTCAGTCCCTCCGACCGCCGCGAGAACATACGCCGCATAGCAGAGGTGGGCAAGCTCTTCGTAGATACCGGCATCGTGACACTGGCGGCCTTCGTCTCGCCCACGAATGAGCTCCGCCAGATGGCACGCGACATCATCGGTGATTCCGACTTCAATGAGGTGTATGTCTCCACGCCCCTCGAGGAGTGCGAGCGTCGCGATGTCAAGGGGCTCTACGCCCGTGCTCGTCGCGGCGAGCTGAAGGAATTCACGGGCATCAGTGCGCCCTTCGAGCCTCCTGCCGCCCCGGCCCTCAGCATCGACACGAGTCGGCAGACGCTGGAGGAGAGCGTGCGGCAAGTCGTCGCCCTCATTGACAGGCAGCAGAATACGATAACCTAAAGGTCTTCACGACCTTCCCAACAATCCGATTTAGACAAAACCTATGAATAACTACCACCTGACACATCTTCAGGAACTTGAAGCCGAGAGCATACACATCATCCGCGAGGTGGCTGCCGAGTTCGAGAACCCTGTCATGCTCTACAGCATAGGCAAGGACAGCAGTGTGATGGTGCGTCTGGCCGAGAAAGCCTTCGCCCCGGGCAAGGTGCCCTTCCCGCTCATGCACATCGACTCGAAATGGAAGTTCCGCGAGATGATAGAGTTTCGCGACCGCTATGCCGCAGAGCACCACTGGAATCTCATCGTGGAGTCTAACATGGAGGCCTTTCGCGCCGGTGTGGGGCCGTTCACCCACGGCTCCAAGGTCCATACCGACCTGATGAAAACCAAAGCCCTGCTCGATGCTCTCAACAAGTATAAATTCGATGCTGCCTTCGGCGGCGCACGTCGCGACGAGGAGAAGAGCCGTGCCAAGGAGCGCATCTTCTCATTCCGCGACCAGTTCCAGCAGTGGGATCCCAAGAACCAGCGTCCCGAGCTCTGGGATATCTACAACGCCCGCATACACAAGGGGGAATCTATCCGCGTGTTCCCGCTGTCGAACTGGACGGAGCTCGACATCTGGCAATATATACGCATCGAGCATATACCCATCGTGCCACTCTACTTTGCCAAGGAGCGCCCCTGCGTTGAGATCGACGGCAACATCATCATGGCCGACGACGACCGTCTGCCAGAGAAATACCGTCCCCTCGTGCGCCCGCGCATGGTGCGCTTCCGCACGCTCGGTTGCTGGCCGCTGACGGGTGCCGTGGAGAGCACGGCAACCACCATCGAGGAAATTGTGAAGGAGATGATGGTCACGACGAAGAGTGAACGCACCACACGCGTCATCGACTTCGACCAGGAAGCATCTATGGAACAGAAAAAACGAGAAGGCTACTTCTAACACCACTTGAGCCATGACCAACGACCCCAACATCACTATTGAGCCCGACCTTAACGCCACTTTGCCGACAGGCACGGCCGCCACGACACCTGATGCCGAAGAGCACAGTACAGAGCCTGTCGATGCCGTCACACAAGAGTCCAAGGCCATAACGGCCGACCCCGACATCGCTGAGGAGGCAGCCCTGCAAATCGATGAGCGACAGCTCACCCGCCAAGCCCTGTGGGAGAGGAAGCTCCTCGACTTCAGCCTGCGCAACACTCTTCTGAACACACGTCTGGGCCGACGTGCCATGCAGTTTGTGGCCTTCGATGTAGCAAATCTCGAAGACCGACTTCAGTCGGGCGTCAACTACGCCATCACGCCATGGCCCGAGAAGCGCAAGAAGCTCGAAGCCACGGACGGACTGTTTCACACCATGCAGCAGGCTGCCGAGCTGCGCGGAGACTACGACACCAACCTCTCGGCCCACAAGCTATCGACATTCCTCACACAGGCCGAGCAGAAGCCCGTAGTCACAAACCTATATCGCGCAGCACGCACCGCTCTCGAGGAGAACGGTGCCAATGCCCTATTCATTGCCATTGGAATGCTGAAATGGTATGTCACCGACATCAGTGACAAGCCACGCTACGCACCCATCCTGCTGTTGCCCGTGAGCATACTGCGCAACGGGGCGAGCTACGTCGTGCGTCTGCGCGAGGAAGAGCCAATTCTCAACATCACCCTCAACGAGTTCTTGCGCCAGCAGTTCAAGCTGCTACTGCCAGCCTTCGAACCGTTGCCACGCGACGAGCATGGTGTCGATGTGGAAGCCGTGTTCAAGGCCATGCGCAGTGCCATCGCCATTCACGAACGTTGGGAAGTGCTCGAAGAGAGCGTGTTAGGCATTTTCTCGTTCAACAAGTTCGTGATGTGGAATGACATTCACACCAGTTCGGACGTGTTGCAGCAGAGCCCTATCGTGCAGAGTCTCGTGGAGCAACGCCTCACCTTGGAGCAGACCTCGGCAGACGTTGACGTACGCGAGTTCGACCTCACGGCACAGCCGTCGGAGGTGGCTACCCCCATCAGCGTTGACAGCTCGCAGCTCGAGGCCGTGATAGAGAGCGGCGAGGGCAAGAGCTTCATACTCTACGGTCCTCCGGGAACAGGCAAGAGCCAGACCATCACGAACATGATTGCCAACGCTCTCTACCACGGCCGCCGTGTGCTGTTCGTAGCCGAGAAGATGGCTGCCCTCAGCGTCGTGCAGAGACGACTGGCAAAGATCGGCCTCGCTCCGTTCTGCCTCGAACTGCATTCCAACAAGGTCACTAAGACACACTTCCTCAAGCAGCTCAACGAGGCTCTCAGCGTCACTCACGGCCACCTGAGCGAAGACTTCCGGCAACGCTCTGAGGAGCTCTTCGAGAAGCGACAGCAGCTCAACGGCTACATGCAGGCCGTTCACACCCCGAGCCGCTACGGCGTATCCATCTACGATTGCATTGAACGTTTCCTTGCCACGGATGCCGACGAACGCTTTGAGCTCCCAGCCGCAACGACACATTCTCTCGACGACGGACAGATGCAAGCCATCGTGGAAAGCATCAACACCCTCGACACGACATTCCAAGTGGCAGGACATCCTTTCGCACATCCACTGAGCGGGCTGGTGCTGTCCGACGACCGCCGCGAAGCCATCCAGAAGCTTTGTGAGAAGCTCTCCGAGCTGGCTGACGTGCTGCCACAGCTCGAGGAGGCACGCCGAGAGTTCAACGCCACATGCGGCGTCAGCCTGCCCGCCACACAGCGTAGCATGGAATGGTTGATACACCTCCTCGACCTCCTGACATATTGCACGGCGGAGGCTCTGGCCGAGGATGCCGCCGAGCTTCGTATGACATGGGAGCAGGTGCAAGCCAAATGGTTCATACCACGATATTTCGGCACACGAACCCTCATCAAACGCATACGCCCATACCGCCCGTCGATAACAGCCGACAATATCGACGACTTCATAGAACACCTGGCCACACACGAAGACAACAGCATCGACCTGAACCTCGACGAGACAGCCATAGCACGCAACTTCGCCGACATACCCGGCGGACAGCGGGCTTGGGTGAAACGACAGCAGACACTGTTCCGGCGCTGGCAAACCCTGCTCAAGGAGATAGAGCCTCTGTGCACGCTGCCGTCGCCAGACGACTATGCCACAAGTCTCACACAGCAAATCAACAAGTGGCTCAGCAACAAGGAGCAGATGCGCCACTGGTACCAATGGTCGGTTCAGAGACGCCAGCTCACGGAACTCGGGCTAAGCAGTGTGGTGACATTCATCGAGCAAGGCCACACCGCCCATGATGCCGCCGCCGTCCTGCAGAAGACGGTCTATGAGGAATGGGCCATGCAGCTCATCGACGACAACGACGAGCTGCGCCAGTTCAACGGCATCGTCTTCGAGGAAGTCATAGACCGCTATCGCCAGCTCACAGAGCACTTCCAGGAGCTCACGAAGAAAGAGCTCTACTGCCGTCTCGCTGCCAACATCCCCTCGATAACCATCGAGGCGGCCACCAACTCCGAGGTCAACATCCTCAAGCGCAACATCGCCAATGGCGGACGAGGCACCAGCATACGCCACATCATCGACCAGATTCCCAACCTGCTGCCCAAGCTCTGCCCCTGCATGCTGATGAGCCCCATCAGCGTGGCGCAATTCATAGACCCCAAGAGCCCGAAGTACGACCTCGTGCTCTTCGATGAGGCATCGCAGATGCCGACAGCCGAGGCCGTGGGTGCCATAGGGCGCGGCAAGGCCCTCATCGTCGTCGGCGACAACAAGCAGATGCCTCCGACGAGCTTCTTCGCCACTCAGCAGATCGATGACGAGGATGCCGCCATCGACGACCTCGACAGCATACTCGACGACTGTCAGGCGCTGTCGATGCCGGGACATTTCCTTGCCTTCCACTATCGCTCCAAGCACGAGTCGCTCATAGCATTCTCCAATCAGGAGTACTATGACTCAAGGCTCTACACCTTCCCCTCTGCCGACGACCGTGTGTCGAAGGTGTCACTCGTGCATGTCGAGGGCACCTACGACAAGGGCGGTCGCCGCAGCAATCGCGGCGAGGCAGAGGCCGTGGTGCAGGAAATCATGCGCCGTCTTGCCGACCCGGAACTCTCGAAGAGAAGCATTGGCGTCGTGGCATTCTCCATGGCGCAGCAGAACCTCATAGAGGACGTGCTCATGGAGGCACTGGCCGACAAGCCCGAGCTGGAGGCACTGGCCTTCCAGGGCGACGAGCCCATCTTCCTGAAGAACCTTGAGAATGTTCAGGGCGACGAGCGCGACATCATACTTTTCAGCATCGGCTACGGCCCCGACAAGGACGGCAATGTGTCGCTCAACTTCGGACCGCTCAACAACCGTGGCGGCGAGCGCCGACTGAATGTTGCTGTCTCACGCGCACGCTATGAGATGAAAGTGTTCTCGACACTACGCCCCGAGCAGATTGACCTCAGACGTACAAAGTCGGTTGGCGTGGCAGGACTCCAGAAGTTCCTGCGCTATGCCGAGGGACGCACCATGGCCGACATCAACAGCGACGACGTGGCACAGACGACAGCTACGTCAAGCTCAAAAGCCGACACCACGACGGCACCACGCGATGCCATCGCCGAAGACATAGCACGCTCACTGCGTGACATGGGCTATGAGACGGCAACCGCCGTGGGACGCTCGAAGTTCAAGGTTGACGTGGCAATCATGGACCCCAAAGACCCCGAGCGCTATCTCCTGGGCATTCTCATCGACGGTCACTCAAGGGCCTCTACGAAGATCGCCCGCGACCGTGAGCTGACACAACCCTCCGTGCTGCAGGGCTTGGGATGGAAGATACTGCGCGTATGGAGCGTGGACTGGATGCAGAGCAGCCAGCGAATCCTCAGCGACATAGCAGCAATAGTTGACGGCAAGGATCTGGACAGCAAAGCCACCGTGGCACTGGCCGGGACGACACATGCCACGCCACTGAAACTCGAAGAACCGGCAATCCTCGAAGACAAGCCAAAGTCTCTGAAGGCCCCTGCCAAGAACCGATATACCGACAAGCCAAGACCTATCGTCTCACTGGCCACCACACAGGTCGAGACGGCAGCACTGAGGGTCGTTGAGGAACAGGTGGCACTGCCTTTCGAGAGCCTCATTACTGCCACGGCACGTGTCCTGGGCTACCAGCGCCGCACGCCCACCATTTCCAACAACATCACCAAGGCCATAGCATCGCTCATCGTGAAAAAGCTACTCGTCCGCGATGGCGATACCATCAAGCTGCCTTCATAACACATATCACACAATGAACAAACAAACCGATATACGTGCCTATCTCGATGCCGACGAGCAGAAAGACCTGTTACGGCTGCTCACCGCAGGGAGTGTCGATGACGGTAAGTCAACGCTCATAGGACGTCTGCTTTTCGACTCCAAGAAGCTCTACGACGACCAGCTTGCCGCCCTCGAACGCGACTCCAAGCGTGTGGGCAACGCTGGCGACAGCATAGACTACGCCCTCCTGCTCGACGGACTCAAGGCAGAGCGCGAGGAAGGCATCACCATCGATGTCGCATACCGATACTTCTCGACAAACCGTCGCAAATTCATCATTGCCGACACACCGGGACACGAACAATATACCCGCAACATGATCACTGGCGGGTCAACGGCCGACCTTGCCATCATTCTTATTGATGCGCGAAAGGGCGTCATCACACAGACAAGACGCCACACTTACCTCGTGGCACTGCTCGGCATAAAGCACATAGTGCTCGCCGTCAACAAGATGGATCTTGTGGATTTCGGCAAGAAGGTGTTTGACGACATCGTGACCGACTACCGTATGCTGACCGAGCGCCTCGGCATCGGCGACGTGACATGCTTCCCACTCTCTGCACGCAACGGCGACAACGTCGTAGAGCGCAGCAGCCGCATGCCATGGTACGACGGGCCGGCCTTGCTCGACTTCCTCGAGACAGTGCCGGTACACACCGACCGCAATTTCACCGACCTGCGCTTCCCTGTACAGTATGTATTGCGTCCGGACCTCAACTTCAGGGGCTTCTGCGGGAAGGTGGCAAGCGGAGTCGTGAGCCAGGGCGACGAGGTCGTGGCGCTGCCAAGCATGAAACATACACACGTCAAGAGTATCGTCACATACGACGGCACGCTGCATGAGGCCTTTCCTCCGCAAAGCGTCACCATCACACTTCAGGACGAGATTGACATCAGCCGGGGTGACATGATTGTGCACCCCGACTCCATACCGCATATCGGGCGCCACTTCACCACCATGCTCGTATGGATGGACGAACAGCCGATGGACACAAGCAAGAAGTTCTTCCTCAAGCACAACACAAACACCACACGCTCCACAATCATTGCCGTGAGGAGCAAAGTTGATGTGAACGACCCCACCGACAGCCCATTCCACGTCGCCGGCAGCACAGATGTCAGAACACAGCAAGCCACGACAGACACGGACGTGTCTCCATTCACCTTGAACGAGATAGGGCAGGTGGACATCCTCACAGCGAAGACTCTCTTCTTTGATGCCTATGCCGACAACAGACAGACCGGAGCTTTCATACTCATCGACCCCATAACCAACAACACCTCGGCCGTAGGCATGATACTCGCTCCTCTCGACGAAAGCACCCTTGAGAATGACGCCACACCTACGCTCGACCTCCCTGCACTCGGCATCACTCCCGACCACTACGCCGCAATAGACGCCGCTGTCCGCGACCTCGAACGGCAGGGACTCGAAATCGAGGTCATCAAGGCACACGATTAGCAACAACCGCGTCACACACACCAATACAGCGTCATTTGCCAGCATTACACGTCACGCCTATTCCGTTGCCACGCCGTGGCAACACTAACTCCCCAGCACTATGATTCCCGAGTCAACGTTCAATCTCATTATCCAAGCCATGCTCGCCATGGCTGCCGTGGTCTTCGTCAGCCTCTTTTTCGTGAATGCCGGCTATGGTCAGTTCTGCTCACGCAAATGGGGGTGGAGCATCAACAACCGCGTGGCATGGATGCTCATGGAGGCTCCAGTCTTCTTTGTGATGCTCGCCATCTGGCTCAATGCCGGTGCCGACACACACATGCCGCAAATGCTTCTCTTCTGTATGTTTGAGCTACATTACTTCCAGCGAAGCTTCATCTTCCCATGCCTCATGTCGGGCAACAGCAGGATGCCAGTGGCCATCATGCTCATGGGCGTGACCTTCAACACCATCAACGGCATTCTGCAAGGAGGTGCCCTGTATTGGTATCCCAACCCAGACTATGCCATGGGAGCATCATACCTCCTGACAGGCCGCTCTGTTGCCGGGATGTTCCTCTTCGCTGCCGGGATGCTCATCAACCTTCACTCCGACAATGTCATACGCCACCTGCGACAGCCAGGAGACACGCGTCACTATCTGCCGCAACGAGGGTTCTACCGCTTCGTCACGAGTGCCAACTACTTCGGAGAACTCTTGGAGTGGCTCGGCTTTGCCATCGTGGCCGCCACCACGGCAGCATGGGTCTTCACCATCTGGACGGCAGCAAACCTCGTCCCTCGCGCGCACGCGATATATTATAAGTACCGCACAGAGTTCGGGGCATCGGCTCTGGCACGACGCAAGCGCATCATACCATTCATCTATTGACACAATCGGGCACTCACGACAACAATACATCAATCATATCAATAAGACCGCGTAAATACAAAAATGGGTTTACTCAAATTCGAGAACCTGCCTGTCAACCCGCTCGTGGGAGCCGACTGGCATACTTTCAAGGAGATGGCTGCCGGGCAGACCATCGACAAAGGCTATCGTACAAAGTACCTTCTCACAAAAGCTTTGTGCCGCATGCTGTCGGTGCTGGCTCCCATACAGGACAGACGCTATCAGAAGATGCTTGCCGACAAGCCTTTGCAGCACGACCCGCTGTTCATACTTGGCCATTGGCGCAGCGGAACGACATTCGTTCACAACATCTTCGCCCAAGACGCACACTTCGGACATACCACGACCTTCCAGACCGTCTTTCCACACCTTATGCTCTTCGGGCAGCCCTTCTTCAAGTTCATGATGAACGTTTTCATGCCCAACAAACGGCCTGCCGACGGCATGGAACTAACACCCGACACGCCACAGGAAGAGGAGTTCGCACTTAGCAACACCATGCCATATTCCTACTACGATTTCTGGTACTACCCGAAACGTATGCTCGACTACTGCGACCGCTACCTCACCTTCGAGAACATCACCGAGCGGGAGAAGCAGACATATCTTGACGCTTTCATGCGATGCATCAAGATCTCACTCTGGAACACAGGAGGCACACAGTATCTCTCCAAAAACCCGCCGCATACAGGCCACGTCCGTGCACTCGCCGAGATGTTCCCCAATGCCAAGTTTATCTACCTCATGCGCAACCCATACACCGTCTTCGAGAGCACACGCTCGTTCTTCACGCAGACCATGGCGCCACTGAGGCTGCAGGCTATCAGCGATGACGACGTTGAGCGGAACGCCATAGAAGTCTATCAGCGTCTCTATCGTGCCTATCAACAGCAGAAGCGTTACATACCGGAGGGAAACCTCTACGAGGTACGCTTCGAGGAGTTCGAGCATGATGCCTATGGCGTCACCAAGGACATCTACCAGAAGCTCAACTTGCCTGGATGGGACACCAGCGAGACTGCCATAAAGGCTTACATAGAGAGCAAACGTGGCTACAAGAAAAACACCTACGAGTACACCCCGCGAACCATCGACCTCGTCAACCGCCATTGGAGCCAGGCCATAGATGAATGGGGCTATCAACGCCGATAACTCCCATCATACCCCCTAACACCTCACATCATACCCCCTAACACCTCCCATCCTCCCTCCCCATCCCCCCTTGTTCACTATGCTGCGATATTATCGCAGCCCCACTAAAATCCCCCAAATAACGATGAAACACCTCACATCCATCCTCACCATCATCGCTGCCCTGTGCTGCACCAACCTCGCAGCCCAGAGCCAAGACCACCTCGACAGCAAAACCCTGCTCGTCTTCGGCGACTCCTACGTCAAGAACCATCGCGAGCCCATGGAGAACACATGGCACTACAAGCTCGCCCAGCGCCACAACATGCGTTATGCCAACGCCGGACGCAACGGCAGCAGCATAGCCTTCGACCGCACACGCGACGGTTTCGGACCATCCATGATCACACGCCTCAACGACATACAGATGTCGGCCGACTACGTCCTTGTCATCGCAGGCCACAACGATGCCGACCTCATAAAGGAGAGCACCGACAGCCTGGCCATCTTCCGTGATGCCGTAGAGCAACTCTGCGCACGGCTCGTCGATAAGTTCCCCACTGCAAGAATCGGCTTCGTGACACCATGGAATGTCAACCGTCCAGGCTTCCGGCAGGTCATACAGACCATTGTGGAGGTCTGCGGCGAATGGAGCATTCCTGTCCTGCGCGCCGACCTCGAGAGCGGCATTCACGTACGTAGCGAGGACTTCCGGCAGCGCTACTTCCAGAATGCCGACACAGCACATCTCAATGATGCTGGTCACAACCTCATCCTACAGTGGGCAGACCGCTTCCTCACAGGACTGTAAACATTAACACACGACACAAACGACACGACACAAACGACATGACGACCATGAAACGAAAATCATCGACCTCCAGTTCCGTGCTATTGCCTTGCCACGTTATGCTGGCCATGCTCGGGACACTGAGCACATGCCCTCTCGTAGCACAGCCCCTGCCGCCCGACAGCACAAAGGCGGCCGCCACCCCCGCCGGCACCATGCAGACAATGACCGAAGTCGTTGTCACCGGCACGCCACTTGCTACAGACATCACACACATCACGCCGACAGTGACAACAATCTCGCGTCAGCAGCTCACACAGTACGAACGTCCCAACATGCTCTCCACAGTGGCAGACTACGTGCCGGGACTGTTCATCACACAACGTGGAGTAATGGGATATGGCGTCAGCACGGGCGCCGCAGGAGGCATGTCCGTCAGAGGCATGCAGTCTGGGGCCGGACAGGTGATGGTGCTCGTGGACGGGCACCCACAGTATCAGGGCATCTACGGACACAGCATCCCCGATGCCTTGCAGACCATCAACGCCGAGCGCGTAGAGGTGGTGCGAGGTCCCAGCTCGCTCTTCTACGGCTCCAATGCCATGGGAGGCGTGGTGAACATCATCACACGAGCCCCCCAGACCGATGGCCGACATACGACATTCAATATGGGCTGGGGTTCATACAACAGCATACAGGCCGAAGCGGCAAACACCTATCGCAAAGGACGCTTCTCTTCCGACATCGCTGCCAACTACCAGGGTTCTGACAACCACCGCGACGACATGCAGTTCTACCAGTATGGCGGCAGGCTACGACTGGGTTACGACATCAGCCGTGCATGGCGCATCTGGGGCGAAGCACAGATGACACACTTCGCGGCATCCACGCCAGGTCCTGAGACAGCGCCTCTGCTCGATGCCCGGCAGTGGGTAAATCGTGGCGTGGCCGAACTCGTAGCCGAAAACGACTATGGAATCACAGCAGGAGGCATCACCGTCTATCACAACTTCGGACGACACAAAATCAACGATGGCCACACCGCCGACGCGGCACCACGCGACTACCTCTTCCGCAGCAACGATGCCCTCACGGGCGTCAATATCCACCAAGGTGTGCGGCCATGGAAGGGCGGATGGCTCACTCTCGGATTCGACTACCAGCGCATACACGGTGAGTGCTGGAACCGCGCCATTGATTCCGACCAGCACCTCAACCGCATGATGGAGCAGAATATGCACTATCCTCTCGACACCACACATCACGAGCTGGCGGCCTACATAGACTTGCGGCAGAACATAACGCCATGGTGGACAGTGGAGGCAGGAGTGCGCTACGACCACCACAGCGCTGCAGGAGGCGAGTGGGTGCCACAGGGAGGATTCGTGTTCCGACCTGTCAGAGATGCAGAGCTGAAACTCACGGCAGGAAAGGGATTCCGGGTTCCCAATCTGCGCGAGATGTACCTCTATGCCGTGGCTAACCCCGACCTTAAAGCCGAGCGGCTTTGGAACTATGAACTGGCATGGCGGCACCGTGTACTCTCAGGACATCTCACCTATGGTGTCAACCTTTTCTACCTTCAGGCCTCCAACCTCATTGCCACAAAGATGATTCCAGAGCTCGGACGTGCACAGAACTACAACACCGGCAAGACCGACCACTTTGGCGGCGAGATTGAGGCGACCTACAATGTCAATAAGGTCTGGAGCCTTACTACCAACCATAGCTACCTGCACACCGACCGTCCCATCCTTGCCGCGCCGACCTACAAAGGCTATCTCGGTGCCACCATGCGCCTTTGCTGTGTTGAGGTTGCCGCCGGTGTGCAGCAGCTCTGCGGCATCACCACACAGCTGCCGGCCGAAGCCACGGCCACGACAGCCGCCATACCGCAGACAAAGGAACACGCCACGCTGCTCAGTGCCTTCGTGGCATATAGGCCTGTGCCGGCTGTCAAACTATGGCTGCGTGGCGAGAACCTGCTTGCACAACGCTACGAGCTCTACAAAGGCTACGCCATGCCACGGGCTACCGTCATGGCAGGCATACGATGCGACCTCTAAGAAGTGGCAACAAGCACCCGGAGGACAGGGGCGGGCCATCCAAAGTGTCGGAATATACTGGCTTTGCCGCAATTTTAACAACATTCTTTCGTATGTCTCGACTGAAAGTGTTATCTTTGCAGCAGACTTTTCGGCAGACCGAAGGCTTTGTAATAAAATTGTACGCACGTGAAGATAGTATATATTTATACGGCTCTGCTCACACGGGGTGGCGTTGACCGCGTCCTCACCGTTAAGGCCAACTACCTCGCTGAGCGTCTGGGGCATGAGGTGTGGGTGGTAACAGACTCCCAGTGCGGCCGGCCGCTGGTGTTCCCGCTGTCTCCACTGGTGCACCATGTGGATCTGGACACCGACTTCGACGAGCAGTACCACCACGGCATACTACGCCGCTACATGATTTACCGCCGCCTCATGCGCCAGTACCGCTCGCGCCTTGAGACACTGTTGCAGCAGGTGCGCCCCGACATCGTATGCACGACACTCGGTCGAGAGATGGACTTCATCACCGACCTGCACGACGGCAGCTTCAAGGTCGGCGAGAGCCATATAGCGAAAGCTTTCTGCCGCAACCTCCACCTGATGGACGCACGCGGTTTCCCCTATAATATTGTGGCACGTCTGTGGCGGCACAGGCTCGAACGCAGCGTGGCGCGGCTCGACCGTCTCGTGGTGCTGACGCAGCGCGATGCCGCGAGCTGGGCTCCGGTGTGTCAGGCCACGGTGATTCCCAACCCCATAACAATAGAGCATGGCAACGGCGATAGCCCCTGGAGTCATGCCGACCCTCCCCTGCCCCACTCTGCATATAAGGGTGTTGGCACAGCGTCGGGCGGGAAGGTCATCAGCGTAGGGCGCCTGAGCGAACAGAAAGCCCACGACCGTCTGCTACGTGCATGGGCCAAGGTGGTGAGTCGCCATGCCGATTGGCAGTTGGAGATCTGGGGCGAAGGCGTTGAGCAAGCATCCCTGCAACGTCTCATAGACACGTTGGGACTCGGCCAGTCATGCCGTCTCATGGGTATCACGTCAGACATTGCCGGCGTTCTCACCTCTGCCGACATATATGCCATGAGCAGCCGTTTCGAGGGATTGCCGCTGGTGCTCATCGAGGCGATGTCCCTGGGGCTACCGCCCGTGGCGATGGACTGCCCTACCGGCCCGCGCGAGATTATCACCGACGGACGCAACGGCCTGCTTGTAGGCGACGGCGACGAAGATGCCCTCTCGTCTGCCATCTGCCGCCTCATAGAGAATCCCGACCTCCGGCACCGGCTGGCCTCTCAGGCAAAGACAGACACCATGAGCCGTTTCGGCCTCGATGCTACGATGCAACGGTGGGAAGAGCTGTTCACCGGACTGGTATGCGCCCGACAAAAGGACAGTCAGTAATAACGTTATAGACATTCCTGCTTTGCAAATACTTTTCCTCATATTCCACGGTTTTGAACCCAACAGCGGCATCACGAAGAAGATTCACTATCAGGTGAAGGGTCTGCGCGAGCTTGGCCACGATGTGCATCTGTGCAGCTACGGCTTCGACGAGCACGGCCATCGCGTGCGGTGGGTTGACGATGAGGTAATAGCCGACTACGGCCGAGGTGCCATGGCCATACTGAGGTCACGCCTCGGCCTTGGTGACATAGCAGTCTGGTGTGAGCGCCACGGCATTGACATGGTGTATGCACGCAGCTTCCATAACGCATCACCTGCCACGATACGTCTCTTCCGCCGCCTGCGCCGTCACGGCATCAGCGTGGCGATGGAGATTCCCACCTACCCCTACGACCAAGAGTATGTGGGCTTCCCTTGGCGTGAGCAGCTGAAGCTACACATCGACCGCCTCTTCCGCCGACGGCTGGCAGCAGCCACCAATGCAATAGTGACATTCTCGTCGGCACAGACCATCTTTGGGCAGCGCACCATACGCATCAGTAACGGCATAGACCTCGAGGCCATATCAGCAAAACGTCAACACACCGTGCCGTCTGACGACACTCAATCACACGATTTGAGCACAGGAAGATGCAAAGCTCTTCGCTCCTCGCACCATGCACCGCTACATTTCACTGCTGTGGCAGAGGTGCATTACTGGCACGGCCTCGACCGTCTCATCGACGGGCTGGGCCACTACTACTCACAGCCTCACGACCGCGAGATAGTATTTGACATCGTGGGTGGCGTGGGACCCAGCGAGATGCAGGACTCTCTTCACGCCCCCGGCTTCGAGCCGCTCATCAGGAAGTGGGGCCTCGGGCAACATGTCGTGTTCCACGGACAGCTCTTCGGCGATGCCCTGACCGAGGTTTTCGACGAGACGGATCTGTGCATAGGCTCTCTCGGACGCCATCGCAGCGGCATCACCGACATCAAGACTCTCAAGAACCGTGAGTATGCTGCGCGAGGCATACCTTTCATCTACAGCGAGCACGACAGCGACTTCGACGCGCAACCCTACGTCATGCGTGTCCCTGCCGACGACAGTCCTATCGACATTGGTGCCGTGCTACGCTTTCTGGAGTCACAGACGATGACTCCTGCCGAGATTCGCGCCACGGTGACACCTCTGTCATGGCGCAACCAGATGCAGACGGTGGTGTCGGCATTGTCCGGTGAGGCACGAACCCATCGCACTCCTTTGGCTGATGCCGAGCCGATGAGTCAAGGAAGAGCATCGCTACCGAGGGTGACATACATCGTGAAATACATTGCACAGCTCGGAGGACTGGATCGTGTGCTGACGTTCAAGATGAACTGGCTGGCCGCTCATGGCTACGACGTGAGCCTCATCACCTATGAGCAGCGCGACCATGATTTCAGCTTTCAGCCCGACCCACGCATCAGCCATACCGACATCGACGTGAAGCTGTGGAAGAAACACGGCAGCAACATACTGACACGTACGCTGAGCTACCTGCGCCTGCGCCGCATCTTCAGCAGACGCATCCGCGAGGCCGTGGCGGCCACACACCCCGATGTGCTCGTCACGCTTACTGACTCCTACCAGGTGATGGACATCCTGATGAGCATTCCCACGACAGCCAGACGCATCGTGGAGAGTCATGTGGAGCGTAACGGGTTCATGAAGGTCGGCGACTTCCAGCCGCAGCAAGACGCATCAGGGAGCAGCCCTGGCAGAGGTCTGCGTCAGACCCTGACGAGCCTGAAACGCCGTCTGCTGGTAGCAGCGGCACGCATTTACGACCGTCGCATGGCCCGCTACATAGCCCGTGCCGACGCTCTCGTGTGCCTCACGCGCCACGATGCAGCTCAGTGGCCTGAGGTCAACAACGTGCGCGTCGTTACCAACCCCCTGACCGTTGAGCCCAAGGCACTGTCAGATGTCAGCACACATCGCGCCATCGCCGCCGGCCGTCTGGAGGACCAGAAAGGCTTCGACCTGCTTATTGAGGCGTGGCAGGGTGTGTACGCCCGTGTACCCGATTGGCAGCTCGACATCTACGGCAACGGCCCCGACCGCGAGTGCCTACAGTCGCAGATTGACGCGGCGGGGCTGACACAGGTCGTGCACCTGCATGCCGCCACGCCCGACATCTTCGCACGCTATGCCGAGAGCAGCATCTATGTACTCTCCAGCCGTTACGAAGGCTATGGCCTTGTGCTTGCCGAAGCCATGTCTGTCGGCGTGCCGTGCGTGAGCTTCGACTGCCCTTACGGCCCTTCGGACATCATCCGCGACGGCGAGGACGGTGTTCTCGTTCCGCCCATGCGCACCGACCTCATGGCAGATGCCATCGTCCGACTGGCCACCGACATGCCTCTGCGCCAAGCCATGGGTCAGCGTGCACGCGCCAACATACAACGCTACGCCCCCGCGTCCATCATGCAGCAGTGGCAACGACTCTTCGACACGTCAACAGACATAGCTGACACACGCCTATGACAATAGTATATATAATAGGTGGCATTTACATGGCCAACGGCATGAGCGATGTTATGACGCGCAAGGTCAACTGGCTTGCGCTCCACACAGATGCCAAGCTACATGTCGTGCTGACGGAACGCCCCGACCTTCCCCCTCTCTATAAGCTGGAACCATCGGTTGAGGTTGTGAACTTCGACCTCGGTTTCGACCGTCTCGACACACTGCCCCTGTGGCGCAAAGCCATGCTCTACCGCCGCCTCATGCGCCGCTACCGCCGATGTCTGACCGACTATCTCATGCAGCTCGGCCCCGACATCGTCGTCACAGCGTTGCGTCGCGACATCAATTTCCTCACCGACATCGGCGACGGCAGCCGTAAGATAGGTGAGCTTCATTTCGCACGCTCCTCCTACCGCGTGTTCAGCAAGCCATGGCTGCCGGCGTGGGTTAATGCCTTCGTCACACGCCGATGGCAGGCAAGCCTCGTAAGCAAGCTGCGCCGCCTCGACACCTTCATAGTACTGAGCCATGAGGATGCCGACGCATGGCCGGAGCTGAGAGACAACATCATCGTGATCCCCAACAGCATCAGACAACCCGCCACCCACGCTCTCCGCCGTGAGGGACACGCTGAGGGCGGCATCGTTCTTGCCGCCGGACGCTACACGTATCAGAAAGGCTTCGACCTTCTGTTGCAGAGCTGGGCAAATATCGAGCCCATGGCTCCGGCATGGCACCTACATGTCTTCGGCAGCGGCGATCCGACGCCCTATGCCGCACAAGCCAGACAGCTGGGTCTGCGACATGTCGAACTGCACCCTGCCACCCAAGACCTGCGTGCCGAGATGCTGCGCAGCGACATCTTTGCCTTCTCGAGCCGCTACGAGGGCTTCGGACTCGTTCTGGCCGAAGCCATGGCCTGCGGATGCGCCGTAGTGAGCTATGCCTGCCCGTGCGGTCCGCGCGACATCGTGACACACGGTCGCGACGGACTACTTGTTGATAAGGTAGGCGACACTGAAGCCTTTGCCGACGCACTATTATCGCTTATCGCCGACCCCGAACGGCGCCGCCGTCTCGCGGCAGCTGCCACGGAGTCGGCACGCCGCTACGATGAGGACACCGTCATGCAGCAATGGTGCAGCGTACTGAAGGTGGAATGTCGCCGATCTCTCGCCATGTAATGACAAAAAAAAGAAATACAAGTTCTTTTGCCCCTACATGGCGCGGGATAGGTGTAGGGCATTCATCCAAGGCGTTGCCCTGGGCAGACATCTCATTGCACTTCGGGGCGCGCTAAGGAAATCCCAAGCGGCAGCCACAACTCAACGTTCACGTACCCTCGATGAGCGTTGTTGCCTGATGAGGATATCGTTGATGTTGTAGTCATCCATGAAGCAACTGCGGTCAACATCGCCGCGAATGCCTCTCACACGTCCGTTCTGAGTATATTGCCACATCACGAAGGCGGCATTGTCAACGAGTTCTGGCACGTCGGTGTGGTAGCGCGCTATCATGTACTTGTAGCCCGTGAAAGGTCCGGCCAGATATTTATTATAGAAGTCACGCGAGGTGTAAATGATGGGTCGCACACCGTAATGCTTCTCCACAAGACGGGCAAAAAGCATAAGTCTCTCACGGAAAGCCTCCAGTGAACCGCTGCCACGGTGCTCGACATCGATGATAGGCAGCAAGTCCATGTCACGCAGAGCGACGGTTGACGTGAGATTGGCAAACTGCGACTCGACGCTTGTGTTGGGTCGGTAGAAGTGATATATACCCACCTTGAATCCCGCACGACGTGCTCCGATAAGATTCATGCGGAAAGTATTGTCAACAAGATTAGCACCCTCAGTGGCCTTGAGATAGACGTAGCTCACCTCGCCGGAGCGTGCCACCTCCCACCAGTCGATGTTGCCTTGATAGTGTGACACGTCAATGCCGCCGACATTGCCGCGGCGCGATGACCTGCGGTATTCATGCTGATGGCCGGGAACGACCTCTGCAGCAACACGTGCCTGCGGCTGCATGGGGGCGATGGGGTCGTCGGGTAAAGGCACTGGCACCATCGCTGCATCCTCTAGCTCTATTCCACGGCGCTTTTTCTTCTTTCGGCTGGCGGCATCCGCGTCTAAGCCCCCTGCGACAAGCATCGCCGCCGCCAGCAATATAGTGAGAATCTTGGTGTTCACAGTTCGGTTCGTCTTAATAAACATGTTCAACTTCCGAGCTCACTGCCATCGAAGGTCAGCGGCAGCAAGTCCCTTATGCTCGCCACGACATACACGCCCTCCTCGCCATAAAGCAACACGCGAATTGGTGTGCCAAAGCGAGTCTCGGCTTCCAGCAGCGCCTGCCGACACATTCCGCATGGCGACACCGGGACGTCGGTGAAATGGCCTTCCGTCTGCGCGGCAATGGCAATGGCGACAGGCGCCACATCGGGCTTCTGGGCCGAAGCATAGAAGAACGCCGACCGCTCGGCACAAGTACCAACGGGGAAGGCAGCATTTTCCTGGTTGGATCCTCCATACACGCTGCCATCACTCAAGAGCAAAGCGGCTCCAACGCAGAAATGGCTGTAGGGAGCGTAGCTGTGGGCTGTCATGGCTTTGGCCTCTTCGACAATCCTGAGGTCTGATGCCGCAAGCTCGTCGAGTTGAAGCCGCCGTATCTCTATCTTAATGTTAAATGTAGTCATGACCTTCAAAAAGGGCTTAATTTCCGCACAAAAGTACGTCAACTTTTCGATTTATGCGAAAAAAAACGTACTTTTGTGCACTTTTTTCAACAATGTTAGCCTAAGATGCATCGCTTTTTAGCCTTTTTAATATCCTTCATGCCACTTGGCACCCTCTCAGCACAAGGTACGCAACAGTTATGGTGGAATTACATCAGCAACTATAGTGGCATGGCCGTTGATCAGATGAACCGCTATGGCATCCCCGCCAGCATCACCCTTGCACAGGCTCTGTACGAGAGTGGCGCGGGTCGCAGTCGTCTGGCCAGAGAAGCCCACAACCATTTCGGCATCAAGGTGGGCATGAATTGGACAGGCCCCTGGATAGTTCATTCCGACGACCGTCCTGACGACCGTTTCCGCGTCTATCGCACCGATGACGAGAGCTATGAAGACCACTCACGCTTTCTGCGCAACAACCAGCGCTACAGCTCGCTCTTCCGTCTGTCGAAGAGCGACTATAAAGGTTGGGCACGCGGTCTGAAACGCTGTGGCTATGCCACCAATCCACGCTATGCAGAAATGCTCATCAACGTGATAGAGCGCTACAACCTCACGCAGTTTGACTCGCGCACGAAGGGTCGCTATCATGCACGTACCTCCACGCTTGCCGATGTGGAGAACGAAAGTCGTTTCTTCACTGACCATATCGTTTACAAGAACAATGGTATCTACATGATTATCGCCAACGCCGGTGACACATGGGAATACATCGCCCGTGAGACAGGCACGAAGCCTTGGAAGCTGTTGCGCTACAACGACCTGCCTGCCGACTACATGCTCCGCCCTGGCGACATTGTCTATCTGGAGAAGAAGCGTAAGAAAGCCGACCGTGAGTTCCGGAAGATACCTCATGCCGTTGAAGCCGGCGAGTCAATGTACAGCATCTCACAACGCTACGGCATACGTCTGGCCAATCTCTACAAGATGAACCACCTCAGCCCCGACTATGAGCCGCAGGTGGGCGATCTGCTACGCATACGCTAAGCGACGTGGATGGCCTATTACCGGTCGGCAAGCCAGTCATCGATAAGGGCACGTGCTATGCTGGCCTTGTCGGGAATAGGAGGCATGGCGTCTGACGTAAACCAGTCGCCCTTCGAGAGCTCCGAACGCTGTAGGTGGATATCACCCGAGGCATAATCGGCCGTGAAGCCCACCATCAGCCCGCAGGGATATGGCCATGGCTGCGACCCGAAGTAACGCAGGTTAGAAATCTCCAGCCCCGTCTCCTCACGCACCTCACGCCGCACAGCCTCCTCCAGCGTCTCGCCCGTCTCTACGAATCCCGCAACGAGGCCATAGTGGTTGCCACGGAAATTGTTGGCACGCACGAGCAATATGGCCTCTGCACCATCCTTGTGCACGGCAGCGTCAGACGTTGTAAGCCGACGTGTGACCCTGACGATGACTGCCGTTGCAAGCTGTGGCCACACCTCCTTGCCACAATTCGTACAGCGTTTGGAAATAGAGGTATGAAACCGCATGGGTGCCCCGCAACAGCCACAGTATTTGGTGTTCGAGTCCCAATATATAAGTTCAGCTGCCTTGCCGGCAAGGATATATTCCTGCCTCGTGAGCAGGGCGAAAGTGGAACGCAGGCCACGCATCTCAAGTCCCTCTATGCCCACGACAGGACGGTCTAAGCGTACCACCTTGAGCTGCGATGCCGGCTCACCCTCGGTCGTGGCCTGCCGACCGTTGTCGGCAACTGACGTTGTATGGGCCAGCAGCCAGTCGTCGAGTTCTATGGTCGTGACGTGGTTCCAAGGTTGCAGAGGCACCGGTGCCTCTTCGGAAACAGGCAGGGTGAAGCCACCCTGCCCGCTGTTTATCAATATGTCGCCTGCGCACAGGCATGCCCATAATGTCATGGCTTTTTCTGTTTCAGTTTAGTGAGGAACTCTATCTCCACTATGCGAAGCTCACTGTTGGTTGCTGCGCCGTTGGCAGCCTTGAAGAGGTCAAGCTCGCCTGCTGCCGGCTCGGCCACCTCAACGATACCGCCGAAGGCATCCTCGTCCTTGCCGGCACCCTTGAGACGGATGGTGATGTCACGCGTCTTGACGCGGCGTGTCGGTGTGAGGTGTATGTAGCCGAGACTGCGCTCCGTTTCTCCGCTCCAGATGAGTTGCTTGCCGGCATATATCTCGAGAGGGTAGCTGCGCAGACGCCAGCCGGTGAGCTTGATGCAGATGTCGTCGATGGCAGCTTTCTCTTTCAGACGATAACTTATCCATGCCGTGGAGAGTCGTCCGTCGTTCTTCCACTCAGAGAGCTCATTGTCATCGTAACTCAAAGCGGCATTGTCGGCATCGTGGCCTGCGGTGGCTGAAGCTATCGGTATGCTGCGTGCTGCCTCGACATACGATGGCGTGAGTGGTGTCTCACCCCTGTCGAGACGGCAGGCAAGGTGGTTGCTGTCTGAGGGGGCCGACACAGGCTCGCTCTGTATGTCTATGGCAACAGGTTTCAGGCCTTGGGCTGATGCTGTCAGAGTGATGGTGCCTGGGGTCGTCGTCGTGCGCACGAGCACACGATTCACTCCGCACTCCACAGGTAGCGACATGGCACCGACGAAGTTGTCGGACACGTTCTTGGTTGCGGCGGCATCGAGCAGCCCCTCGGGGCGGTTGTCATCGGGCTGCATCATACTCTGGTCGTTGCGTGTGGCAATGCCGCCTATCCACTGTGCCTCGCCCGAAAGCTGGAAGTCGATGGTGGTATTGGCAAGCGGACAACGACGGCCTTCGCTGTCAACGACTTCCACCTCATAGAGCACCATGTCGGCACCGTCGGCCTTCGTCCCGCAGGGATTGGTCACGGCCTTGAGACGCAGCTGGCAGGGCCTGCCCGCAGTGTCCAAGTGATATCGGCTGCCATCGGAGGCCACGGCCTCAAGCCTTCCCGGCTCGAAAGTCACCTTGTCGAAGATAAAGAGGTAACGATACATCTGCCTGCCTTTCCCCAGCGAGCGGCCATTGATGAAGAGCTCTACCTCGTCGGCCGTGGAGACGACGTAAACGGGCTTCTCCACAGGCTTCACGCCACCCTCGCCACTCTCGGCCGAGGGGGCTTCATCATAGTTCCAGTGGCCTATGATATAGGTCTGCGCACGCTCTGGCTCCACCCATCCGTTCCACATCACCTGATGAGCGTAGAAGGCGTCTTTCGGGATACGCATGGCGTCGGTGACACCGCTCGTGCGGTAGTTCGACTCTCCGCGATGGTGGGTGTTGGTGTCTGAGAAGACAATCTTCACGCCACCCGACGACACGCGTGTTGCCGTACCGGGGCGCTCAAGCCAGTAGTCGTACCAGCGCCGCACCATCTCGACGGCAAATTGATCCATGTTGTGATTATACTCCGTGGCGGGCTTGCCGCGATAGAGCGGGCCTTCGCCCTCGCGGTGGTAGGGGTAGCTCCATTGGTCCCAGTACTTTCGCAGACCCTCGTCGCGACAATACTCCATGGCCCACATGGGGTGCTTCTTAGACTTATTGATATACAGCATCTCGCCGCCATACTCCGCCTCGTCAATATCGAGCATCTCACGGCTGCCAATGGCGCGGCCGCCGTGAGGGTCGTATTGGTCGCGAATGGCCTTCATCTGTAGCATGTGATCGCGGCTGATGCTCTCGTTGCCACTCTCGTAGAAGAGTATGCTCGGGTTGTTGCGGTTGTAGATGATGGCATCGCGCATGAGGGCCGTGCGCTGTTGCCAGCGGGCACCCTCGACATCCTTTTCCGAATCGCCGGCAGGCATGGCTTGTGGCAGGCCTACGCGGTCGCACGACTCAATGTCCTGCTTCCACGGCGTGACATGCATCCATCGCACCATGTTGCCGCCAGACTTCACCATGAGGTCGTTGCTGTAGTCGCTGAGCCATGCCGGCACACTGATGCCGACGCCAGGCCACTCATTGCTGGTGCGCTGGGCATAGCCATGCACCATCATAACGCGGTCGTTGAGCCATATCTTGCCATCGCCAAAGCGCGTCTTGCGGAAACCCGTGCGGGTGACAACCCGGTCGTAGGCAGCCGCGGCCGTTTCCAGACTCTCACTCAGAAAGGTCTCTACAGTATAGAGATAGCCGTAGCCCCACGACCAGAAGTGCAGCCCTTGTACTTCCTTCTCGGCCTTTGCTGTCATGCTCTCCCCGGGCTGTAAGGTTAGTCGCTCATTGCCGTTGAAACATACTATCTTATTGCCCTCAGCATCTTTCACCACAACGTTCAGGAAGAACGAACGCGCCTTTGCATCATCGTTCTTCACCTGACTCTCCACATGAATTACGGCTTTGTGACCGGGAATGTCAAAATCCGTAGCATAGACATAGGTGCCTGTCGTGCCGAGGTTAGAATAAATGGGCAATGTCTGATAGAGCTTGCCGGTGATGTGCAACCATACGTTCTTCGGCAAACCGCCATAGTTGGCATTGAAGTTGCGGTCGTTCCACTGATAGCGGCTATTGAGCTCGCGGTCGCGGTAAGTCCAGCTGTTATCGCAGCGCACGGCAAGCACGTTCTCGCCCTCCCTGACATACGGCGTCAGGTCGAAGCCGAAGGCCATTACCCCATTGTCAGAGAAGCCGAGGTGATGCCCGTTGAGCCAGACATCGGCACCCTGACGTGCACCCTCAAACTCCACGAAGACCTTACCGCTAACGTCGGCCTCAGTGAGTAAGAATGACTTACGATACCAACAGATGGTGTCGGTGAGCTCCACAATGTCTCTACGGAATGCCTCGTCGCCGTTGAAGGCGTAGGGCAACGTCACTTGCCGCCACTTGCTGTCATCGAACTCAGGCATTGCAGCCTCGGCACGGTCACCGACCTGTAGCCGCCAGTCGGCATTGAAACAGAGGCGCTGACGCGCAGTGGCCGTCACAGCGACGAGGAATAGCAGTGAGAAGAAGAGTTTTCTCATGGGTTATATTCTTATAAAAAAAAAAAACTTGAAAGTGATAAATAGGGCACCACTCATTAGAGCGCAACCTTTCTGCCGTTGACGATGTAGATGCCGCGGGGCATCGTACCGCGCGATGTCTTGCTATTTCCGACCTTACGGCCGCTCAGGTCGTGGCAACTGTCGTCAGCCGGGGTGCTGTGTGGCTTCCTGTCGTCTATCTTTTCGATGCCGACTGTCGTCTGAACAGGTATCAGCAAGAAGGGGAAACCAGATAGCGTTGTGGCAGCAGAGGTGTTGAATGACGCATCAGCGTTCACGTCCCAGTACCTGGAAGTAGCCGCTGAGGTGCCTGTGTAGAAAGCTATGCGGTCGGAACCTGTGGCTTTGTCAATGCCGAAAAGGAACGATGCCGCCGATACGATGGTACGTCCTAAACCGTTGAGACGCAGGCTGTCTTCGTCAGCCAGGCTGATGAAGCAATAGTGCCCGGCATCATCGGCTTCTATACGCCAGAGCTGCGATGCACTGGCCTCGTCGCGAGGTGCGAAAGTCACGGTCTTGTTGCGTCCAGTGGCCGTCATATAGGTGTTTGAGGTGAAATGCCGCACGAGATAATCGCCAGGCACTATGGAAAAAGCCTCCGTAGGCTTCACGAAAAGCTCGAAGACCTGTTCCGTAACGGCTCCACCTTGATTTTTGAACTGCAGGATGAAGGTCGTGTCCTTCTTCACCGTCTTGGTGAGTGTCTCCGTGGTGGCATTGGTATTCCACTTGAAGGTGCCCCACCCTGCCGAGGGGCGTACGCTGAGGGTAACGCTGCTATTAGGCTCCACGACAGCCGAAGCCGTCTCGCGCATAGTGCCGCCCACGGTGATGCTTGGCGTGAGACGGTCGGGGGTGCAGTCGCCCGCAACGGCGATAGGGAAGCATTGCTGACTCTCCACCCCGTTTTTGTTGGTATA
The DNA here is from genome assembly GCA_947167455.1 of uncultured Prevotellaceae bacterium. GTDB lineage: Bacteria > Bacteroidota > Bacteroidia > Bacteroidales > Bacteroidaceae > Physcousia. The sequence continues at coordinate 4,683 of CAMVIB010000029.1, read as the reverse complement.
TGTCACGCGGTAGATATAGCTGCGGTCGGCCACGACAGTGATTTCGCGAGAGGTCTGTCCCGTGTTCCACTGCCAGAGGCCTGTGTCTTCCTCGCCCTCGGGCAGCTGTGGCATGAGCTTCAGCGACTGTCCCGCTGGCACGCAGGTGTTGTTGTTCCTGGCGAATGTGTTCACCAGCCCGCCCAACTCGTTATGGCTTATGACTCTGCCTACCACGAGTTTGCGTGTCTTCTCTTGTGCCAACGAAGGAATGAGGTTCACCGTCACCGAGCCAAGATATTCCATCTTTGGCGACAACTCGGTAGGGATGCGTTCGGCAGGGCATAGCTGCTCGTCACGCGTGTTCATCAGCACGCTGTAGCCCAGATGGTCATAACCGCCGCTCGTGCCGCCGGCACCGCCACCGTCGATGCCCATGTTCTCATAGGCTTTCTCGGCGAAAGGCATGCGAACACCTTTCACGCCTTCGTATATGCCGATGACAGAGCCCCAATACGGACGGTTCTGTGCTCCCAAAGCGGGTCCCTCCATCACATAGGCGCGGTAGTCAGTGTAATAGAAACCGCTCTGGCCATACTGGTAGTTTACCCAGGGCAGACCTTCCACGCCCAGTGTCTGTGCGGCAATGTACTCGATGCCGGCTGCCAGACGGTGATTCATGTAGGCAAAGAGATCATCGCCCTGATTCCACCCCACCTTGGCCAGATCCACTGCAAGGCCAAGTGCCATGGCAGAATGTCCCGTGTCGCGACCGCTCTCGTTCATCTGGCCAAGCTCACCATAGCCACCCACCTCGACTTCAGCGCCATTGCCCGTGGTGAACTTGGCACCTTCCATCTGCGATGTCGTGACTACGAGATTGCCAAGGAACTCCGTCAGGCCGTCGTTCTTGATGGGTACTTCAGCGCGCTTCTCGCGGAACGTGCCCACCTGGTCGTACTTGAAGTAGGACATGCCCTGATTATAGATAAAGACATCGTCGCACAGCACTCCTATAGAGACGAGGCACAGCGCGTTGCACAAACCCCAGTTGCTCCAGTAGTGACCCGGTGCCTGCCACCACTTGCCGACATTCTCCCACGTGCCATTGCGCCCACGCAGGAAGCCCAGTGCCGAGGGGTACCACACGTCGAGCATCCAGCGCTGGAACGTGTGGAAATCCTCGCGACTCCAGCCCTCGTAGTCGCGCATGAGCTCGGCGGCTTGGGCGAACTGGTAGCCATAGAGTCCTGCAGCGAGGGCGTAGTTGCTGTTGCCGCCGATGGCTTTCGTGGTATTGGCCCAGGCCATGAGAATGCGTACTGCGGCCTTGGCATTAGCCACCGTGCCGCTGATCTTCCATCGCAAGGCATTCTGGTAGGCCATGGTGGCGCCACGACAGGCATTGATGTAGTTCTCGCCATTGCCGCCACCACGCACGATGGTCTCAACGGGGTATGTCTGGGTGGAAGACTGCGAATAGGCGGCACTGGTGAGCACCTGATAGGCAGCCTTCACCTTGGGATTGCCGGCGGCAAGCTGAGCCTTCACACGGTCGAAATCGGCCTGAGTGTGCAAGCCGCCGGGGTGCACGAAGCCACGGTCTGTCTGTGCCGCAACGGGCATGACAGATGCCACGATGAGCGCAAAAAGGTGGGTCGTTAATCTCTTCATTATGTCTGAGTGATGATTGTATTGCATGTGCAAAGGTAGGACATTCGCTTGAATCCAGCAAACTTTATGTCATATTTATTATATGTGGTCTTCTAATTTAACATAATGTATGTGTATATACGTTACACCATGACAAATTATTATTCGATGGTCATGGAATGATGTATGCACCTATTTTGTTTCGACAGTACACCTTTGTGGTTATACCTTTTGTAGTATGTGTCCTTTTACGTAGTCATTGACAGAATCTTAACAAATCATAATTATTGACGGCAAAAGATATGCAATAAACAAAAGATGTGTATATTTGTAGCCGAATCACGAAAAGAAAAGACAATGAGACAATTCAGAAACATTGCCCTCGTTACACTCATGGCGTTGCTGGTGATTCAGACCTATGCCCAGGTGCGGAATGATATTCCTTGTGGACCAGTACCTACACAGAACCAGTTGCGATGGCAGGACATGGAGATGTATGCCTTCATTCATTACTCGCTCAACACCTATACCGATCAGGAATGGGGATTCGGCAATGAATCGCCTCAACTGTTCAATCCGAGCAACCTGGACTGTAAGCAATGGGTACGTGTTTGCAAGCAGGCTGGCATGAGAGGTGTAATCTTTACGGCAAAACACCATTGCGGCTTCTGCATGTGGCCGTCGGCTTACACATCGTATAGCGTGAAGAACTCGCCTTGGAAAGACGGCAATGGTGATGTGGTCAGAGAGTTGGCAGATGCTTGCCGCGAAGAAGGACTCGCCTTTGCCGTGTATCTTTCGCCGTGGGACAGGAATCATCCACAATACGGCCGCCCGGAGTATGTCACCTATTTCCGTCAGCAGCTGCGCGAACTACTCACGAACTATGGCGAGATCTTCGAGGTATGGTTTGATGGCGCTAACGGTGGCGACGGCTGGTATGGCGGTGCCAACGAGACGCGAAAGATAGACCGCACAACGTATTATGAATGGCCCGAAACATATCGTATGATAAGAGAACTGCAACCGCGGTGTCTTATTTGGAATGACGGCAGCGACAGAGGCGACCTGCGCTGGGTGGGTACTGAGGCAGGACAGGTTGGAGAAACCAACTGGAGCTTGCTTAACCATGACGGTGAAGTCAGCCGGCACATGTTGCACTATGGACTTGAGGATGGCGACTCGTGGGTTCCGGGCGAGACCAACACCAGCATACGTCCGGGGTGGTTCTATCACAAAGCCGAGGACGGAAATGTAAAGAGCCTGTCGAAACTGATGGACACCTATTATAAATCCGTGGGGCGCAACTCTACATTATTGCTGAACTTCCCCATTGCTCCCAACGGACGCATACACCCAAACGACAGCTTGCGTGGCATAGCATTCAAACAGATGATTGACAAAGCGTTCAGAGACGACCTTACCAGAACGGCAAAAATAGACGACAGCGGGCGTGTCACAACCATCAGTTTCAAACGCCCAACGACATTCAATCGTTTTCTGGTAGAAGAAGACATAGCCTTGGGGCAGCGCGTAAAGAAGTTCGCACTCGAAGCAATGGTTGACGGACAATGGCTGCCGCTGAAGGACGAGCTCGTAGAAAACGGCGACGGACTTACCACCATCGGCCATCGTCGTATCATCTGCTTTTCCACCGTTACGGCAAGCAAACTACGTCTCACGGTAGTTGATGCCAAATGCGAACCTGTGATAAAAAGGGTCGGAGCGTATCTGGCTCCACGACTTAACGCAGACACCCCTGACAGCGGCGAGAAGAAATCATCGTCTTTGCATATCTTCTTCAGTAGTCCTAAGCAGATGATGATAGATTGGGATAGCGAACAGACCATAAGTGAATTCCATTATCTGCCACCACAAGAGTCGCCCGATGGCACTATCACACATTACACGCTGTGGGGCTCTGACGACTGGCAGCATTGGACAAAGCTGTCCTCTGGAGAGTTCTCAAATATCGTGAACAATCCCATCTGGCAGACAGTAGAGTTTAAGCCTGCCAAAGTGCGCATACTGCGTTTCGAGGCCGACCGTCTGGCCGCTGGCGAACGTATGAGGTATGGTGACATCGAAATAAAATGATACACCCGTTGGCTGAATCAAAAAGTCAGAAGAAGATACAATAAAAAACCTCTATTCCAAATCTCATATCCCGCCGAAAGTTCAATGACCGCCGAAAGTCGGTAAGTTCCCTCATGGAGCGGATACGCAGCCGCATTGCCAGGCATATTGATGGCAGGGAAGAGTGTCAAACGTCTCTTCGAGCCGAGCGAAGGGCGCGCTAACGAAATTCCAAGGACTTTTCCAAGTGGAGTCATTTCCAGTAATGATTATCCGCAATCATACCACCAAAGAGACCGCAACGCGGTCTTCGCTCAATAACCGAGGGTACGAGCGTAGCGAGCACCCCCGGATAACAAGCGCTATAGTGGCAAGCACTCTGAAAGAGTGCCCGAACAGCGTAATGGGCGACCCCTTCAGGGTCGATGTTCCCCTTTTTGTCCCTATCCGGGGGTACTGCGCACCCCCGGTTATTGAGAGGAGACGCTTCCAGCGTCTTTGTGGTACGATTGCGGATAATCATTTTTCCAGTTCTATAGCGAGCGTAAAAGCAGCCCAAGAGGTGATGACAAAGCCCTTCATTTATATGTTATGCAACATGTTTTAGTATTTTTGCATGAGAAAAGTTTTGCCATTATGGAATATAGCCGTACTTTTGTCGCTGATTGGCAAAAAAGCCAGAGCCTGCAAAGTCCTTTAGGAAAAAGAATAGAAAAAGTGATGGGACGCAGGGTTACATCACCACAATTGTGAACATAAAAGTTCAGACAAGCCTCCGATTCTCACCGCTGTCGGGGTATGTGCTTAACGGGATTATCAACACGAGTATTAACCTTAGCAGAGAGTTCAGCAACACGAGTATTAACCTTAGCACAGAGTTCAGCAACACGAGTATTAACCTTAGCACAGAGTTCAGCAAAACGAGTATTAACCTTAGCACAGAGTTCAGCAACACGAGTATTAACCTTAGCACAG
>CAMVIB010000028.1 GCA_947167455.1 uncultured Prevotellaceae bacterium | reverse complement strand
GGGCTTCAATGAGTTGGGATAGATATAACAATGTTTAGCGGACAGTAATAAAATTTATTATGTCGTCAACGCTCAAGCCGAGCGCCGAGGCTATGGATTCTGCCGATTGGCCGGCAGCCATCAGCATCTTCACAGACGACTTCAACTGCGCATCCTTCTGCTCCAACTGCACATCCTTCTGCTCCAGCTGCGCATCCTTCTGCTGCAACTGCGCACTTTGCTGCTCCAACTGGGCGCTTTGCTGCTCCAACTGGGCGCTCTGCTTTTCCAACTGGACATCCTTCGCGGCCAGCTCCTTTTTGGACTGGAGCAGCTCGGTGTCGCGCTTCTCGATGACGGAGAAATACTCGTCCTCGACGTTCATCTCCATGCGCATATCGGCATCGGTGGCAGCCATGAGCAGACGGTGGAGGATGTGCTGCATGTCGGCATCCTCGCCGTAGAGGGTGTCATCTAGCCTTAGCACCTGCGGGCTGTCTGCCGTGGCATGCGACTGGTCGAAGATGCTCAGAACCTTGTACAGACGGTTGTTGATCTTGCCGTCAAGGCGCGGTATTTGCACGATGATGCTGTCGTGAGTCAGGCTATCCACAAAGGCGTTGGGCAGGCCCTTGGTGACGACATGGCCGTTGTAGTCGAACGAACGGTGGCGGACGTAGAGCACCGGCTCCTCGATGTCGCCCACCTTGTGACCCAGCAGATACACGGCCACCATGGGCAGGGCATGCTTGTCGGCGCTGTCACTAACTATATTGCGAGGGCTCTCGTACTGCACGCCAAGGTACTGACGGAAGCGCAGCGTCTCCGTCTCCAACCATGTCTTCTGCAGCTCGATGAGGATGAGCTGCTCGCTGCCGTCAGACTCGCGCACCGTGGCTCCGAAGTCGATGCGGAACACGGATAGCATGTCGCGCTTGTCGTTGGCGTATTCATGCGGACGAACCTCCACCCTGACGATGTCCTTCTTCAACAGGGCAGAGAGGATGGTGCGCGCTATGCGCTCGTCCTCCATGATGTACTTAAACACGATGTCGTAGATGGGGTTGGCTACTGTTATCATGAATTATATATGATATGTTAATTATGCCTCGAGTATGTTATCGTCGAGAGACGTGCCCGGCACTGAGGCCGCCTTGCACAGCAATGAACGGGAACACGCACGATACGTTGTTATTGATTTGGGATGATTGTGCGGGTTGTTCAGTGATGGGCGTCGCGGCGACTAGTCGCATAGCGACCCATGGTGTCGTTGCTATGTCATAGGCGGCAGGTGGGGTTATGGGGTGAATACTACTGTTGCCGTATGTGCGCTATATTACAGCTGTCCTATCTCCTCGGGTGTGAGGCCTGTGATGTCGGAGATGTCTTCCACAGAGAAGCCTCTCTGCTTCATGCGGCGGGCATTGTTGATGTTGGCTTGTGCATGACCCTCAACGAGGCCGGCGGCATGACCCTCCTCGAGGCCAGCGGCGTGACCTTTTGCCTGGGCCTCATCGATGCTCGTCTCCCAGGCATCGCGGGCAGCATGCACGCTGACCATGTAGTCGGTGTAAGCGCGGCGCTCCTTTTCCGTCATGCTCATGTATGCCAGCTTCTCGCGAGCGGCCTGAAGGCCGGGAGCTGTGGTGTCGTCGCTGATGACGGCATCCTTCAGGTAGCGCATCCACTCCTCGATGGGCGTGCGCGCCACCTCGTTGAACTTATCCACTATCAGCAGGAAGTATTCGGGAAAGACCTCGTCGGGGAAGGTCACACGGCGGGTGCTCTTGGCGATGTAGCACTCCTCGTTGGCCGACTTGTAGCTGAGAACGGAATCCTTCTTCGTCATGCCAGTGAAGGTCGTCATGCCGTGGTAGGCATAATCGTCGCCACGACCGAAGTCGAAGTACAGGATATTGATGGAATAGATCTTCTTGATGACGGCATAGTCCATGCCGATGCCTATCTGGTCGGTGATGTTCTTGGCCGTCCCGAAGAGTATGCGCTGGAAGAAGTCGCGCTCCTTGGTGAGCTGAACCTCAACGATAATGAGCTCGCCGGCTGAGGTCTTTGCCTTGACATCGACACGGTTGGTCTTGTCCTCGCGGGCATCCTGGTTGCCCTCGCTCTCCAGGATTTCAGTAATCTTAATGGGGTCGCCAAGAAGCACCGTTATCAGACCTTCAAGCACCTCCTTGTTAGCCTTGTCGCGAAGTATGCGCTTGATGGCCCAGTCGAAACGGACGTATTTGCTCTTTTCTGTCATATCGCAAGGTCTGGAAAGATGGTAATGTGTTAAGCTAGCTGAGAATCGACATGCTGCCGTGGAAGGCAGCGTTGTGCCGCTCTCGCGGTGCAAAGTTAGCGTTTTTTCCGTTACGACAATACGAAATGGGCGAAAAGTTTCAACGTCAGCAGAAAAAGAGCTCCATGCGGGGTATGGCCAACAGATGAAGAAGACAGAAGATAAGCCAAAGCGCTACCTTGGACTAACATCCAGTTGCCCTTCCGGGGCGTACTGCGGGGTTCTGCCCTACCCCATCATTATCAGTAGGGGTTCATGCCCATGACTGTGATGAGTCACCGCTACGGTGTGGGCAGTCATTTAGGACGTAGAATGTTGACTTGTTGCAGTCGATGTAGGTGTTGATGGCCTTTGTGACACTCTCCTCGCAGTCGATAAAGAGGTCGTCTGGTTCGTCGAAGTCGGGATATTGCTCGTAGAGAGCCATGAAGGCTTCGTCGTCCATATCTGCTGTCAGAGCCTCACCATACTTCTCGAACAGGTGCCGCCCGTCGTAGATGAACTTTGAGAAGTCGTGTAAGGTTGTGGCAGCTTGCAGCAAGGTGCCGGCCTTATCTGGCGAAAGGCCTTTCGCTACCTCTCTAATGGCGCCGCCCCACAGTCGGATGGCCTTGGCAAAAGGATTAAGGAAGATGAAAGGCCCATAACCATTGTGTATGAGCTGTATGAATCCTCCTTCGAGCATCTCGCTGCGGAGAATGTCGTAAGCCAATAGCGTGATCTGGTCGGCAGAGTACGATGTCATTGTGTCTGCATCGAGCTTGCCGCCGTTGGCATCGAGTGTGGCCTTGACGATGAGTGTGAGCAATGCCTCTGAGCCTTTACTGGCTGCTGTTTCTATAGCGTGGCGTGACAGTGTCGGTAGCATGTCGGTGGTGGGTTGTCGGTGGTGGGCAATGGTGGCGTGTATCAATGGCTCAGAAGAGATTGAGCTTGCGGCTACGTGCCTCTTCGAGTGAGAGCAACTCGTCTTTCTCTGCGGCTTGGCGCCGTAGCAGCTCTTGCTGTTCTGCAAGTTGTGATGCAGCCTTCGCGGCAGTGCTGCTGTTCAGGAATGGTGCTGCGAGTGGCACATTTTGGCTGGCATCGCGCACATGCAGAACAGGGCCTCTGTAGTAAGGCGCAATCTTCAGTGCTGTGTGCAGCGGGCTTGTGGTGGCCCCGCCTATGAGTATCGGCGTGGTGATGCCTGCCTCGGCGAGCATGTGTACGGTGTTCGCCATCTCACCGAGTGACGGCGTTATGAGTCCCGAGAGACCTATCAGGTCGGGCTTCAGCTCTAAGGCTTTGTCGAGAATCGTCTCTGCCGGCACCATCACTCCGAGGTCAATTACCTCATATCCGTTGCAAGCCATGACGACACCTACGATGTTCTTTCCGATGTCGTGAACGTCGCCTTTAACCGTTGCAAGCAGGATGCGTGGATGGCGTGTGCCATCGGCCATTGATATCTGCTGCCTACTGAGTGCCGGCTTCAAGATCTCTACGGCCTGCTTCATGGTGCGTGCCGTCTTGACGACCTGTGGCAGGAACATCTTACCTTCTCCGAAGAGACGGCCCACGATGTTCATGCCTTCCATCAGCGGCCCCTCGATGATATCCACGGGTCTCGGATAGAGGTCAAGGGCCTCGTCGAGGTCGTTCTCGAGGGTGTCGGTGATGCCGCGTCGGATGGCATTGACGAGCCGTGCTGCAAGCGCGTCTCGTCGCTCATCGTCGGTGAGTGCCGTCGGCATCAGCGGTGACTCTGCGTCGTGGATGGTGGGCGATGGTGATACATTGTTGGCTTCAGCGAGCCTATGTGCCGCCTCGATGAGCCTCTCTGTGGCATCCTGTCTGCGGAAGAGTATGACATCCTCTATGGCTTCGAGGAGAGCTGGCGGAATGTCATCGTAAGTGGTGCGTGTGGCGGGGTTCAGTATCGCCATGTCGAGCCCAGCTCGACGTGCGTGATAGAGGAAAACGGCGTGCATGGCCTCGCGCAGGGTGTTGTTGCCACGAAAGGCGAAACTGAGGTTGGAAATGCCGCCGCTGACGTGTGCGCCGGGCAGGTTCTGCCGGATCCATGCTGTGGCACGTATGAAGTCAATGGCATAGGTGTCGTGCTCCGGCATTCCCGTTGCCACGGTGAGCACGTTGGGGTCGAAGATGATGTCGGCAGGCTGGAATCCCGCCTGCTCTGTGAGGAGACGGTAGGCGCGCTGACAGACATCGATGCGGCGCTGGTAGGTCGTAGCCTGACCTTGTTCATCGAAAGCCATGACCACCACAGCGGCCCCCATGCGTCGCACCTCGCGTGCGTGGCTCAGGAATGTCGCTTCGCCCTCCTTGAGCGAGATGCTGTTGACGATAGCCTTGCCCTGCACGTGCCTCAGTGCCTTGCTAATGACGTTCCATGATGATGAGTCAATCATGAAGGGTACGCGGGCTATCTCTGGCTCTGCGGCGATGAGGTCGAGGAAGTGTGTCATTTCGGCCTCGGTGTCGAGCAGCCCGTCATCCATATTGATGTCTATGACGAGAGCTCCGTCCCCCACCTGCTGTCGTGCTATGGCAATGGCTTGGTCGTAGGCTTTCTCGCTGATGAGTCGCAGGAACTTGCGCGAGCCGGCGACATTGCATCGCTCGCCCACGTTGATGAATGCCAGCTCGGGTGTCAGCTCCAGACGTTCCAGGCCTGCGATGTTCAGTGTGTGCCATCTGTGTGTCGGGAGGTGTGGCTCGGCCTCTCTGGCCAGTGTGGTGAGCAGGCGTATGTGTTCGTCGGTAGTGCCGCAACATCCGCCGATTATATTCACGAGTCTCTCCTTGACGAAAGGGAGCATGTGTTGCATCATGTCCTGCGGCGTCTCGTCGTATTGCCCCATCTGGTTGGGCAGGCCGGCATTCGGGTAGGCGCTTATATAATAAGGTGCGACGCTTGCCAGATGTCTGAGCGGCGCTATCATGTCGGCAGCTCCGAACGAGCAGTTGAGGCCGATTGACAGAATGTCAGCATGTGAGACGGATGTCACGAAAGCCTCGATGGTCTGCCCGGAGAGGGTGCGCCCGGCTTTGTCGGTCACCGTCAGGGAGAGCATCAGCGGCACCTCTCGCCGAGCTTCCTGCATGGCCTGTTGTGCTGCGCAGATAGCAGCCTTGGCGTTCAGTGTGTCGAAGATTGTCTCGATGAGCAAAGTATCCACACCGCCGTTGATGAGTGCCGTCATCTGCTCTGTGTATGCCTCGCATAACTCGTCGAAGCTGATGGCGCGGAATGCCGGGTCTTCGACATCTGGACTCATGGAGAGAGTTTTGTTGGTGGGTCCTACAGAGCCTGCCACGAAGCGTGGCTTCTCCGGTGTCAATGTTGTCTGCTCATCGGCCAACTGTCGCGCAATACGTGCTGCGGCAAAGTTTATCTCGACGACACGGTCGGCACAATCGTAGTCGGCCAGCGAGACCCGCTGTGCGTTGAAGGTATTGGTCTCTATGATGTCTGCCCCCGCCTGAAGGTAACGTCTGTGGATGTCTGCTATGACATCTGGCTCGGTCAGCGAGAGAATGTCGTTGCAACCGCGTGTGAATCCCTTGGCAATAAGCATTGTGCCCATTGCCCCGTCGAGCACGAGGATTCGGTGTCGTAGAGAGTCTTTGATGTCGGACATGAGCTGTCGTAATGTGTCCTAAAAGTTGTGCTTGAACTGCCGGTCGATGTCTCGTCGGTCTTCTTTCTCCTTGAGTGTCTCGCGTTTGTCGAAGCTCTTCTTGCCTCGTGCGAGGTGAATGTCGAGCTTCGCCCTTCCGTTCTCGTCGATGAAGAGCAACGTGGGCACGATGGTGAAGCCCGGACTCTTGATGGCGTTCTGCAACTTGTGAATCTCACGGCGGTTAAGCAGCAGCTTACGGTCGCGTCGTGCGGCATGGTTGTTGTAGGTGCCGTAGAAGTATTGAGAGATGTTCATGCCTTTCACCCACACCTCGCCGGCAATAATCACACAATAGGCATCGACGAGACTTGCCTTGCCCAGTCGTATGCTTTTAATCTCCGTCCCTGTGAGCACCAGTCCGGCCGTGTATTTGTCCATTAGGACATAATCGAACGATGCCTTGCGGTTCTTGATGTTTACTGTACGTTGTTTCTCTTTTGCCATAGGGCTGTCAGTCTGCGATGGCGGCCATGCGCAGTGCTGCCACTGCACACTCGTCGCCTTTGTTGCCGAGTTTGCCTCCCGTGCGGTCGGCTGCCTGTTGCTCGGTGTTGCATGTCAGAAGTCCGTAGATGACCGGCACTCGGGCTTTCGTATTGAGTTCTGCCAGACCTTGTGTCGTGCCTTGGCAGATATAGTCGAAATGCGGCGTGTCGCCTCTGATGACACATCCGATGCTGATGACGGCATCTACCTCGTCGTTCTCTATCATCCATGCTGTAGCATAGACGAGTTCGAAGCTTCCCGGCACATGTCGCACGATGATGTCGTCGGCACTGACGCCGTTGTCCAAGAGTGTACGTATGGCACCGTCGCGCATGGCGTAGGTGTAGCGGTCGTTCCAGTCGGCCACGACGATGCCGATCGTGCGACCCTTGCCGCTGGGGATGTCGGCAGGGTTGTATTGTGAAAGGTTGTGGAGTGCTGTTGCCATATTGTTGTGTGTCTTCGTGTCCTGAAGAATTGGACTCTGTCGTTTACCAATGCTAAGGGATTAAAGATTAGCGTTGAGTGTGGATGTCCTGTCCTGCTCTCTAATCTTTAATCCCTGCTTGTGTCTTGCCTTGCGCCGGCAGTAATGATGTTCAATAGTCCATGCTGAGCACATCTGGCGTTTGGTGCTGCTCTGCCGTGGCAGGTATGGCCAAACTAATTGCTTGCGCGCTCGATGTAAGCTTCTATCTCCCGTGTCTGCACAGCCATTGATGTGGGATACTTGTTCTTCACCTCCTGATAGAGCTTCAGAGCCTGTTCCTTCTGTCCGTCGGCTTCGAGCAGCTGTCCGGCCTGTACGAGGAATGTCGGTGAGAGGCTGGGGTTGTCAGCACGCTTTGCAGCCTTCTTGAGAGTCTCAATGGCCTTGTCCTTCTGTCCGAGGCTCACATAGACATTGCCCAGCAATCCGATGGCAGCCGGCGAGATGAGGTCGTCGTCCTGCGTGTCGAACTTCTCAAGTTGCTTGGCAGCATCGTCGAACTTGTCGGTCTGTGCCAGACAGATGCCGGCATAGAGGTGAGCGAGGTTGCCGGCCTTGGTGGAACCGTAGTCTTCGGCCACCTTTAGGAATCCCACGCACTGGGCACCGTCGCCGTTGAGGGCTTTCTCGAAGTTGCCTTCGGTGAAGTAGTTCTCGCACGGGAAGAGAGCCTCGCTGGCCTTTTGGTTGTTGCTGCTGGAGTAAGCATTCCAGCCGATGATGAGAGCTGCGCAGGCAAATACTGCTACGACTCCGGTGATGATAAGCTTCTTGTACTTGTCCACAAAGGCCTCTGTGGCGTTGACCACCTCAATGTTCTCAGGTGCTGCGGTTTGTTTTTGATTTGCCATGATGTTTTATGATGTATTTTATTGTTACATGCGCACTAAAGCGGCGCAAAAGTAGTCATTTTTCATGTAACGGTAAAGTTTTTTCGTCATTATTTCATATTTTGGGCTGTAAAAGCTGGATTTTTATTACCTTTGCGGCGCTTTTATGCTTCATTCACCGACATGATACTGCAACAACTGACCATCTTGAACTACAAGAACATCGCAAGCGCCGAGCTCGACTTCTCGCCAAAGATCAACTGCTTCATAGGCGACAATGGTGAGGGCAAGACCAATCTTCTCGATGCCATTTACTTCCTGTCGCTGTGTCGCAGCTCGCTGACGAGTGTGGATTCGGCGTGCATACGCCATGACGAGGAGATGGCTTTCCTGCAAGGTCGTTATGTCCATGAGGACTCTACCGACGAGGAGATTTCCCTGGGCTTGCGTCGCGGGCATAAGAAGCAGCTCAAGCGTAACAAGAAGTCCTATCCACGCCTTGCCGACCACATAGGACTCATTCCCGTAGTGATGGTGTCGCCCGAAGATGGCCAGCTCATAGGGGGCGGCAGCGAGGAGCGCCGCCGCTTTATGGATGTGGTGATATCACAGTTCGACCATCGCTATCTCGATGCACTGATGGCCTACAACCGCGCCTTGCAGCAGCGCAATGCCCTTCTGAAGCAGGAGGACGCCTCTCCCGACGAGGTGATGCTTGGGCTTTGGGAAGAGGAGATGGCCCGTCATGGCGAGGTCGTTTTTCGCGCGCGCGATACTTATATTAATGAGTTCACTCCGCTGTTCGAGCAGTTCTATTCAAAGGTGAGCAGCTCACGCGAACATGTGGGGCTGGCGTATGTTTCCCACTGTCAGCGCGGTCCCTTACTCGATGTCATACGTCAGGGCCGTAGCCGCGACATCATAATGGGTTATTCGTTGCATGGCATCCACAAGGATGACCTCGTGATGACTCTCGGCGACTACCCAATACGTCGCGAGGGCTCGCAGGGGCAGAACAAGACATACCTTATCGCCTTGAAGCTGGCACAGTTCGACTTCCTGCGCCGCACAGGCTCTCAGACGACGCCTCTCCTGCTCCTCGACGACATCTTCGACAAGCTCGATGCCAGCCGTGTGGAGCAGATAGTGCGGCTTGTGGCCAGCGAGCGCTTCGGCCAGATTTTCATCACAGATACCAATCGCGACCACCTCGACAGCATCCTGGCTGCCTCGCAAAGCGACTACCGTCTGTTTCACGTCAATGGGGGGGAGGTGAGTCTATGAGGAAGAGACGCAGCGAACTGGTAGGCACGGTGACCCATGATGTGCTTCGCGTGTTGGGTATCGAAGCGCCTTACAATGAGTATCGCCTCGTGCAGGCCTGGCCGGAGGTGATGGGTGAGGGCATAGCCCGTGAGACCACGGATATCTATATCCGCAACCGCGTGCTATTCGTGAAGCTGAAGTCGCCGACCTTGCGTGCCCAGCTGTCGATGTCCCGTATGGTTTTACTGCGACGACTGAACGACCACGTCGGTGCGCAGGTCATAGAACGCATTGTGTTCTCATGATAAAAAGCGACCTCTGCGGTTGACGTCAACGGCAGAAGTCGGGAAAAGGGACGTAACGGCTCTAAGCCACAACGGCATCCATCCTCACATCGTGATGTGTCGTGGGCATGGTGTCAACGAGCTGGAAGGGCCAGCACAATCCTATCTTCAACGCTCGCGTCAGACGTGGCAGCAAGCGGTCGTAGTAGCCGCGGCCGCGGCCCAGGCGGCATCCGTCGGCGGTGAATGCCATGCCCGGCACGACAGCGAGGTCTATGTCGGCATAGTCGGTGAACTCCGTGCCTGTGGGTTCGCCGATGCCGAAAGCCCCGACGGTCATTTGCGCCGTAGCGCTGTAATAGCGCAGGATGAGGTCGTCGCCTACCACTACGGGCAGCAGCACCGTCTTCGTCAGAGCGGCTTCGGCAATGAGGCTGTGTGTCTCCACTTCATCGGGCAGGGAGTGGTAGAGGAGTATGGTGTGTGCCTGCTGCCATGCCTCCGTCAGTAGCAGCCTATGCACCACCGCTGCCGATAGGCTTTGCAGCTCGGCAGCGGTGTGTGAGGCTTTGAGGCGCCGCATCTGGCGACGTAGCTCTGTCTTCGTGACATTCATTCCTTTTCGACGGTTGGCACCGACTTGCCTTCCTCCATGATTTGCAGGGCACGTATGATGGCCGGGTCTTGCTTGCAGAGGTACTGCAGGCGGTGTTCCTGGTCGGTAGCGTCATAGATGATGTTGGCAATGAGCGTGCGTTCGAAGAGAGGCGCGCTGCGCTGCAACATCAGGTTGCGTCGCTGCAGGCCTTTCTTCTCGGCATACTGTGCGAAGCGTTCGAGGAGGTTTTGTCGCTTCAACCACTGCTCCATCTCGCCCACGGTCTTCAGTTTGGAGAGCTGCGCACGGTTCTGGTCGTTGAAGTCGAACGCATACTGCAAGAGCAATCCTCGGTATGCCGCCTCGCGGTAGTAGCTGGTGTAGAGTGCCGTGTCCTCTGGGATGAAGACATCGGGCATGATGCCTCCGCCGCCATAGACCTTGCGTCCGATGCGTGTGCTATAGGCCGGACCGTCCTGATGGATGCTGTCTGCCGAGAAGAACTCACCGCGCTCGTAGCGCATAATGAGGTCGTTCTCATAGTCCTCACCGTGACCTGGGGTGTAGGGTTTCTGTATGCATCGGCCGCTGGGGGTGTAGTAGCGTGCTATGGTGAGGCGCACGATACTGCCATCCTGGAATTCCATGGGTTGTTGCACGAGACCCTTGCCGAAGGTACGTCGGCCGATGATGGTGCCACGGTCGTTGTCTTGTATGGCGCCGGCAAAGATTTCAGATGCTGATGCCGACCCTTCGTCAACGAGCACTATGATAGGCATATCCTGGAAGGAGCCTCGGCCGTCGGTGGTGAAGTCTTCGCGCTCGGCGTGCAGGCCTTCGGTATATACCACAAGCTGATGTGCCTGCAGGAACTCGTTGACCATGATGATGGCCGTCTGCATGTAACCTCCACGGTTGCCACGCAAATCGACCACGAGGTTCTTCATCCCTTCGACGTTGAGACGTGCCAATGCCATGAGCATCTCGGGGTATGTATTGGCGCCGAAACTCTCGATGCTGATGTAGCCGGTGTTCTTGTCGAGCATGAAGTAGGCATCCACCGTCTCCACCGGCACATCGCCACGCACCACTGTCAGCACGAGCGGCTTCTGCGAACCGCTGCGCACCACCGTGAGTCTCACCGGCGTCCCTTTGGGTCCGCGCAGACGGCTCATGATTTCAGAATTGTCTTTGCCGATGAGGCTGCTGTCGTTGGCGGCTATGAGGCGGTCGCCAGGCAGCAGACCGACACGTTCGGACGGGCCTCCCTTGATGACGTTCATCACGTTGACAGTGTCTTTGTTGACGGTGAAGCGTATGCCTATTCCCGAGAAGTGTCCGTCGAGTTCCTCGGTGCTGGCCTTGGCCTCAGATGCCGGGATGTAACTGCTGTGCGGGTCGAGTTCAGCAAGTATCTCGGGCATGGCGTCCTCGATGACCTTGTCCATATCCACGGTGTCAACGTAGTTGTCCCTTATGATTTGCATGAGGTAGTTGAGCTTGTCGCTCCCCGTGCCCGTGAAGTTGAGGCGTGTTCCGGCAAACTGGCTCGTGTAGAAGTAGCCTATGGCTATGCCTGCGATAATGGCGAGTGCCAGCAGTAGTGGTGTGAATCGAGATTTCATGATTTCTTGAAAAAGTAAATAAAATGAATCTATGCTATGAATGGCATCGGGTCGTTTATTCGTAGTCCTCGATGGCGAGTTGCTCCACATCTATGCCTGCGCGTCGCAGCAAGTCTATGCCGTCGTTGAGGCGGTATGCCCTCGAGAAGATAACGCGCTTTATGCCAGCCTGAATGATGAGTTTGGCGCACTCAATGCAAGGCGAGTCGGTGACGTAGAGCGTGGCCCCTTCAGAGTTGTTGCCCGAGCGTGCTATCTTGGTGATGGCATTGGCCTCGGCATGTAGGACGTATGGCTTTGTGACATCGTTGTCGTCTTCGCAGACGTTCTCAAATCCCGACGGCGTTCCGTTGTAGCCGTCGCTGATGATCATCTTGTCCTTCACGATGAGGGCACCCACCTGGCGGCGTGAGCAGTAGCTGTTTTCGCTCCAGATGCGTGCCATGCGCAGGTAGCGCAGGTCTAAAAGTCGTTTGTCGCGCATGATGGCAGAAGTGTGAGTTGTTATTGTAGCGTGGGTTTCGCCAACCGACGTCGGCTCCACCTCTATATTATCGTTAATTGTGTGTGATGCCGTTGCGTTGCAACAAGGCGTCTATCGTGGGTTCCTGCCCCCGGAAGCGGCGGTAAAGTGTCATGGGGTGTTCTGTGCCTCCGCGCGAGAGTATGTTGTCGCGGAAGCTCTGTGCCGTCTTGCGGTCGAAGATGCCGTTCTGCTTGAACAGCGAGAAGGCATCGGCATCTAGCACCTCGGCCCATTTGTATGAATAGTAGCCGGCGGCGTAGCCTCCCGCCATGATATGTCCAAACTGCACGCTCATGCACGCTTCGGGCACCTCGTCAAAGAGCTGTGCGCGACTCCATGCCTGGCGCTCGAACTCGCGCACGTCGCCCTCGAAAGGCTCGGTGAGTGTATAGTAGGCCATGTCGAGAAGGCAGAAGCTCAACTGACGTATGCAGGCGTATGCGACGTTGAAGTTGTTGGAGGCCACGATGCGCTCCACGAGGTCGGCAGGCAACGGCTCGCCGCTTTCGTAGTGGCATGCGAAGGTTGCCAGCCACTCAGGCTGTGTGGCAAAGTTCTCCATAAGCTGTGACGGCAGCTCCACGAAATCCCAATAAACGTTGGTGCCGGAGAGGCTTGCAAAACGTGTGTTGGCGAAGATGCCGTGCAGAGCGTGTCCGAACTCGTGCAAGAATGTCTCCACCTCGCCCAGCGTGAGCAATGCGGGTTTGGTGGGCGTGGGCTTCGTGAGGTTCATCACGAGACTCACCTGCGGGCGGCTGTTCTTCCAAAGGGTCTGGTCGGTGGGGTCGGCACAGCCCTCCTCGGGCCCTATCCATTGGTCCTTGAAGCTCGTCATCCATGCACCACTCTGCTTGGAGGTACGTGGATGGAAGTCGGTGAAGAGCACGGCAAGGAAGGTACCGTCCTCGTCAATGACATCGTAGGCAGTGACGTCGGGGTGGTACACGGGAATGTCCTTCCGTTCGTGGAAGGTGATGCCGTAGAGGCGCGTTGCCAGCGAGAAAACTCCCTCCTTCACGCGTTCGAGCTGGAAGTAAGGACGCAGCATCTCGGCGTCGATGTTCCAGCGTTTCATCTTCAGTTTGTGGGCATAGAACGAGAAATCCCAGGGCTGTAGTTTGAAGTCGTCGCCTTCCATCTGGCGTGCCATCTCCTCAATGTCGCTCAACTCGCGGCGGGCCGCGGGCATGTAGGCATCGAGCAGCTTGTCGATGAGCTTGAAGACGTTCTCCTTGCAGCCCGCCATACGATGAGCCATCACGAAGTCAGCATAGCAGTCGTAGCCCAGCAGCTGAGCACGTTCGCGCCTCAGGTTCACGATGCGTGTCACGAGCTGACGGTTGTCGTGCTCGTCGCCGTGGGTGCAGATAGTGTTCTTGGCAATGTACATCTGGCGGCGCAGGTCACGGTCGGAGGCGTAGGTCATGAAGGGGCCGTAGCTCGGTGCCTGCAGGGTGAACACCCATCCCTCCAGCTCGCGCTCGGAGGCAGCCATTGACGCAGCCTCGATGGCGGTGTCGGGCAGTCCTGCCAGCTGCCGGCGGTCGGTGATGTGCAGGGTGAAAGCGTTGTTGTCCTTCAGCGTGTTCTGCGAGAACTGCAGAGTCAACGCGCTGAGTTCCATGTTCATCTGCCGCAACAGCTCCTGCTTCTCGGGCGGCAGCGCGGCACCGGCACGCACAAAACCATCGTAACAGTTGTCGAGGAGCATCTGCTCTTCTGGGGTGAGCTCGCGATGGTGTTCGTACACCTTCTGCACACGTTCGAAGTATTTTCTGTTGAAGATGATGTCATTGGCGTGCTGTGTGAGCAGCGGTGACATGCGTTGTGCCAGCGCGTCGAGTTCGTCGTTAGTCTCTGCCGAAAGCATGCAGAAGAACACCTTCGATACGCGCTCGAGCATGTCGTCGGTAGCCGTAACGGCAATGGTATTGTCGAAAGTGGGGACGTCGGGGTTGTTCACTATGTGCTCTATGAATTCCTTGTCACGGCGCATACCTTCCATCATGGCGGGCTCGTAGTCGGCGATGTCGATGAGGTGGAAGGGTGGTGTCTGGTGCGGAGTGGGATAGTTCTTGTCCCAGAATGGGTTTTGGCGTTTTTCTTCGCTCATGTTATTATTTTGTGATACTTACTTTCCTGTATTTATCGCCCTGACGACTCCTGTAGAGTGCAAACTCGCGCAGTAGGTTCTCGAAGGCATCGATCTCCACCATGCGTCTGTCTGTACGCACGAGCCCCAGCTTCCGCAGGCGTGCCAGTGCCGCCGAGATGTAGCGTGGGTCCTCGCCGAGGTACTGCCCTAAGAGTATCTGCGAGATGTCGAAGCACTTGTAGCCCGCCGGACGCTGCACATGGTTGTGCATGAAGCGTATGATGCGCCCCTCCAACGTGTCGGCAGGCGGGAGCCACAACGATACCGTGGTGCGCACTGTCTGCGTGGTGAGGGCGTTGAGTACATTGAGGCGGAACACCTCGTAGCGCGACGTGAGGTCGCTCACGTCAGACTTCGTGACATGCATCACCGATGTCTCGCGACGTGCTATGTATGTGTGACGGTGCGTGCGCTGCGAGCCGTAGAGCACGTCGAGTCCCAACATTGCCGGGGCGTCAACCAACTCATCGACATGCCAGCTGCCGTCGGCCGACGGCGTGCGCATGGTGAGCTGGCCACCGATGACGAAAGTCAGCCCTGTGCAGGCATCGCCCTCGTGCAGCAGCGTCTGTCCGGCGGCCACGGTGTCGAATTCCATGCGCGTTGCCTCCACGATGGCGGTGACATCGGCAGTGCCAAGACCTTGGAAAAGGGGCAACTCCAGCAGAGTGGTAAACATGGATTTTGTCATTTCGGCCGCAAAGTTAAGGCTTTGACGTGCCAAATGCAAACATTTCTTGTCTTTTTCATAATTTTCTTACATATCTTTAACCGAAAAACCAACGGAAATGCTTACCTTTGCCACGTGACAATTCCCAAACCATGTTTTTATGAGTAAACTTCTACACTTTCGACAGACCATAATGACCATGTTCATCTGTGCTTCGCCAATGTCCTTGGCAGCACAGGGTGACACCACGTTCGTCTATCTCACCGACGGCAACATACATGCCTTCCCGGCTGCCCTCCTCAAGCAGCGCCAGCAGACAGCCTCGCAGGTCATCTTCACCGACATCGACGACGGGCAACATGCCTACCGACGTTCTGACATCGCCAGCGAGAGTGCCACTGGCCCGGGCGGCAACCCATGGCTCACGGTGTTCAAGTTCAACAACAAATACAACGACAACGTATTTGTTGACGTGCTGCTGGACCCATCTGCCGGCACCAACCTCACTGCCACCGTGCCGTGCATCGGCAAGTGGCTGACGCCTTCCTTCCAGTGTAACGACGACAATGCAGCCGTCTATGTCGGTGCCCAGGAACAGCATAGCAAGGAGACGCGACGCAGCTTTGCCAGTGACGTCACATACACATGTGCCCTGCCCGGGCGCTACGTGCTACAGCGCACTCAAGAGGAGTCGGTGGCTCCTACGCCCCAGCCTGCGGAGACCTACGAGGATGTGACACTCAGCGTCGGCGACCTGTCAACCAACGCCCCCAGCAACAATCCCGACCAGGAGGGACTGCAGTGCCTCATCGACGGCGACCCGAATACATTCTTCCACTCCACATGGGGCGATGACGGCCCTTATGCCAAGCTGCCCCTCGACAGCTGTCCGTGGGTGGAGGTCAAGCTGCCGACAGCCATGCGCCACATGCGTTTCACCTACGCCACGCGCTTCGACAACGGCCAACGTTCGCCGTTGTCGTGGGAGGTGCAGGCCAGCACCTCTGGCACGACGTGGAAGAAAGTTGCCGTCTTCACCCAGGCCGATGGCATTCCTGAAGGAGCGGGACAGCAGTGGACGTCGCCCACAATCGACATGGAGCGCAACATGAAACATGTGCGCCTCATAATGACATCGGCCAACTACAAGAACTACCTCTGCCTTAGCGAGCTGGCGATAATAAAGGTGACACCCAGCCAGGCCCCAGAGCCCACCCCCACAGCATCGGGCCGCTGCGACCTCGTGCCGATGGGCACCAACTACAACGTGCATATAGACTTCCCCACCGACCGTGCCACCAACGTGCCGCGCATCGACCTAAACCTCGATGGCTACGACATGATAACCTCCAAGACCACCTTTATCGACGCCACTATCAGCATCGACGGTGCCGGGGTCTTTCCCGACATGATGCCCACCCCCGTGCAGGTGAAGGGTCGCGGCAACAGCTCATGGGACGGCAATTTCTACGGCGGATGGTACAGCCCCAAGAACCCCTACCGTCTGAGATTCGCTGATAAGGAGAAGCCCTTCGGCCTCACAAAGGGCAGGAACTGGGTGCTGCTGGCCAATAAAATCAGCGGCTCCATGACAACGAACGCCATAGGCATGAAGGTGGCATGCCTCATGGGTACAGATGGCTGCAACCACATCATTCCTGTGGAACTATACATCAATGGCGAATATCGCGGAAGCTACAACTTCACCGAGAAAGTGGGTCTGTCCAACAACAGCATCGATGTCGAAAACGAGAGCGTGGCAACACTCTTGGAACTCGACACCTATAGTGCCGACCCGGACGAGTCTCCGTTCACCAGCAGGCGCTACTCGCTGCCTGTCAGGATTAAGAAGCCCAACTTCACAGAGGACGTCACCGAACTTACAAAGGACATCATCATTGAAAGCTTCAACGAACTCCTTAACCGTATTGCCACTCACTCGGATATCTCCGACATCGCCGACGTCGAGAGCCTGGCACGCTTCTATGCCGTGAATGAACTCATACTGAACCTCGAAATCATGCACCCAAAGAGCACATTCATCTATCGTGCCGACCTCTTCGACAGCGGGAGCCTGTGGAAATTCGGACCTGTGTGGGACCTTGACTGGGCGTTCGGTCACGAGCTCAACCAGGGTGCACCATATTTCACCACGGGCGCCAAGTCCGGCTTCCTCACCGTCAAGGCAATGGAGAAGAACGCCCTTTGGTCGGCAATGCGCAGGTGCGGCGAACCTCTCGACCGTGCCATTTACAGCGTATGGCATCACTTCATGGAGGATGGGGGCATCGATGAGCTCGAGGATTTCTGCGACGAATATTACGCATACGCACAACCGTCGTTCACACACAACTACAATTATTGGGGAGACGGAGCCAACTATGGCCCTGTCACAGATAACGCCAAGACATGGCTGCGACAACGTGCCGAATATATCTATAGCCGTCTCACGCCCTACGATCTTACCAATGACATAGAGGGCATCACGGAGGAGCAGATCATCGCCTCGCCCAATAACATCTCACAGCCTCAGGGCATCGATGTCTATGACCTGCGTGGCGTGCGTCTGCGCCATAATGCCTCGACTACCAATTGGCGCGAAGGCCTGCCGCGTGGCCTCTACATCGTCAATGGCCGCAAGGTTCTCGTTGATTAATCTCCTGTAAGGGCAAAAGAATACCTATTCGTTTTCAAATCTTTTGCCCTTACTTGAAGTGTCAAGCGTCTCATCAAGCCGAGTGCGGGGCGTACTAACATCAAACACTCGACTTTTTCAAGCGGACTCAATAAGCTTTTTTTGAAAAAATATTGACAAACGTTTGGCCGTGTCATAAGGAAACCGTATCTTTGCGGCCGATTTAGAGACCGAAGGGGCTCAGTGAAGTGCTGCCACGGTGGCAGACGCCTCCCGGTAAAATCCGTTAAATACATCATAATCAAAAATGTACGCAATCGTAGAGATTAACGGTCAACAGTTCAAGGCAGAGGCTGGCAAGAAGCTCTTTGTTTACCACATTCAGGGTGCCGAAGCAGCTCAGACTGTTGAATTTGAGAGAGTATTATTGATAGACAACGAGGGTGCTGTCACCGTTGGTGCTCCCACTGTAGAGGGTGCTAAAGTTGTCTGCGAAGTGGTGTCACCGCTAGTGAAGGGCGAGAAGGTGCTCGTCTTCCACAAGAAGCGCCGCAAGGGCTACCGCAAGCTCAACGGTCACCGTCAGCAGTTCACAGAGTTGACTATCAAGGAAGTTATTGCTTAACCCACTAAAACCACAGAAACGAAATGGCACATAAAAAAGGTGTAGGCAGTTCTAAGAACGGCCGTGAGTCAGCAGCACAGCGACTCGGCGTGAAGATTTTTGGTGGTCAGAAGTGCGTGGCTGGCAACATCATAGTGCGCCAGCGTGGCACGCAGCACTATCCCGGCACTAACGTCGGTATGGGCAGCGACCATACGCTCTATGCACTTAAGGATGGCATCGTCACCTTCAAGAAGGGGCGCCTCGACCGTTCTACGGTCTCCGTGGAGCCCGTGGCAGAGGCATAAGGGACACGCAGACTCAAAATCCGTACAGCAATTCATCATTCTCTAACTTTCCCCTCATGCCTTGATGGGCGTGAGGGGATTTTTGCTTTATTATGAAACACTCCGTTAAAGACTGGGTCGTGGCGACCAGGCCGTGGTCGTTTCCCGCATCTGCCATGCCCGTGGCTGTCACTATGGCTTGGCTGTGGAGCCAAGGCCTCATGGACAATTGGCTTCTCGGCCTGATGGCACTGACGAACATCATCCTGGTTCATGCCGCCGGCAATGTGTGGAGTGACTTTTTCGACTTTCGCCGAGGCGTGGATGCCAAGGACACATTCAGCGTCACGACACTCGTTGACGGACACTTCACACAGCGCGAAGTACTCATGCTGTCGCTGTGCCTTCAAACGGTTGCCGTGATCATGGGAGTGACAATGGTATGCCTGACGGGTGTCACGCTTCTGTGGATAGGCTTGGCAGGCATAATCCTGTCGCTATGCTATCCGCCGTTGAAGTACGCCGCACTCGGCGACGTGGTGATAATGGCATGCTATGCCCTGTTGCCAATGCTCGGAGTGACGTTCATTTGTCATGGCAGCATAGTGTCCGACGTGCTGTGGCTGGCGGTGCCTGTGGGTAGCATAACTGTAGCCATCCTGCATGGCAACAACACCCGCGACATCGAGACAGACTCTCGCGCACACATCCGCACCTTTGCTTTGCTCACAGGGCGCGACATGGCAGCACAGGTCTATGTCTTCGAGCTCTTGCTACCTTACCTATGGCTCATCGGCACTGCCGTAGTAGGCGTGACGACATCAGCTTTGACAGTCAGCGATACAGGGCTCACGGCCGTGAGTCCATGGTGTCTGACAACGTTGCTCACCATCCCCGTCGCGTGGCGCAACATCACTACAATGCTTTCATACCGCACGTCCGGCTTGTCGGCGATAGCAAGCCTCGACGAGGCTACGGCAAAACTTCAACTTGCATTCAGTATAACCCTGATTCTCGGGCTAGTATGTGCCACTCTAATATGACAGCCATGATGCGAAAGATAACATCCGACTCGTCGCTATGGCGTGTAACGGTGGCAGTGACCGCAGCCGCCGCGCTGTGGTTCGCCATGTTCTCGCCGCTGACGTCGGTGATGTTCCCTTTCTGGAGCACGATGTCAGTGGCTGCCGTGGTGCTCTCTTGTCTGGCACTGACCTTTGGCGGACGCGACAGCCTTGGCCTCAGATATGCCTCATGGCGCTCGACCATTTTTTTGGGCACGGTCATTGCCATTGTGCTGTGGTTGCTATTCTATGTCGGCGACAAGATGTCGCAGTTGATGTTCGACTTTGCGCGTACGCAGGTAAACCTTATCTATGACATGAAGGACGGCACATCGCCGCTGTTGCTCTCAACGCTCTTGTTGTGCCTAATCGGCCCTGCAGAGGAGATTTTCTGGCGTGGATATGTGCAGCGCACGCTGTCACAGCACTATGATGCCAATGTGGCCTTCATGGCCACGACCGCCATATACACGCTGGTGCACCTGCCATCGGCTAATTTCATGCTTGTCATGGCAGCTTTGACATGCGGGGTGGTATGGGGAGGCCTCTACCGCCTCTTCCCGCGCCAGCTCACGGCCATCATACTCAGCCACGCCCTGTGGGACGCTGCAGCGTTCGTGTGGTTCCCGTTCTGAATTTGTGAATTAACAATCATAATATCGAAATCATGCTTACACTAAAACTCATTAATGAGGAGACCCAGAAGGTGATTCAGGGTCTTGAGAAGAAACATTTCACCGGCGCTGCCGATGCCATTGCCGCCGTGCAGGCCACAGACCGCCAGCGCAGAGAGGCACAGCAGCAGCTCGACGCCATACTTGCGCAGAGCAAGCAGAAGGCCGCAGAGATTGGCAGCCTGATGAAGCAAGGGCTGCGCGAACAGGCCGAAAGCGCCAAGGCTGCCGTGGCCGAGCTCAAGGAGAAAGCCAAGGCTCTGGAGACGGCGATGGACGTTGCTCAGAAGCGTCTCACAGAGCAGCTCTGCCAGATTCCCAACATCCCCTACGATGAAGTGCCGGAAGGCCTTGCCGCAGAAGACAACCTCGTGGTGAAATACTGCCCCAAGCCAGACCCGTCACGCCAGAGCGGCGAGGAGCCCAACATCACCGTCGGCGAGTTCGCTGCCAAGTACCAGTCGTTGCTGCCCACAGTGGCAGAGGGTGCAGGCGATGATGCTCCGCTGCCGCACTGGGAGCTGGCCAAGAAGTATAACCTCATAGACTTCGACCTCGGCGTAAAAATCACCGGTGCCGGCTTCCCGGTATATATCGGCAAGGGAGCTCAGCTGCAGCGCGCACTCATCAACTTCTTCCTCGACGAGGCACGGCGTGCAGGCTACACAGAAATTATGCCTCCGACGGTAGTCAATGCCGCCAGCGGATACGGCACGGGTCAGCTGCCCGACAAGGAGGGGCAGATGTATCATGCCGAGGTCGATGACTACTATCTCATCCCGACAGCAGAGGTGCCCGTGACGAACATCTACCGCGACGTGATCCTCGACGAGCGCGACCTGCCGGTGAAGAACTGCGCATACACACAGTGCTTCCGTCGTGAGGCAGGCTCCTATGGTAAGGACGTACGCGGCCTCAACCGTCTGCACGAATTCTCAAAGGTGGAAATCGTGCGCATCGACACGCCGTCACACAGCCGTGAGAGCCACAAGGAGATGCTCGCACATGTCGAAGGACTGCTCATGAAGCTCGAGCTGCCATACCGCATACTGCGTCTATGCGGCGGCGACCAAAGCTTCACCAGTGCCATCTGCTACGACTTCGAGGTCTATAGCGAAGCGCAGAAGCGTTGGCTGGAGGTGAGTTCCGTGTCCAACTTCGACACATACCAGGCCAACCGCCTCAAATGCCGCTTCCGTCCGGAAGGCTCCAAGAAGCCGGAGCTCTGTCACACTCTCAACGGCTCGGCACTGGCTCTGCCGCGTATCGTGGCTGCCCTCCTCGAGAACAACCAACGTGCTGACGGCATTCACATACCTACAGCACTTCAGCCTTACACTGGCTTTGCAGTAATAGACTGACGACAACAACATTACCGCCTGCTGCAACGTCGATGCCTACGGCATCAACCTTGCAGCAGGGTTGGTTACCAAAATCTGATACATACGGCATCAAGCATGTAGCTGGGCGGCTAAGCCAACGAGAAGGCTGGCCGCCCAGCCGTTTTTTTAGTTGTCAGGATAGAAAAAACAAGACCATAAGCATCTGTCTTGCCTATGGTCTTGCCTTGTACGCCCTCAGGGGCTCGAACCCTGGACCCATTGATTAAGAGTCAATTGCTCTACCAACTGAGCTAAGGACGCATTGTTCTTTTTGTTTTGCGGGTGCAAAGGTAATACCTTTTTCTGGATTCGCCAAGCTTTTTCGCAAAAAAATGTCTCATGAAGCATAAATTAACAGAGATGAGCGTTTGTCGGCCTGCGAATCATGCAGCGCCACGCTTCTGCCACGCCCCGGAAAGGACAGCTCGCAACGTTGCCGTCCGGCAATGCTGCGAGCTGTGTGGTATGCGATGCAGTGCGATGCAATGCGATGTGATGTCCTGCTACTTTATTATCTCCAGTTCTCTGAACACACGTGTCAGTGCTTCTACCGACCTATCAACCTGCTCCTTGGTGTGTGTGGCCATGAGGGCATATCTCACAAGTGTGTCCTGTGGTGCGCAGGCGGGTGGTATGACGGGGTTGATGAACACCCCCTCCTCGAAGGCACGCTTTGTCACAAGGAATGTCTTATCGACATCACGCACATAGAGCGGGATGATGGGACTCTCGGTGTCGCCAATCTCGAATCCCTCATCGCGGAACCGTTTCAGGGCGTAGTTGGTGACATCCCACAGCCGCTGTATGCGCTCTGGCTCGCGCTGTATAATGTGGAGAGCCTCTTGTGCTGCTGCCGTTGCAGCCGGAGTGTTTGAAGCCGAGAAGATGTATGTTCGAGTATTGTGGCGCAGGAAGTTTATGGTGCGTGAGTCAGATGCTATGAATCCGCCTATTGACGCGAGGCTCTTGGAGAATGTGCCCATAATGAGGTCTATGTCGTCGGTCACGCCGAAGTGATCGCACACTCCCCTACCCTGTCGCCCAAAGACGCCTATGCCATGAGCCTCATCGACCATGATGGCTGTGCCGGGGTATTTCTTCTTCAGTTCGACGATTTTAGGCAATGGAGCGAGGTCACCTTCCATGGAGAATACTCCGTCAACGACTATGAGCTTAACACAGTCGGCAGGCAGAGACTGTAGTATTTTCTCGAGGTCGGCCATGTCGTTGTGACGATACTTGAGTCTCTGTGAGAAGCTGGCGCGGGTGCCATCGACGATGCTTGCGTGGTCACGGTCGTCGCAGATGATATAGTCATGACGGTCGGTGATGACGGCCAGTACGCCGCTGTTGACGGTGAAGCCTGTGGAGAAACACAAGGCTTCGTCCTTGCCGACGAACTCAGCGAGTTCGCGCTCGAGCTGTACATGCAGGTCGAGTGTGCCGTTGAGGAATCTCGAGCCGGCACATCCTGTGCCATATTTCTGCATGGCAGCAATGCCGGCATCTATAATGCGCTGGTCGCCCGTGAGACCAGTATAGGCATTGGAACCGAACATGAGAACTTTATGTCCCTCCATGATGACTTCGGTACCCTGTTTGCCCTCGATCTCCCGGAAATAGGGATATGTTCCCAGTGCCTTGTATTTCTGCGGCAGGTCATATCTGCCTAATTTGTCTTGTAAAAGTCCCATTACTTATATATATAATGTGTATATGTTTCCGTTCATGTATAGACACGTCGCGCCGAAAGGCGGCGCAAAGATAATGAATATTTCAATACGACACCATATTTTCTGCACAAAAAGTATAAAAACATGCATTTTTATTGACGTCAGAAGAACCCTCGAATGATACTGAAGAGCCATCCCGTGATGCGATGCCCCAGGCTGAAGCGTTTGCGGTAGTCGCTGGCACGGAAGACGGTGCAGTCGGCCTTGTCGTCCTCGAAGATTTCCTGCAGGCGTGCCGTGGTGACGCTGTCGATGATGAAGCTGTTGACCTCATAGTCGAAGAGGAAGCTGCGTGCATCGAGGTTTGTAGAGCCTATGGTGCAGAAACGTCCGTCCACGGCCATCGTCTTGGAGTGGAAGAAGCCGTTGTTGTTGTAGTACACATGTGCTCCGCGTTTGGCCATCATCTTCATCTCGCGTGCCACGACATCGGGCGTTATCGGCACATCACTTTTCGACGAAACCATGATTTCCACCTTCACACCCCGTCTGAGCGCACGCCAGATGGCGTGGCGCACGCTACGCACGTTGGTGGGGTATGGATTCACAATCTGTATGTGGTGCTGTGCTGCCTCTATAGCCGCCACATAGGCCTGGCGCATGAGCTTGGAATCGCGCCCTGGCCTGCGGTCAACGACACCTATCGTTGCGATGGGCTGCGGTGCGAGTGCTTTTGTGAAGTCGAACATAGCCGCCATGCCCCCGGATGTCGGCGTGGTAGCAGTGTCGGCATTCAGGGTGTCGGGCTTCAGCGTGTCGGGCTTCAGCGTGTCGGGCTTCAGCGTGTCGGGCTTTAGCGTGTCGGACTTTGCCAGCGGCTGGAGGTTCTCGTGGAAGCTGTGATTCCACATGCGGCGGAAGATGCTGTCATAGTGTGCAACGACCGGTCCTGTGAGTCGCATGTGCATGTCACGCCACCTGCCATACGACGGCCGTCCGTGTATGTAATAGTCGGCGACGTTCATACCTCCCGCATAGCACACGCGTTCGTCAATGGTGACGATCTTGCGGTGGTCGCGGTGGTAGGCATGGTTGATCCACGGGAACTTGATAGGGTCGAACTCACGCACATCGATGCCCATGATGCGTATGGCACGCAGATGCCTGTTCTTCAGCGGTGCGTCATTGCTGCTGTTGCCGAAGCTGTCGTACATGGCATTGACATCCACTCCGGCGTCAACCATCTGTCCGAGAAGTGTGAAGAGCGCCTTTCCGATGCTGTCGTTGCGGAAGTTAAAGTACTCAAGATTTACACGCCGCCGCGCTTTGCGTATGTCGGCAAACATGAGGTCGAACTTCTCGCGGCCTGTTGAGATGAGCTGCACAGTGTTGCTGTCAGTGAATGTCACGCCGAGTTGCTCAAGACGTTGCCGGACGATGCTGTCCGACTGAGCACTTGCGTCAACCGCCCCCCAGGCCACTGCGAGAGCGAATGAGGCCGTAACCATCAACGGCCGTATGTCAAAGTAGTGCATTGGCGTGTTCAGACATTTATGCCACGATGGCGCTCCTGGTATTGTGTCGGACTCTCGCCATAGATGTCGGTGAATGTACGCGTGAAGATGTCGAGGTTTGGCATACCGACCTCCTCGGCCACCTCGATGGGAGCGATGTCGGTGTCGCGCAGCAGCGTTGCCGCCTCGGCCAGACGAATCTCGCGGATGTAGTCGGCCGGTGTCTTGCCCGTCAGTTTCTCTATGCGTCTGAAGAGCTGCGGCAACGGCACGCCAATGGCGTCGCAGAGGTCGAAGAGGGCGAGCTTTGGGTTTGAGATGTTCTGCCGCACGAACTCCTGTACCTGCCGGCGTATCAGCTCACCCACTCCGGCGCTCATGGCATCGGCGGTGAGCATGGCATCCTCGTTGGGTATGACGCTGTCGTCAACGGGGTCTCCCATTAGGCGTGCACAGCGAACGCTGAGAGCCTTAAGGTCGTAGAAGTGAAGCACGTAATCGTCGGCAGCGACGGTGATGCCCTGCTTCTCGAACTCGGAGGCCGACGTAGCATTCTCGAGCATCAGCACAAAAGGTATTCTGGCATAGCCTTTCTCATTCTTGACGCGCACGCAGAGCTCGCTGCCACGCATGTCGGCGAGCATCTCGTTGGCAATGATGAGGTCGGGACGTCTCTGCCCCAAGGCTGCCATCACAGCATCGGCCGTGGTGAAGGTTTCGAAGTCGTAAGTATTCTTAAGCTGGTCGGTGACCCACTCTGTTATTGTCTCGTCAGAATCGACGAAGTAGATGAGGCGTTTCGGCTTCTCACGCTTCGGTTTAAGTGTTGCCGGACGTGGCGCTGCCGTGGCGTTGCCGGCATCGTCGGGCTCGCTGCCTGCCTTGTCACCGGCATCGTCAGTCTCAATAGCCTCGGAGAGCTGCAGCACGCCATCATCGGCATCGTCACTCACCGCTGTCTGGCGGAGTTCCTCAGGCAGGAGGTGTAACAAGTCCTCATTCTTGGCCTCTTTGAGCTCGGCCAGAAGGTTCTTCTCGATGTGTAGGATGTTGTTGGAAATCTCGCGTTGCTCGGGTGTTGTGAGCATCGGGTTGAGGCGTCGCAGCTGGGCTATGACCTTACTGATAGGGTCTATGAGCGTCTGTGTGAGGTCCTTCAGGGCTTCGGTACGTCGCATGAAGAGTTCTCGCTCGCGGCGGTTGTCCATGAAAAGTTCGTGGATCCATGGTATGGCGAACTTCAGCATTACCGCCAAACCAGCCAGCAGCAGCACATAAATGGCGATGGCCCACCATGACAGCCATGCCGTGCGCTTCAGCACTATTTCGAGCGTGTGCTCGTCATCGCTCTGCCTGCCATCGTCGTTGATAGCCTTGACGTGCAGGACATAGCGTCCTGGTTTCAGTCCCGTGAACCTCACGCCGTGGAGTATCGGGTCGCCAGGCAGCCAGCGTTCATCGCGTCCCTCGAGCATATAAACGAACTGCGGATGGTCGCAACGATAGTAATTGCTGACGGACATGGCGATGGCAAAGTTTTTCATGAAGTAAGGCAACGTCAGCTTCTGTGTCTCATTGAGGTCGGTGTGAAGCACCGTTTGTCCTGCCACCTCCTGACGTGTGCCAATAATCTTGTCTGCGAAGATGAGTTCCGTCAACAGCACGCGCGTCTCAGTGTTACGGTTCTCTGTCTCGCCTATATTAATCCAATTGAAGCCATTGGGGCCGCCCATGTAGATCCACCCTGCACGTGTCGTGCAGATGGAACCCTGATTGTACTCAGGTCCTTGCAGACCATCGGCCACGCTGTAGTTATACACATATACGTTATAGCCTTGGTTGGAACCGTCGTCCTGAGGCACGAGGCGGCACACGCCTCCCGCAGTGGTGACCCAGATGTGGTGCGACCCGTCTTCTGCGAGTCCACATATCATGTTGTTGGGCAAGCCCTCTTCGGCGCCAAAGGTCTGCAAGGCATCGCTCTTGGGGTTATAGAGGTTGAGTCCGTCGCGCGTGCCGACCCATATCAGCCCTCGGCTGTCGATGAGCACCTGCGTGACATAGAGATTCGTGAAGTGCCTGTCGCCAAGGCGTGTGCCTCTGAAGAACTCGACCTGATTCGTTGAGAGGTTCACCACCGCGATGCCGTCTGACGTGCCTGCCACGAGGCGGTTGCCGCGCGTGGCCAGCGACGTCACCTCGTCTGACGGCAGGCGTCGTCCGGCGTAGTTGAAGTTTGCCATCGTGCCACGGTGGGGGTCGATGCCCTGCATGCCGCCTCCCAGCGTCGCAACCCATACGGTGCCGTTCTGGTCCTCGGTGATGGCCGTGACATTGTCGCTCCCGATACTATTCGTGTTGCCCGCCTCATGCCGATACACGGTGACATGGTTGCCCTGAAGATGGTTGAGGCCATAGCGGTTGGAACCGGCCCACACGGAGCCGTCGCGTGCCACATGAACGCAGGCGAACATGTCGTCACTCAGACCCTTCTGACGCCCGAAGCGTGTATAGACCGTGTCCTCGAGATTCTTGCATATCAACCCCTTGTCGCGCGTTGCCATCCAGATATTGCCTTGTGGGTCTTCACTGATGCCGTTGACGTCGGCCACGCGGTCGAGGATGAAGCGATAGATGCTGAAGCCCCAGTAGCTGACTCCGAAACGCAACGTGCCTACCCACAAGAGGTTGGAGTCGTCGATATATAGCGTCTGGATGTTGTTGGCAGGCAACGATCGCGAGTCTCCGCTGTGACGCAAATGGCGACGTACGACACGACTGTCCACATCGAGGAGCACAAGTCCCGTCCTGTCTGTACAGAGCCATACGAAATGGTTCTTATCCTCCACGACACCCGTGATGATGGCATCGTCGAAATCCCACGAGCACCCCCACGTCTGTGCGAACTCGGCAAGCGAACGCGACCATGTTTTTGTGTCACCATCGTAGATAAAGGTTCGCATGTCGCTGAAGACGAAGATGTCACGGTGCTTCGAATCCATAAAGACGCGGTAGTTCTCATGCGGCACCTTGTGGCGGGCCAGCGTAAGGTCTGTCCAGACGACACGCTGGTGCTCGCCGTCAACGCCGCAGATGGTGCCGTCCTCAAACACTACCGCCGCGCCATCGGGCATCTCACAGATGCCCGTGACACGTCCCGACGGCAACCCGCGCTCCTGCCCCAGCTGGAATTCATAGGTCAGCTGCATCTGTGTCTTGAAGAAGTACAAGCCCTTACCCTGGACGTACGCCCAGAAGTTCTTCTTCGAGTCGATGAACAAGAGCGTAGGCATGGTGCCGCCTGCCACCTTCGACAGGCGCTGCTGCACGCTGCGGTCGAAAATCTCGCGCACAGGGTCCATCACGACATATCCGCTCGGAGTGCCTATCCACAGCATGCCGGAGGCATCTTCCTGGATGCTCTGCACATAGCCGTCGGGCAGTGCCATGCTGTTACTGAAATCGCTCTTGTATGTGCGTATGTTGTAGCCGTCATAGCGATTCAGGCCGCTGGCCGTGCCAAACCACATAAAGCCTCGCGAGTCCTTGCAGATGGCATTGACCTGCGACGATGACAGCCCGTCGGCAAGAGTTACATGCTTGAAGAAATAGTCGGAGTGCTGACGTTCGGCCCCGGCTCTCAGAGGTGCAAGTGTCAATAGAGCCGCTACAGCGCATAATGTTAAGATACAGCGATATATGTGCATTGTTTTAAAGTCCTTGACGTGCTATATGTGACATGCGAAAGAGTCCACTATGCCAATGAGGTGGCGTTGTTGGTCAACGACGAGCACGGCGTGAATGAGTGAGCGATGCATCAGGGCCTGGATGTCGCTTATCTTGGCCTCGGGCGACACGCACTTGGGTTCGCGCGTCATGACCTGGCGCACCGGCACGCCGAAAAAGTCCTGCTGCAGACGCTCCATGGCACGCCGCACATCTCCGTCGGTGATGATGCCTGCCACACGACCGTTCTCCACGGCAACGGCAAGTCCCAGCTTAGAACGACTCACGAGGAGTATGGCCTCGCCCAGCGTCACGTCGGGCGAGAGCGTAGGAAGGTCATCGGTGCGCATGACGTCCTGTGCACGCGTCAGCAGGCGTCGTCCGAGAGAGCCGCCGGGATGGAAGACGGCGAAGTCGTTGGCACGGAAATGACGTATCTCCATCAACGCACAAGCCAAGGCATCGCCCATAGCCAGCTGGGCGGTGGTGCTGCTCGTGGGAGCCAGGTTGAGCGGACATGCCTCCTGACGCACGCTTACCATAAGATGGACATCGGCATTGCGAGCCAACAACGACTCGCCATTGCCTGTCATGCCTATCAGCGGCACGTGGTGCTCCTTGAGGTAGGGCACGACGCGCAACAGCTCGTCCGTCTGACCGCTGTTGGATATTGCCAGCACGACGTCTGTGGATTCTATCACTCCAAGATCGCCATGAAAGAGGTCGAGCGGGTTGACATAGAATGCCGGCGTGCCAGTGCTTGCCAACGTGGCGGCCACCTTGGCACCGATGTGCCCGCTCTTGCCGACACCGGTCACAATCACCTTGCCGCGACAGTCATGCATCAGCGCCACGGCACGCTCCAGCGAGTCGTCAAGCTGAGACACAAGGCCGCTTATAGCCTCTGCCTCCACACGAAGACAGTGTTCGGCTATAGCGCGCACGTCAATATCGTTTATCATCTGTGTTCTGAGTTTGTATTGTGAGAATCGTGACACGATGCCTCCCGATGGTCAGCTAAGCAGCGAAGCAATGACACCGGCAAGCTCGCTGAGGGGTATCATGTTAGGCCCGTCGGAGAGTGCGCTGTCAGGGGTGGGATGTGTCTCAAAGAAAAAGCCCGTGGCGCCAAAAGCCTTGGCTGCCAATGCCATAGCAGGTACGAACTCGCGGTTGCCGCCTGTCTTACCGTCGGCAGCACCGGGGCGTTGCACGCTGTGCGTACAATCCATGATGACGCGCGGTGTCCACGCAAGCATGTCGGGTATGTTGCGGAAGTCAACGACCAGGTTGTTGTAGCCGAAGGTGTTGCCGCGCTCAGTGAGCCACACGTCAGTGGCTCCGCTCTGACGGGCCTTGTCCACAGGATAGCGCATATCCTGCCCCGAGAGGAACTGGGCCTTCTTAATATTCACCGTGCGACCTGTCTTTGCGGCAGCGACGAGCAGGTCGGTCTGTCGGCATAGGAAGGCCGGTATTTGCAGCACGTCAACCACTTCGGCCGCCGGAGCTGCCTGCCACGCTTCGTGAATGTCGGTCAAAAGAGGCAGACGGTAGCGGCTGCCTACGTCGGACAGCATCCGGAGACCACGCTCCAACCCCGGGCCGCGGAAGGATGAGAGACTGGTGCGGTTGGCTTTGTCAAAGGAGGCCTTGAAATATATCTCGACATGAAAAGTATCGCGGATTCGTGTGAGCTCTGAGGCCACCTCGTCGAGCAAAGAGGCACTCTCTATGACGCACGGTCCGGCAATAAATAGCGGTTTCATGGTGCAAAAGTAGCTCAAAACGCCCGAATCAGCAAGTTTTAGTGCAAAAAAGCGCACAAAAAGGTTATGTTTTGACCAAAAAGCATTATTTTTGCGCCCGAAATGACACACACGACAACACGAAACGCAAACTCAACATCAAAACCGCGATATGGAAAAAGTCATCATCAACTGCTATGAAGATTTCCAGAACTACCTCGGGAAGGAAATCGGCGTGAGCGAATATCTCACCGTTGACCAGGCACGCATCAACCTTTTTGCCGACGCCACGCTCGACCACCAATGGATTCACACCGACGAAGAACGATGCCGCCGCGAAAGCCCATTCGGCCAGACCATAGCACACGGCTACCTCACGCTCTCATTATTGCCATACCTTTGGGATGAGATCATACAGGTCAACAACCTCGAGCGCCTCGTCAACTACGGCCTCGACCGTCTGAAGTTCGGACAGCCCGTGCTGTCAGGACAGGCCATACGCCTGCGCACCGAGCTTGTGGAACTGGCCAACCTGCGCGGCGCCATCAAGATGAGCATGCATTTCGTCATCGAGATACGCGAGACGGGCAAGAAGGCCGTCGAGGGAGTGAGCACATTCGTCTATTACTTCAAGAAGCAGTAACCCCGTGGCACAGAACATCTTCAAGGGCCTCGGCATTGCCCTCATAACACCTTTCCGCGCTGACGGAGACATAGATACACAAGCACTTATACGCCTCATAGAATATCAGCTGCAGGGAGGTGTCGATTTCCTATGCATCATGGGCACGACAGCCGAGACACCGACACTGAGCCCCGAGGAACGGCAGATGCTCAAGACGCTGCTCGTGGAGCGTGTGGCGGGACGCGTGCCTTTGCTCATGGGCTGCGGCGGCAACAACACGGCAGCCGTTGTCCACGAGTTGCAGACGTCCGACTGGCACGGCATCGACGGTGTGCTCAGCGTATGTCCCATGTATAACAAGCCGTCGCAGGAAGGCCTCTACCAACACTTCAAGGCCATAGCCGAGGCATCGCCGGTGCCTGTAGTACTATATAATGTACCCGGACGCACGGGCGTGAACATGACAGCCGAGACGACACTGCGCCTGGCATCCGACTTTCAGAACATCGTGGCCATCAAGGAGGCATCGGGCAACATCACACAGATGGATGACATCATCAAGAACAAACCTGCACACTTCGACGTCATCTCCGGCGACGACGGCATAACATTCCCGCTCATCACTCTAGGTGCCGTGGGCGTCATCTCCGTCATCGGCAACGCCCTGCCCAGAGAGTTCTCCAGGATGGTGCGCCTGGCGCTGCAAGGCGAGTACTCCACCGCACTGACCATCCACCACAAGTTTGCCGAGCTCTTCAAGCTGCTCTTCGTTGACGGCAACCCTGCCGGCGTCAAGGCTATGCTCTCGGCCATGGGCCTTTGCGAGAACCAGCTGCGACTACCGCTCGTTCCGACACGCCTCACCACGATGAAGCAGATTTCCGACATCCTGCATGAGCTCAACATCAAGCTTTGACACGCAGGACGCTGCTACCCCACTCGCCAAAATTTAGGAAACAAGCATATTTAAGGTGGGTTCTATAAATTAGTTTTGGATTGCTCTTAAGCTATTTTCAAGCATATTTTGTTTCAAGGCCGCTGGGGCGTAGCTGGCCGCTCGGCGATTGCGACGCTTGACACTTCAAGCGCTCGAGCTCCGCTCGCTCCACACTTGGAGGACGTTCCAAGGCCCTGAAGCAAAAGATAGGCAAGAGCAAACAAAGAGGCAAGAGCAAACAAAGATAATTCACAGATAATTTGTTAATTAATAGAACACGCCTAAACTCATCCATCAAATTCTTTTGACCTTACAGGTTGAGAGATTGGCGACGTTCCATAACCCATGGCGATGGCCCTTGGCTTACATCTTATTGCCCCCCTTCTTGAAGTGTCAAGCGTCTCTTCGAGCCGAGCGCGGGGCGCACTAACAAAATCCCAAGGACATGTTCAAGAAGACTCCCATATTAGGAGCAGTAACATGCATCCCCTAGACGAGGCACATGCATCCCCTAGACGAGGCACATGCATCCC
>CAMVIB010000027.1 GCA_947167455.1 uncultured Prevotellaceae bacterium | reverse complement strand
CTGGCCAAGTTCATGAACCTGTTCCTCAAGGAGAAGATCAACCCGCTCATCGGCTCGGCAGGCGTCAGCGCCGTACCCATGGCCGCCCGAGTGTCGCAGACCGAGGGCGCCAAGGCCGACCCGCGCAACTTCCTGCTCATGCACGCCATGGGTCCCAACGTGGCCGGTGTCATCGGCTCGGCCGTGGCAGCAGGCATACTGCTGAGCTTCCTGGGTTAACAATCGCGCTGGGTTACATACCAGCTGTCCATTCTATGAGAAGACTGCTCATCATACTCAGCCTTGTGGGGTGCGGTATATCCGCACCCCTCAACCCTTTGCAGGCACAACCGCAGCCGCGCACCCGTGAGTACACCGAGCAGCAGCCTCTCGTCTATGAGGACTCCTGGAACCTCTGGCCATACTCGTTCCTCAATGACAATGGCGAGCCCGAGGGCTTCAACATCGATGTCATCCGTCTGCTGCTGGGCGAGCTTAATATCCCTTATGTCATTAAGCTCAAGCCCCGAAGCGAGGCTCTGATTGACCTTCGCGACGGTCGTGCCGACCTGGTGATGGGCCTCGCGGCAGGTTTCCATGATGAGTATGGGCAGTATGGCCAGAACACCATCACCCTGTTCACGCAGAGCGTGGCATCGCCCAAGGACAAGCCTGTGGCCATACGGTCGTTCAAGGACTTGGAGCACAATTCTGTCATCGTGATGGATAGCAGTCTCTGCCATCACTTGATGATAGACTATGGCTGGGAGGACAATGCCCACCCCACGGAGAACATACGCGTGGCCCTGCAGCGCATCAGCACTGCCAATGAGGGGCAGGTGGTGTGGAACGACCTCTCCCTGAAGTGGCTCATCAAGCGCTACAACCTCGACAACCTTCGTGTGACGCCTGTGAACATGCCCCACGGCGAGCATAAGTTCATGAGCAACGACCCGGAATTGTTGAAGCGTCTCGATGACACTTACTCGCGCCTCTACACCGACGATAAGTTTACGCCTATTCAGAACAAGTGGTTCTATCCCGACCGGCAGCACAAGGCATTCCCCACATGGCTGTGGTATGCCATAGGCGTTGCCTCTTCGCTGATCCTGGTGCTCGTCATCTATGCCGTGAGCTACCGCATTCAGGTGCGGAGGCTCACTCGCGAGAACAGCCGTAACAACAAACGTCTGGCACTCATCATCGAGACGAGTGAGGTGCGCATGTGGACCTATGACATAGCACGTCGCGAGTTCGTCTGGCGCAACGAGAACGGCCAGGCGGCGTACCGCTATAGCTATGAAGCCTTCTCAAAGCGCTACAGCACGGAGGACTTCTATCGCGTCACCGATGCGTTGGCAGAACTTTCCGCGCAACCGCCGTTGGCAGCGGGAGAGAAGGAAAGGGAGATAACCCTGCACGTCAAGGCTCGTGACAGCGAAGACAGCGACACCGAGCTGCGCGACTTCGTGGTTCATCTCTCTGTGCTAAGTCGCGACAGGCATGGCAAGCCCACGGTCATCATCGGTACCAAGAAGGACATCACGAGTGAGCGCGAGCAGCAACGTCTGAAGAAGGAGATGGCCATGCGCTTCTGGGCCGTCTTCAACACTCCTATCATAGGCATCATGCTCTTCGACCGCAATGGCATACTCATTGATATAAATAATCGCGCGTGCGACATGTTCGGCTGCATACGCGAGGAGATTCTTGCCGAGCGTGTACCTCTGCATCATGTGCTTGACACCGGTCATCTCGACTTGCACAATGTCGATGGCTTCAGTTCCACGCAGTTTGTCAACCTCGACCTCATTCCTGCCTCACAGCGTAAGGTGCATTCCATACATCGTGGCGGCTTGCTGTGCAATGAGTTCTCGCTTCTCACTGTCGATGACGGCCATGGCGAGCTGACAGGTATCTTTGCCATTTGCAAGGATGTCACGGAGCGTCGCACAGACGCCGACATGGAACGCAGGATGCAAGCCGAGCTCGTCACGTTGCGCTCCGTCCTGACAGAGTATGAGCGCAACATCGGCAGCCTGCTGCATGAGAGCGACATCCGCCTTGCCACTTACTCGCCAGACTCACACATGCTGACCATCTACCGCACGGCCACCGTCGTGCAGCATGCGCTGACGCAGACACGTTGCATGTCGCTCGTTGACGAACGTTCGCAACGCATAGCCATGCGTGCACTCTCCGACATGGACGAACGTGCCGACCACGAGATAGACATCAACCTGCGCACCACGCTGCGCATCCATGGCTTGCAGCTCATCATACACTTCAGCCTGACGCCGGTGCGCGACGACAGCGGCAGGGTGGTGGAGTACTTCGGCCTTTGCCGTGACATCAGCGAACTGAGAAATGTGGAGCAGCAGACAGCCGAGCAACAGGCTATCTTGCAGGACGTGGAGAACATGAAGTCTGGATTCGTGAAAAACATGGTTCAGGAAATACGTCGCCCGATGCATGCCATCATGCAGAATGTGGGACGCCTCAACGCCGACACACCTGTTACCGACGAGGATGCCATCACCAAGAGCCTTCTCGACAACAGCAACACCCTGCTGCATCTCATAGGCAACATCCTGCACCTCTCACGCCTGCAGGCTCACATGGTGGAAATCAACAGACAGCCTACAGACTTCGCCACACTCTTCGAGAAGAAGTGCAGCGATGGCTGGGACAGCCTGAAGAATGCACAGACCAACTACATCGTCGAGAACCCCTACGAGCATCTCGAGGTGGATATCGACGCCGACAATCTTGGACAAGTCATCTCGCAGGTGACGTCCAACGCTGCCAAGCACACCGCACGAGGCTTTGTCCGAGCCCGCTATGACTACATCGGGCGCCGTCTCATCATCTCCGTTGACGACACCGGCGATGGCATACCCATGGCTGAACTCGAGCGCATAAACCGTCTCGACGACGGCATGACTCCTGAGACGAAAGGTCTCGGCCTGGCTATTTGCAAGGAGATAATAAGTCAGATGGGCGGCACCATAGAACTCAGCTCCGAACATGGCTCCGGCACTACGGTATATATCACCATCCCATGTCACGCCACCAACATCAAGCGCAACCGACACTCATGAAACGACTTCTCCACGGACTTGCCCTGATGACAGCCTTTTTGCTGTCTTGGCCGCTCGCTGCACAAGGGCTACAGGAGCGGTATGGTGACGCGCGTCCTGTCGTCATCGTCTGTGACTGGGAGAAACCGCCCTATGAGTTCCTCGACGACAACGGCAACCCTGCCGGCTCCAACATCGACATCATGCAAGCTGTGATGCAACGCCTGGGATTGCCGTGCAAGTTTGTCATGAAGGAGTGGAACATTGCCTTGAAGACCTTTGAGCGTGGCGATGCCGACCTCATTCTTGCCAACGGCGGGCGCTACCGCATGGCTCCGTATGTCGTCTCGCAGAACATCGTCAACTACAATCGTATATGTGTGGCTCTCTGCGATGACACCGTAGGTGTGGTGCCGTTGCAGAAGCTGCAACGTGAGGGCGCTGTCTTCAAGCCCGGCGACTACTCGGCTCTCTATTTCTGCGACGGGGACTCCACGACGCTGGCCTACATGGACTTCCAGACGCCCAAGGTGGCACTGACAGGGCTGCTTGCCGGCGACTATAAGTACTTCATTTGGGGCGAAGAACCCCTTAAGT
The DNA here is from genome assembly GCA_947167455.1 of uncultured Prevotellaceae bacterium. Lineage (GTDB taxonomy): Bacteria > Bacteroidota > Bacteroidia > Bacteroidales > Bacteroidaceae > Physcousia. The sequence goes on along the minus strand of CAMVIB010000027.1, from coordinate 31,951 downwards.
GGAAGATTAAGGAGCTCAACCTCGAAGGCATCAGCCTTGCCGATGTCAGCATCCCCGTAAGTGAGATACACATCATTGGGCGCGACCGCGAGCTCATCGAGGCTATCGATGACGAATATTCACGTATGAAGCAGAGCGGAGGCATCGAGGATATACAGCTGAAATGGGCTCACCTCGACAGAACCGACACAGCGTCAGCACCGTCGGCTCTGCTCATCTTCGTAGCATTGGTGTTGCTGGCCGTGTCGTGCTTCGTCTTCAACCGTCTGGCGCATGCCCGTGTGCTACGGGTGACACGCAGTTCCACCGAGCTCAACGAGATGATGCTACGTGCCCTGCACATGGGCAACTTCGACGTAATGGTATATGACATCCGTCACGACCACATCACCAACAGCTATGGCAACATCCTACCGCCCGAAGGGCTTACCTTGGAGGAATTTACCGAACGCATACATCCCGATCAGCGTGATGAGTTCCGCCGCAAGATGAGCCGCCTCATAGAAGGACGTGAGCGTAGCTTCGAACTCGACAAGAAGTTCCGTGCCGGCACGTCTGATGCTACGCGCTGGCTCAACCTGAGAGGTCATGCCATAGTGGAACTTGACCCAGAGGGCCATCCTGCATTTGTCGTCAATGCCATTCGTGACGTTACCGACGCTATGCGCGAGGACGGTGTCGTGTCAGAGCTCGTGCATCGCTACGAGCGCCTGTCCAATCAGCCTTTCATAGCCATGTCGTTCTATGACAGTGAGGGGTGGATCCTTGGCACCAACGAGCAGATGCGTGCACTATGTCACTACGATGCCAACAATGGCGATGCCGAACGATTCTGGACAAAGGTGTGCATGTTTGACATCCCCCTGTTCCGTGGCGTCTATAGCCCCGACGAGAAAAACGAGCTCCGCGTATGCCAGCACATGGAGTACCCTGAACTCGGTATCGACAAATTCATAGAGATAGGCATTCAACCCATGCTCGACGACAACGGCGATATCGTAAACTACTATGTCACTACGGCCGATGTCAGCGACGATCGTGAGCGCGTGTTGCATCTGCGTGCCATCGACAAGGACATCTGCCAGACGAACATCGAAATCACCCGTCAGTTGCAGCGTCTCATATATCTCTTGCGTAAGAGCGATCGATATATCATGCGCACCGACATGGTGCACCAGCTCATATCCTTCTATCAGACACCCGATGCCCCGGAGTATGAGCACACCTTCGACCATTTCCTCAATGAAATGATTGCTGAGGCAGACCGCCCCGTCGCGAGCAGCCGCTTGTATGACACCGTCACCACGACGCCGCAGACATACCTCGTACATCTGATGAAACGCAGCGAAGGGCAGCTCGGCAGCTATTTCCAAATCAACTACAATCCCGTCTGCGATGCCAAGGGCAACATCGTAGGCCGTGAAGGCGTGTCATCAGACATCACCAAGCTCTACCTGGCTCGCGAATATCTGTCCCGTGTCACCGAACTGGCCAAGGACAGCACGCGCATGAAGAGTGGGTTCATGGCTTCGATGACCCACGAACTGCGCACGCCGCTCAATGCCATAGTAGGTTTCGCATCCATCCTTCAGATGGACGCCGACTCCGCCGACCGCCCTGAATACGTTCGCATCCTGCGCAACAACTGCGACATGTTGCAGCGGCTCATCGATGACATCATCGAGGCATCGTCGCTCACCGACGGGCCGACGACGGTACATCCCCAGCCCGTGAACTTCGCCTCGGCATTCGAGGACATGTGCATGATGGTGCACACGCGGATGAGCAACCCCAACATCTCGTTCATCAAGGACAATCCCTACACCACCTATTACACCACCCTCGATACAGGTCGCATACAGCAGGTGCTCACCAATTTCGTAATCAATGCCTCCAAGTTCACAGAGAGCGGACACATCCGTCTGGGCTATCGCGAGCGCGACGGCGGGCTCTACTTCTTCTGCGAGGACACGGGGTGCGGCATCCCCAAGGACAAGCAGGACATCATCTTCGAACGCTTCGTCAAGCTCGATGAGTTTGTGCAGGGCACGGGCATGGGGCTTGCCATCTGCAAGAGCATTGTCGAGCGTATGGGAGGCCGCATCGGTGTTGACAGCGAGGGCGAAGGCCGTGGCTCAACCTTCTGGATGTGGGTGCCCTGTGAGCATTACAGCTGACAGCCTTTCCGCATGTCATTATTATCTGATTGAAGCGATGCCCGAAACGTTGTCTCTCTTCGAACTCAACAACCTTGTAAGGTCGGCCTTGGAGCAGACCTTCGAAGGCGAATACTGGATTGAGGCCGAATTGGCTGAGGCTCGGCTGGCATCGAACGGTCATTTCTACGTGGAGTTCGCCGAGAAGGATGCTGCGGGGCGCAACTTCGTCGCGAAGGCCCGCGGCACAATGTGGGCTCGCACCTACAACATGCTCGCGCCATTGTTCGAGCGTGCCACGGGTGAGCGTCTGCGTGCCGGGATGAAGGTACGCGTGCTCGTCACAGTGGCTTTCCACGAGCTTTATGGCTACTCTCTCAACGTCGTGAACATTGACCCGGCATATACCTTGGGCGATATGGCACAACGCCGTCGCGATATTCTGGCACAGCTGGCGAAGGACGGCATTGCCGACGACAACAAACAGCTGCCTCTGCCGCGACTGTTGAAACGCATTGCCGTAGTGTCGTCGGCCACGGCGGCAGGCTTCGGCGATTTCTGCGACCAGCTCATGCACAACGACTACGGCCTTGCTTTCGATGTGCAGCTGTTTCCCGCCGTGATGCAGGGTGCCAATGTCGAGGAGAGCGTGCTTGCTGCCCTTGAGGCCATCATGCTTGATGCCGAGGCCTGGGACTGCGTGGTGATAATACGCGGCGGCGGCGCCACGAGCGACCTGTCGGACTTCGACACCTACTCGCTCGCTGCCGCTGTGGCACAGATGCCGCTGCCCGTCATCGTAGGCATAGGCCATGAGCGCGATGAGACGGTGCTCGACTTCGTGGCACATACACGCATGAAGACCCCCACGGCGGCTGCAGCGTTCATCATCGCTCACGGGGCCGCAGAGCTGTCAGCACTCGACGACCTCAACAGCCGTATGACGCGTATGGCAAGCCTCGTCATTGCCAACCACCAACAGCTGCTGCAACGTATGGCCACGCAGTTGCCGCGAGCCTTCGCGTTGACACGTGAGCGACAGGAGCGGAGGCTCGATGCCATTGCCGCGCGCATAGCGGCGGCTCCGCAACGCCGGGTGCTCGAGGCAGGGCATTGCCTGTTGCGCGTCAGCGAGCGTCTTCGTCATGCCACGACATCGCGCTTGCAGACGGCACTGCTGCACCTCGATGCTCAGGCCCAGCGCATAGCGGCTCTCGACCCGGCACTTCAGATTAAGCGTGGCTACTCGCTCACCTACACTCCCGACGGGCGTCTTGTGCGTTCCGTCGGCACCATCGTAGCGGGGCAGGAGATAGTGACGCGTCTGAGCGACGGAACGCTGGCATCTGTGGTGAAGTGAACGGGGAGTGGAGAGCTGAACTACAGACATCACTCGTGTATCACCATGGCGCTACGGCTATGGCTGAGGTTTTTGTGTTGAGGCAGGAAGCGGCGCGGGGCGCGCTGCGGTGGTGTGTGATTATTTGCCGATGGGCTGAAAGACCCATGTGAAGACCGTCTCTGCGGCGGGGGCTTCGTCAACATAGGTGATGGCCTCGTCATCTGTCGTGGCTATCCACCAGGCGTGGCCGCCGCGACCGCCGTTGCGGATGGAATAGAACCCGGCGGACATACCGCCGGGCACGGAACCGCTGCTGGGGGTGGTGTGAGAGGTGTCGGAGTTGGAACCGCTGCTGGGCGTGGTGTCGTGGGCAGGGGAGGTTGGTGCGGACTGCTGAATCTCATAGGTGTTCCATTCCTCGCTGAACGCGTTGCGCCCGAATGTGCCCAACTCGTTGAGATAGCGGCGTGCCTGATTGTTGATGATGCTGTAGCGGCCTGTCACGCCGTTGTAGGCCACTGTCCACTCCTGCGACTGCGGGTTTATGGTGTCGCGTTCCGTGCGGAACACGGCCTTTACGCCCGGGCTGTTATAGTCGGGGTCTGTGAGATAGCGCCCTGCGGCATCGCGGATGAAGTATGTGCCATTCTCGAGTGCCAGCTGTGGGAACACGTCCAGGCGATAGTCGAACCTCGACTTGTAGTCGGCCACGAGGTCGGCCACGTGCTGGCGCAGCCACGGCTCGATGTGTCGTGTCGCCACGACAGGCGTCGCAACCTTTATGCTGCCATGGAAGTCGCGCGAGCGCAGCGCCTGCTGTTCCTCGGTGGCACGGGCATAGCGTTCGTAGAGCTGCACGAACGCCTCAGCATTGCCATCCTCCAGCTGCCTGGCCATGAGCAGTGCCATCATGCCACGCCCGGAGGTAAGGTTCATAGACTTCACCCACGGCTCAATCTCTCTCCACAGTTCCTGCGGCACGTCGCCGCGTTCGAGGCGTGTTGCTGCGCGCCCCATCTCCGAGAGGTATGCCGCCTGAGCCTTGGCATTGTCGCCGGCACTGACGAAGCCCTGCGACTCTCTCTCGCGGCGCAGGCCGTGGGCTGTTGGGCCGAGGTCAACGTTGTTGTCGCAGAACATGCGGAACGCCTCAACCTCGGCAGGCACCATACGCTCTGTGGCCAGCAGCCACGATGCCTGAGGGTCGTAGGCTTCCGGGTTCCAGCAGTAGTCGGCGATACTGAAGAGCGACAGCTTAGATGCTTCGCAGTATTCCATCGGGTTTGAGCAGAAGCCGCTCACCATCGTCCCGATGTCTGCTGCATTGCCGTAGGTCGGACCCATGAGCAGGTGGTCGATGCAGTAGTCTGTCACGGGGTAGTTGAGCCAGATGTACGCCTTGCGCCCCAGCTGTGCGTTGATCCATTCCATGTCCTCGCGGTCGATCATATCCACCACCGTTGCTCCCGTCCACATCACACGCACGCTGGCATCCATCTGTGTGCCGAGGGTGGTGAGGTAGTCGCCTCCCGACCACCCTTTGTTGTACTGTGTGGGGCACATCATCAGCGCATCGACATCGTCATGTCGCTTGGCGAAAGCCTCGTTGAGGTAGTTGAGCAGACCTGCCTGTTTCTCGCCGCGTGCCCCCTCGCCGCTGATGTCGTCGAAGAACACACAGAACGACCTCACGCCGAGCTCATACATCGACTCGCATTTCCTCACCAGGGCAACGCTGTCGGCACGTTCCCACCGGATGTCACCTCCGGGGTGAATAGCCCAGACGAACTTCACGTGGTTGCGCCGTGCGGCCTCCACCAGCGCTTTCAGCTGATGGGCGGCGTCCTTGGGGTAGCTGGCTCGCCACTGGCTGCGATGATAGGGGTCATCCTTCGGGCCATAGACGAAGACATTCAGTTTGTTGCGTCCCATGAACTCGAAGAGGCGCAGGCGTGCGTCATGGCTGTATGGATTGCCGTAGTAGCCCTCGATGACGCCGCGCTCGGGCATTACGGGCCAGTCTGTGACCTCAGCACAGGCCACGCTGTCGCCATGCTGCAGCTGACGTAGCGTCTGCTGCCCGTAGAACAGCCCTGCCGAGTCGGCACCGGCCACCACGATGCCTTCCGGCGTCACGCTAAGGTAGTAGCCTTCGGCATGGTGCGGAATCTTCTTAGCCCATCTGCGCAAGGCTTTGTCGCCGCGCACGCCAGTAGTGATTTTCGTCGTGGCTGGCACACTGCCGTTGAGCCATGACACTTGTTGTGGCTGTGGTGACAGTGCCGGATGCTGCTGTATGTCGGCGGCCATGGCTGTCGCGGCTGTTGCGACAGCTGCCAAAGCCAGTGTGATGAGTCGGTTGGTGAGTAGCATAGTAGGTTAAGGTATTGGTGGAATCAGTGGCAAAGATAGTCTTTTTTTGAATACGAACGTCAGTGCACGCCAAAAAGGCGGCAAAAAAGTGTTAAAAAAGACAATAAAGCCTTGTTAGCTGCTGAAAACGTGTGCCGTAAGAGCCGTAGAGAGGACATTTTTCATTACCTTTGCCCCGGAAGTTCACAAACTGATGCACACCGATGGACGCAACGTTAAGCCCACTCTCCAACCCTCTCTACGTCATGGCGAAGCCAGCAGGCAGCCGCTGCAACCTCGCTTGCCATTATTGCTATTATCTCGACAAGGCAAGCCTCTATGCCGACGGGTCGAGTGATCGCGACAAAGAGGGCTGCAGACCACGGATGGTGATGTCTGATGCCACGCTTGAGGCATATATCCTTCAGTATATTGAAGCCCAGACGCAGACAGAGGTGCTGTTCACGTGGCATGGCGGGGAACCTCTGCTGCTGCCCGTCTCCTTCTATGAGAAAGTGCTTCGCCTACAGCGCCGCCATGCCCGGGGCCATGTCATCGACAACTGCATCCAGACCAATGGCACGCTGCTCAGCGATGAGTGGTGCCGCTTCTTCAGCCGTAACCATTGGCTCGTGGGCATCAGTATTGACGGTCCCGCGCATCTCCATGATGCCTGGCGTCGCACGCACAGTGGGCGAGGGTCTTTCGACCGTGTGTTGCGAGGCATACGCCTGCTGCAACAGCATCGTGTGGAGTGGAACGTCATGGGCGTTGTCAACTCCGTGAATGCCGACTTCCCTCTCGATGTCTATCGTTTCTATCGCGACATAGGCAGCGAGTTCATACAGTTCACTCCCATCGTAGAGCGCGACGACCCTGAGGCCACCGTGTCTCCTGGACAGTATGCCCGCTTCGTGACTGCCATCTTCGACGAGTGGGTGCGCCACGATGTCGGCTCCGTCTTCGTGCAGCTCTTCGACTCCATCCTTGCATGTTGGGTGGGTCAGGCGCCGGGTCTGTGCACGATGGCTCCCACCTGCGGCCACGCCACTGTCATGGAGCACAATGGCGACCTCTACTGTTGTGACCATTTCGTCTTCCCGCAGTATCGTCTGGGCAACATCCACCAGACCACCATCGCTGCCATGGCCTACAGCGCACGACAGCAGCAGTTCGGCCTCGACAAGCACGACGCGTTGCCAACGCAGTGCCGCCAGTGTCTGTGGCTCGGCATCTGCAATGGCGGCTGTCCAAAGGACCGCATAGCCCTCGACGAGCACGGCGAGCCGGGCCTCAACTATCTTTGTGCCGACTTTCGGGCCATTTTCGAGCATGTGGCGCCTGCCATGGATTTCATGGCCAACGAGCTTGCACACGAACGTCCTCCTGCCAACGTAATGTCGTGGATGCGCTGCCGTTGAGAAGATACCCTCCGTTGTCGCAGGTGGCATGTCCTTTTGTGGCAGGTGGCATGTCCTCTTGTGGCAGGTAGCATGTCCTTTTGTGGCAGGTAGCATGTCCTTTTGTGGCAGGTGGCATGTCCTCTTGTGGCAGGTGGCACGTCCTTTTTACGCTGCCAAAACATCCTCTGGGGAAGTTGGCAAACTCCCATAGGCGAATTTATAAACTCCCTCAGGGCCTTCACTGTCACTCCCCAAAGGAGGACGGATGGACGTTTTGGCCATAGAGGATTAAGCCCGCGTGCTCAGAAACGATAGCCTATGCCGGCTGAGATAACGGCACGCTGTCCGAACTTCGTGTCTGTGCCGGCGGCATAACTTTCGTATGTGTCGAGTTCTCTCGAGGGAACGTATTTCCAGAAAGCTTCGCCCTTCACGAACAGGTGCTCGTTGATGCTGTACTGGATGCCGGCACCGATGTTCAGGCCCAGCTTGCCGTATTTATGGCTGTAGGCATCGCCGTCATTAGAGTCCTTGGCATCGACCTTGAACTGTCCGTGGCAGAAGGTGGCACCCAGCAAGGGGTAAATCTCAAGCTGCTCGGCCACCTCAATGAGGTAGTGAAGGTTGATGTTCACGTCCCACGATGCCCAGAAGTTGCGGCGGAAGTAGCCGTTGTACGAAGCCTCGATGCGGAAGTCGTCGGTGGCGTAGAACTGCAGGTTTGCCCCGAGGCCGAAAGCCCATACGGGGTTGCTGGTGCCGCAGTCGAAGTTCATACCCACGGCCCAGTGGTTGGCACGGTCTTTGTAGTCGGGACGGTAGCTGTATGAGTAGCTGTCGCTGGAGTAGGTCGATGTTGTTGCCTGAGTGGTTTGTGTGCGTTGCGTGCGCGGTTCCACGACCACGGGCGTCTGTGCAAATGCCAATGTCGTCGAGGTGGCGAGGCACAATGAGAAGAGAATGCGTTTCATGTCCTTTTTAGTGTTGTTGTGTTATGAAAATGGCGTCTGTAATAGCTGTTGACGGCACAAATTGCATACAAAGGTACGCAAAAAACGTCTTCCACAAACTTTTTTCCTTTTTTTTCTACTTAATATGTCAAATATTGACTACTTTTGTGCCATTCAAGACCAAAAACTATGATAGGAACCCCTGAAATCATACTCATTGCCGTCGTTGTGCTGCTGCTCTTCGGCGGCAAGAAAATCCCCGAACTCATGCATGGCATGGGGCGTGGCGTGAAGAGCTTCAAGGATGGCATGAAAGGCCTCGACCCCGATGCCGCCGAGCCCTCCAAGACAGAGAAGACCCCCGTGCAAGGTGAATAACGACACGGCATCATTCTGGGACCACCTCGAAGCCCTTCGCCAGACGCTGCTGAGGATGCTCGCCGTGGCGGTGGTGCTGGCAGTGGCGGCTTTCTTCTTCAAGGAGCCGCTGTTCGATGTCGTGCTCTGGCCGCTGCACAACGACTTCCCCACCTACCGATGGCTCGATGCCGAGCCTGTCGAGCTGAGCCTCATCAACACTCAGCTCACAGAGCAGTTCATGATACACATGAAGGTGGCTCTGATGGCAGGGGCTTTGGTGGCATCGCCATATTTGCTATATGCGCTCTTCTCCTTCGTGGCTCCCGCGCTCTATCCTAACGAACTCTCCATCTCTCGGCGACTCGTCATGGCGGCCTACGCCGTCTTCGTCGTGGGGCTGGTGGTGAACTACTTCGTGGTGTTTCCGCTGACGCTGCGATTCCTCGCCACTTATAGCGTGAGTCCCGATGTCGTGCCCATGCTCACCTTGGAGAACTACACCGATACGTTGCTGATGATGTCGCTGGCCTTCGGCCTTGTGTTCGAGCTGCCGGTGGTGTCCTGGCTCTTGGGGCGCTTCGGACTCCTGCGTGCAGAGTGGATGAGCCGCTACCGCCGTCATGCCTTCGTGGTGATACTGATAGTGGCAGCCGTCATAACACCTACGACCGACATACTCTCGCTCGTCATTGTGAGCTTGCCGATAGCACTGCTCTATGAGCTCAGCATACGTCTCGTGCCGAAATGAGACCTCGTCAGTATAAATAAGTCACTCTTCATAAATCATCAACTCACTCATGTTGTTGCGGAAAATCAGAATCCCCCTTGCCATATTGGCCTTCGCGTCAATCACGTGGCTCTTCATCGACTTCACCGGCTTGGCTCACGGCTATGTCGGGTGGCTGGCCAGGTTGCAGTTCCTGCCGGCAGTGCTGGCGCTGAACGCTGTGACTGTGCTGGCACTCGTGGTGCTTACGCTTATCTTCGGCAGGATTTACTGCTCTGTTGTATGCCCTCTTGGCGTGATGCAGGACGGCATAGCCCACCTCCATCCGCGAGGCAAGCATAAGGCCGGACGCTATGTCTATTCGCCCGAGCGGCGGTGGCTGCGACTCACTGTGCTGGCACTCTTCATCGTGGCCGTCGTGGCGGGCATCGGCTCGCTGGTGGCGCTGCTGGCCCCCTACAGCAGCTACGGGCGCATGGCGGCCAACCTGCTGCGCCCCGTCTGGCTGGCTGGCAACAATGTGTTGGCCGGCATCTCCGAGCAGAACGGCAACTACGACTTCTATGCCGTTGACATCTGGATACGCAGCATGCCCACCTTCATCATCGCCGCTGTGACCTTCGTCGTCATTGCCATCTTGGCTTGGCGGGGTGGACGCACCTATTGCAACACCATCTGCCCCGTGGGGACGGTGCTGGGCTACCTCGCGCGCTTCTCGTTCCTGCGTGTCTGCTTCGATGCCGAGAAGTGTCGTTCGTGCAGCAAGTGCGCCCAGGCTTGCAAGGCATCGTGCATAGACTTCAAGAACAAGACCGTTGACTATACACGCTGTGTGGCCTGCGGCAACTGTCTCGACCAGTGCAGCTTCGGAGCACTGAAGTACGGACGCCCCGCCGCTGCCGCACCTGCGGCGGGGGAGGGTAGTGGTGCTGCCGACCCGGCATCGCGGCGCGCATTCCTCATCGGCGCATCGCTGGCAACCACCACGGCCGCACTCGCACAGGTGAAGCTCAAGACCGACGGCGGCCTGGCTGCCATCGAGGACAAGGTGGCACCCAAGCGGCAGACGCCCCTGACACCTCCGGGGTCGCTCTCGGCCGACAACATGGCGAGCCATTGCACCGGGTGTCAGCTCTGCGTGGCGCAATGCCCCAACGACGTGCTGCGGCCATCCACGGGCCTGCTCACCATCATGCAACCCACCATGAGCTACGAGCGAGGCTACTGCCGCCCAGAGTGCACGCGTTGCAGCGATGTGTGCCCCACTGGTGCCATACGGCCCATAGGACGCGACGTCAAGTCGGCGACACAGATAGGACATGCCGTGTGGATAAAAGAGAACTGCATACCCCTCACCGACGGAGTCTCGTGTGGCAACTGCGCACGCCATTGCCCGGTAGGCGCCATCACTATGGTGCCGTCAGATGCCGACAACCCGCTCTCGCCCGAGATTCCTGCCGTCAACGAGAGCCGCTGCATAGGCTGCGGAGCATGCGAGAACCTATGCCCGGCACGACCTCTGTCGGCCATCTACGTCGAAGGCCACGAAGTGCATAAGACAATTTAACCATCAACACCGCACACAGAAATGAACCGTCGCAACTTCTTGAAATACATGGCTGCCGGAGCAGCGGCAACAGCACCGGCAGCAGCCCTCGTCACCGCATGCAAGCCCGGGGACAAAAACGGTGGAGCCGACGCTCTCACCACCGGTGCTGCCGGAACCATGACCATGCGCCGCAACCCCAACAGCGGCGACCTCGTGTCAATCCTCGGCTATGGCATGATGCGTCTGCCCATGCTGCCCGAGGGTATAAAGCCAGACCCTGTCACAGGTCCCTTCGACCAGAAGATGATAAACCGCCAGGTGGACTATGCCATCGCTCACGGTGTCAACTATTTCGACACAAGCCCCGTCTATTGCCAAGGGCTGTCGGAGAGGTGCACAGGCATCGCCCTCAAACGTCACCCGCGCGACAAGTACTACATTGCCACAAAGCTTTCCAACTTCGACCGCGAGTTGTGGACACTCAGCGAGTCGAAGGCCATGTTTGAGAACTCGCTGCGTGAGCTGCAGACCGACTACATCGACTACCTCCTGCTGCACAGTACGGGCAATGGCTCCCGCGATGAGCAGGGCAATGACATCAGCGGACTCGATGCCTGCCGCCAGAGATTCCTCGACAACGGCCTCTGCGACTGGCTCGTAGAGCAGAAGACACTGGGGCGGATACGCAATCTCGGCTTCTCGTGGCACGGCGACTACCGCGCCTTCGAATACCTGCTGCAGCTCCACGACGAGGGGCGCTACCACTGGGACTTCGTACAGATAGAACTCAACTACCTCGACTGGTTCTATGCCAACGAGATAAACTCTTCCAACGTCGATGCCGTGACGCTCTACTCCGAGCTTGAGAAGCGTGGCATACCGGCCGTTATCATGGAGCCGCTGCTCGGCGGACGTCTTGCCAACGTCAACGACGACATCGCCGCGGAACTCAAGCAGCGCGACCCCGAGGCTTCGATAGCATCGTGGGCTTTCCGCTTCGCAGGAACGCCGGAGGGGGTGCTCACCGTGCTCAGCGGCATGACCTACATGGAGCATCTCGAAGAGAATGTGGCTACATACTCACCACTGCATCCCATCTCTGCCGACGACCATGAGTTCCTCATGCACATAGCAGAGAAGATATTCGGGCAGAAGGAGATACCGTGCACGGCCTGCGAATACTGCATGCCATGCCCCTACGGCATCAACATCCCCGCGATCTTCTCGCATTTCAACCGTTGCATACGTGAGGGTAATATCCGGCAGTCGGAGCTCGACCCCGACTACCGCCGCGCACGCCGCGCATTCCTCATAGGCTACGACCGCAGTGTGCCGCGCCTGCGCCAAGCCAGCCACTGCATAGGCTGTAACGCCTGCACGGCGAAGTGCCCGCAGAAGATACGCATACCGAGGGAGCTACAGCGCATAGACGCTTACGTTGAGAAACTGCGCCTGACTGGCGAGACGCTGTGATGCCACAGACCCATAACCCCAATCCCTGAAACCATAATCACAGAAAAGTTTTGTTAGACAACACTATCAGACAGCGGCTCGAAGGCCGCCGCGTGGCAGCTCTGCTCAGCGGCGGTGTGGATAGCTCGGTAGCCGTGGCAGAACTCGTCAGCGAAGGCATACGTCCCGACCTCTGGTACATCAAGATAGCCCCCGATGAGGACGAACAACTCACCTGTACCATCGAGGAAGACCTGGAGATGGCACGCGCCGTGGCCGTGCGCTACGGACTGCCCCTGCAGGTCATCGACCTGCACCACGACTACTGGGAGCGCGTAGTGACATACACCATGGAGCGCGTGCGCGTGGGACTCACCCCGAACCCCGATGTGATGTGCAACCGCCTCATCAAGTTCGGAGTCTTCGACGAGCGTGTGGGGCACGACTACGACATCATCGCCACCGGCCACTATGCCACCACGGAAGTCGATGCCGAGGGGCGCACATGGCTCTGCACAAGCCCCGACCCCGTGAAGGACCAGACCGACTTTCTCGCACAGCTCATGCCATGGCAGCTCGAGAAGGCTTGTTTTCCCATCGGACATCTGCCAAAGAGCGAGGTGAGGGCCATCGCGGAGAGAGAGCACCTCACTGCCGCACACCGCAAGGACAGCCAGGGCATCTGCTTCCTTGGCAAGATAGACTACAATGAGTATGTGCGGCGTTACCTCGGCGAACGCCCGGGACAGGTCATCGACCAGGCCACAGGACGCGTGCTGGGGATGCACAAGGGTGTGTGGTTCCACACCATAGGCCAGCGCAAGGGGCTGGGCTTCAGCGGAGGACCGTGGTATGTCGTGCGCAAGGACATGGAGCGCAACATCCTTTGGGTGGCCAATGGCTTCGACACCTCTGAGCAGTACAGCGACCACTTCGGCACCGAACCTTTCCACTGGCTCACGGCTTCGCCGTTCACGCAAGGCGGGCAGACCATCGACGTGACACTCAAGATACGCCATACACCTGACTTCACATCGGCACAGGCCACGTTGCTCGACGATGGGTCGCTGGACATTACTACACTGAAGCCTCTGCAGGGCGTGGCACCCGGACAGTTCGCCGTGCTCTACGACGGCACGCACCATCGATGCCTCGGCTCTGCCGAAATCAGACTGTTCTAATAGAACTTAAATATGCATAGCTACACCGTCATAGGCATCACGGATATGCCTTGTCAGTATCTCGCGCCCGAGGTGGCAGAGATAGTAAGCCGCGGACACCTCTTCTCCGGAGGACGCCGACAGCACACCCTCGTAGAGCCGCTGTTGCCACAAGGCTATGTGTGGACTGACATCACTGTGCCGGTAAGCGATGTCATCGCTGCCTACGAGGCAATCCCCGGCAACGACGAGATCATCATCTTTGCCTCCGGCGACCCACTCTTCTACGGCTTTGCCGTGACACTGAAGCGTCTGCTGCCGAAGGCTGGCATTCGTGTCTTCCCGGCTTTCAACTCGCTGCAGATGCTCGCACACAGACTGCTGTTGCCATACCATGACCTGCGCGCGGTGTCGCTCACGGGACGGCCGTGGCAAGAGTTCGACCGTGCACTCATAGAGCATGCCACCATGATAGGAGTCCTCACGGACCGCAGTCACACGCCAGATGCCATAGCACGGCGTATGATCGAATACGGCTACATCTACTACACGATGCACGTCGGACAGCACTTAGGCAACCCCGACAGCGAGTGTGTGCTGACGATGAGCCTCAAGGAGGCCGCCAGGCGTGAGTTCCAGATGCCTAACTGCGTCATTGTCGAAGCCATACCGCAAGATAAGATGACAGCGCAACAGTTTGATGCCTGGATGAGTCGTTCCTTTTTCGGCATTGATGACTCGCAGTTTTTGAAACTTGACGGACGCGAGAATATGATTACCAAGATGCCCATACGCCTGCTCGCGCTGCATGAGCTCGAGCTTCCACGACGCCATGTGCTCTGGGATATTGGGGCATGTACCGGCAGCGTGAGCATTGAGGCACGCCTGCGATTCCCGCACCTGCAAGTCGAGGCTTTTGAGATCCGTGACGAGTGCGAATCCATAATCCTCAAGAACGCCCGTGCCCTGGGCTGCCCTGGCATAAGTCTCCATATCGGCGACTTCCTCACAGCCAACTTCGACGACATACCTAAGCCCGATGCCGTGTTCATCGGAGGGCACGGCGGATGTCTTCACGATATCATGGTCGTTGTCAACCGATATCTGAAGCTAAGAGGCTGCATCGTGATGAACTGTGTCTCGTCGCCCATAGTTGACGGGATGCGTGGCGACCGCCCCGGCACCAGACAGTTGTGGCAGGATGCATGTGCCGCCCTGCAACTCGTGGACGAGGTGCCGACTCGTGTCGTCATCGATAACAATAACCCCATAGAGATACTCAAATGCCAAAAAACTTTGTTATAGTGATAAGTCAGGCAGGCGAGCGCATAGCAACGGCTGTAGCCCGTCACACAGGCGGCACCATCATACCGCGTGCCGACGTAGGTAGCGCTTGGGCCGATGCCGATGCCTTTGTGTTCGTGGGAGCCATGGGCGTATGTGTGCGCACCATAGCACCACACATCACCGACAAGCACACCGACCCGGCAGTGGTGTGCATCGACACCGAGGGCCGTCACGTCGTGGCCGTGCTCTCGGGACATGTGGGCGGTGCCAATGACCTCGCTGCCGACATTGCCGCGGTCATCGGCGGTACTGCCGTCATAACCACGCAGAGCGATGTCGCCGGGCTATGGCCTCTCGACACACTGAACCGTCGCTTCGGGTGGCAGATTGCCGATGCCGACGACATGAACGCCTGCATCTTCGCATTCGTAGGACGCAAGCCTACGGCATTGCTCATGGAGGTGCGCGATGAGGGCACCGACTACCTCGAGAGCACACTGCCCGACCACGTCACCGTCGTCGGCGACATCAGCGAGGTGACAGCCGGACGCTTCGAACTGGCCATCATAGTGTCGCCATACTGCCGACAAGTGCCTAAGGGCGTGCTGTGCCTGCACTTTGTGCCAACGGTGGCGACGGTAGGCTTCGGGCTTGCACACCATCCTGACAACTACGGGCACATCTATGACGACATGCGTCACGCTTTTGCCGAGCGTGGCCTCATGATGTGTGCCGACACCTTCTGTACCATAGACGTCAAGGCCGACGAGCCTTTCGTTGACGAGCTGCGCCGCCACGGCCACGCCGTGAGGTTCTTCACCGCCGACGAGCTGAGCCGCGTCACCGTACCCACGCCAAGCGCCGTCGTGGAGCGGCACGTAGGCACGCCCAGCGTCAGCGAGGCTGCCGCCATCCTGGGGAGCAACAACGGCGCGCTGCTTGTCAGCAAGGTCAAAGGTGCTACGTGGACGGCAGCGCTGGCCATCGACCGACGCTTCATGCGCCGTCAGCACGAAGGACACGTAGAAATCGTAGGTGCCGGACCCGGCGACCCCGACCTCATCAGCGTGCGCGGCCGGCAATGGCTGGAGCGCGCCGACCTCATACTTTATGCCGGGAGCTTAGTGCCGGAGGCCCTGACCCGCTGCCACAAACCCGGAGCCACCGTGGTGTCGTCGGCCGGCATGGACCTCGAAGCGCAGTGCCGTCTCATGCTCGAATACTATCAGGCCGGCAAGACCATCGTGAGGCTCCACACGGGCGACCCCTGCATCTTCGGAGCCATCGAGGAGCAGATGGCATTCTTCGACACCCATGCCATGAGCTATCACATCACGCCAGGCATATCATCGTTCCTCGCCGCCGCTGCCGAGCTGCGCAGTCAGTTCACTATTGCCGAGCGTACGCAGACCATAATCCTTACACGCGGCGAAGGCCGAACGCCAATGCCGGAGCGCGAACAGCTGCGGCACCTGGCACGCTCACAATCCACGATGTGCATCTTCCTCAGCGCTGCCATCGTTGACGATGTGCAGGCACAGCTCCTCGAAGGCGGCTACCCGCCGGAGACTCCCGTAGCGGCATGTTACCACCTCACATGGCCTGACCAGCACATCTACCGTGGCCAGCTCAAGGACCTTGCCGACATCGTGCGCAGCAACGGCCTCACTCTGACCACGATGATTGTCGTGGGATGGGCCATCGACAATCGTCAGGGTGCAAGCCGCCTCTACGACACTCACTTCACACACCTCTTCCGCACGGGCAAGACAGATTAGACATTGATACTCATCTTCGGAGGCACAACAGAGGGACGGGCTGCCATTGATGTCTGCGAGCAGGCGTGCAAACCCTACTTCTACTCCACTCGAGGAGCAGAACAGGAGGTCGTGCTCACGCACGGCCGGCGGCTCGGCGGCATCATGGACGCCGATGCCATGACACGCTTCTGCCGTGACAACGCCATACGTCTCATTGTGGATGCCGCGCACCCTTTTGCCACGCAGCTGCATGCCAACATCGGCACGGCGGCAGCGGCGACGGGAGTGCCCGTCGTGCGCTACGAACGCATCTACCCGCCGCGTGATGCCGACATCATCTGGTGCAGTGACTTTGCTGATGCCGTGCGGCGCCTTGAGGCAGCGGGCGTGGCAAGCCTGCTGGCACTCACCGGCGTGCAGACCATAGGCCGCCTGCGCACATACTGGGAGGCACACACATGCTGGTTCCGCATCCTCGGACGCGATAGCTCTGTCGGGACGGCCATCGCAGCGGGCTTCCCTGCCGACAGGCTCGTCGCCTACGAGGGCAACGACACGGCATCCCTCATCACCCGTCTGCACCCGCAGGCCATCATCACCAAGGAGAGCGGCATGAGCGGCGGCTTCATGGAGAAGGTGGATGCTGCCCGCAAGGCTGGCGTGACGGTCTTCGCCGTTGAACGGCCCCGACTGCCATACGTCTCACGCCTCGATGCATGCCGCGTCGTTGACGGCCCCCGCGGCCTGCGACGAGCCATCGAGGCCACCGTGCCCGACTTCTTCACGCTCCACACAGGGCTCACCACAGGCACCTGTGCCACGGCAGCCGTGGTGGCTGCCATGCAGCGCCTGCTCAGCAGCCATAGCGCCACGGGAGCAGGGCCGCGGGACTCGGACGCCAGTGCCACGGATGTCGTCAGCGTGCGTCTGCCCGACGGTGAGACGGTGAGCGTGCCTGTAGGCTATGCCGATGGCGCGGCCTTCTGCATCAAGGATTTCAGCGACGACCCCGATGTCACGCGAGGTGCCAAGATTATAGCACGTGTGGCGTTACGTCGTGATGACAGTCCCCCGCAGGTGCGCTTCCTGCAAGGCGAGGGCGTGGGGCGTGTCACCCTGCCGGGACTGGGCATTCCCGTCGGGGAGCCTGCCATCAATCCCACTCCTCGGCGCTCCATCGCCGAGGCCGTTGCCGCCATGACCGATGCTCCGGTGGACGTCACCATCAGCGTGGAAGGCGGCCGTGAGCTGGCACTGAAGACCTTCAACCCGCGTGTCGGCGTGGTGGATGGCATAAGCATCATTGGCACATCGGGCATCGTCATGCCCTTTTCCAATGAGGCGTTCACAGAGAGCATAGAGCGTGAGATGCACGTCGCCAAGGCCATGGGCTTCACGACATTGGGCCTGGCTTCCGGCAAGCGTGGCGAGGAGGCTCTCCTGGCGGCCGAGCCCTGTCTGCGGGTCGTGCACTATGGCAACTTCATCGGCTCGGCCCTGCAGAGCGCCTACGCCTTAGGCTTTCAGCGCGTGGTGGTGGGCATCATGATTGGCAAGGCCGTGAAGTTGGCCGAGGGCAATCTCGACACCCACTCCCACAAGGTGACGATGAACCTCCGTTTCCTCATCGACGTGGCCACCGAGGCCGGCATCCCCGATGCCGAGGCGCGTCTTGCCGGTGTCAGGATGGCGCGTGAGCTGTGGCAGCTTATGCCGCCGGCCTTCTTCGATGCCATACGTCGCCACTGTCTGTCACATTGCCGCCGTGTCTATCCCACACGCCAGCTTGATGTGCGTATCATCAGCGATGACACATAAGCACTCCCCACCCCGTTCTCGTCGACCCTCATCCCCGTTCCTGCCGTCCCTACTCTTCCGTCCCCAGCCTCACTCTCCCATCCCCCATTCACCCTTCCCCCCTGTTCCAGATGTCGCGATATCAGCGCAGCAATCCCACTCCACCTCTCCCGCATGCACACCAAGTTCATCATACTCCTCATCGCCATCCCTGCCTTGGCACTCCTGAACCTCGCCGTAGGCTCAGTGGCGATACCCTTCTCTGATGTCATAGGCATCCTCAGCGGTCAACACTCAGACAGCGAAGTCTTCACCAACATCGTGCTACAGACACGCCTGCCGCAGACGATGACCGCCATGGCCTGCGGTGCCGGCCTTGCCGTGGCAGGCCTGCAGATGCAGACGGTGTTCCACAACCCCCTGGCCGGCCCTTCTGTGCTCGGCGTCAGTTCTGCTGCAAGCCTCGGCGTGGCATTCATGGTGCTTCTGGGTGGAGCCATCGGCGGGCGTGCGCTATCGCGCTTCGGACTCATGGGCAACACAGCCCTCACCGTGGCGGCGATAGCAGGAGCCTTGGCGGCCATGGCGCTCATCGTGTGGCTGTCACAGCGCGTGCAGGGCAGGGCCACGCTCCTCATCGTGGGTGTCCTCATTGGCTACATAGCCACGGCCGTCATCGGTGTCCTCAAGTATTTCTCCAGCGAGGAGGACATACGCGCGTATGTCATCTGGGGGCTGGGGTCGTTTGCACGCGTCACGGGGGGCCAGGTCTATGTCTTCGTGGGGCTGATGGCCGTGCTGTGTCCGCTGGCGATGCTCCTCGCCAAGCCCCTCAACTCGCTGCTCCTCGGCGAACACTATGCCGCCAATCTCGGCCTCGACATACGCAGGGCGCGCATGCTCATCATCGGCTCGGCAGGCGTGCTCACGGCCATTGCCACGGCCTACTGCGGACCCATCATGTTCCTCGGACTCGCCGTGCCGCACATAGCACGCGGCATCTTCCTGACCGCCGACCACCGCGTGCTGCTGCCCGCCACGCTACTCTGCGGAGCGGGACTGGCACTCGTGTGCAACCTCATAGCCCGCCTGCCCGGCATGGAAGGTGCGCTGCCCATCAACTCCGTCACGGCGCTCATAGGCGCGCCAGTGGCCATAGCCATACTTTTACGTCGTAAGTCATGAAACAGATTATACTCATCACCGGAGGCCAGCGCTCTGGCAAGAGCAGCTATGCCGAACGCCTCGCCCTCTCGCTGTCGCCATGTCCTGTGTATATGGCCACGGCTCACATCTGGGACGAGGACTTCCGTCAGCGTGTGCGCCTCCACCAGCAGCGTCGCGGACCCGAGTGGACGAACATCGAGGAGGAACGTTACCTCAGCCGTCACGATGTGGCAGGGCATGTCGTGCTCATCGACTGCTGCACACTATGGGCCACCAACTTCCTTTGGGATGAGAGCCAGGGCACGGCAGACCGTCCGCTGCCCGACATCGATGCCGTGCTCTCCGAGCTGCGTGCCGAGTTCGACCGCTTCACGCAGCAGGATGCCACCTTCATCTTCGTCACCAACGAGATTGGCATGGGTGGCACCAGCCCCAGCGCCTTGCAGCGACGCTTCACCGACCTGCTCGGATTTTTCAATCAGTACGTGGCCTCCAAGGCCGACAGAGTCGTGCTCATGGTCAGTGGGCTGCCAATGACCGTTAAGGACAGCTCGACAAAGGCAGGAACCTTCTGACGTGATGGCAGAAAATGACGGCAAAAAGGTGACGGCATACAATAGAAACGCCCCTGAGACGTTATATTGGTGTGTCAGACTGATAAAAAACCTCGCCACGCCACGGCATTCCAGTATCGCTGTCTGCCCGCTGATGGCCTAAGGGCAAGCTAAAGCCAGTCAATAGACTCAACCCATAATAAAATGTCCGCAATGGAACTACGAGACGCCATACAAGACAAGATAGACAACCTCAATAAACCCAAGGGCTCGCTTGGAGTGCTCGAAGATGTGGCCATGCAGGTGGCACTCATCCAAGGCACGCTGACCCCCGAGCTGCGTCATCCCTGCCACATCCTCTTCGGCGGCGACCACGGCATCGAGCGCGAGGGCGTGTCGCTGTCGCCGCGCGAGGTGACGTGGCAGCAGATGCTCAACTACGGCCGTGGCGGCGGTGGCGTCAATGTGCTGTGCCGTCAGCACGGTATCGACTTGCGCATCGTGGATGCAGGTGTTGACTACGACTTCGACCCCGTGCGTCACAGCCATATCATCCGTCGCAAGATAGGCTACGGCACGCGCAACTTCCTGTACGAAGCTGCCATGACAGCCGACGAGTGGCACCGCGCGCTCGGCGTGGGGCGCGAACAGGTCGATGCCTGTCTGGCCGAGGGCTGCAACATCATCTCCTTCGGCGAGATGGGCATCGGCAATACTTCGCCGTCGAGCGTGCTCATGCACCTCTTCCTCGACATCGCCCTGCCGCAGTGCGTGGGCGCCGGCAGCGGTCTCGACAGCTACGGCATATACCACAAGCTCGACGTGCTCACGTGTGCCGTGGTAAACTTCCGGGAGACCGTGCCTGCACCTGCTCCGGCAGATGCCATCCGCTACTTCGTGGGCTATGAGATGGCGGCCGCCATCGGAGCCATGCTGCGTGCGGCAGAGGCTGAGATGGTGATTCTCGTGGACGGCTTCATCATGACGGCCTGTATGCTCGCCGCAGAGCAGCTGATGCCTGATGTGCGGCGCTATGCCATCTTCGGACATTGCGGCGATGAGGGCGGGCATCGCATCATGCTCGACGCCATGAATGCGCGACCCCTCCTGAGCCTTAACATGCGCCTCGGCGAAGGCACGGGAGCACTCTGTGCTTACCCCATCGTGGCCTCGGCCGTTCATCTGCTTAACGAAATGGACAACTTCAGCCATGCTGAGATTACAAAGTATTTCTAAGCGAACGCTGGCGGCGCTGATGTTCTTCACGCGCCTGCCGCTATGGCGGCTCGCGAGTGTCGAACGCAGCTATTTCGAGCGTGTGGTGCCGCTGTGGCCCTTGGCAGGATGGCTCACGGGTGGCAGCATGGCACTCGTGCTCTGGTGTGCCGACCAGACGGATGTCGCTACCGGCATCGCCGCAGCACTCGCCATTGCCGTGCGCTGCATACTCACCGGTGCGCTCCACGAGGACGGCTTTGCCGACTTCTGCGACGCTTTCGGCGGTGGCTTCGACCGCGAGCGCACGCTGGCCATAATGAAGGACTCGCACATCGGAACATACGGCGTGCTCGGACTTGTGTTCTACATGCTGCTTTTCTGGAACATGCTCTCCGACCTCATAGACAGTGGCCTCTCGCCACTGACAGTCATCGCCGCTGATGCCTTGGCCAAGGGGCTGAGCTCCACCATAATATATGTCCTGCCATACGCGCGCACGGCCGCCGCTGCCAAGAATCGCCTCGTCTATGCCCGCCCGCCGCTGCCGGAACGTATGCTCACCCTTGTGCTGGCACTGACGCCGCTGCTCATAGCCTGCCTCGCAGCGCCCGATGACGTGCCGTCGCCCGCGCAATGGTGCATGGCACTTGTGCTGCCTGTAGCTGTCTGTGCCATGCTGTTCCGGTGGATGCATAGTCGCATACAGGGCTACACAGGCGACTGCTGCGGAGCGACATTCATACTCTCCGAACTTTCGATATATCTCTCGCTATGCATAATGCCTTGCTGATAGCCGCGCCGACGTCGGGCAGCGGCAAGACCACTTTCACCATCGGACTCATGAGTGCCTTGCGACGGAGAGGGCTGCATGTGCAGCCTTTCAAGTGCGGACCCGACTACATCGACACCAAGTTCCACGAACGCGTGTGTGGCGTGCCGAGCATCAACCTCGACACCTTCATGGCCTCGCACGAGCATGTCGGCGAGCTCTTCGCACGCTATGGCGCCGCAGCCGATGTCTGCATCGTCGAGGGTATGATGGGACTCTTCGACGGCTACGACCGCGACCGTGGCTCGTCGGCAGAGATAGCCCGTGTGCTGGGACTTCCTGTGGTACTCGTGGTGGATGCACGCTCATCAGCCTATTCCACGGCGGCGTTGCTCTATGGCTTTATGGAGTTCCGCAAGGACGTGCGCATCGCCGGCGTCGTCTTCAACAAGGTGGGTTCGCCCAAACATCGTGACATGCTGCGGCAGGTGTGCGACGACCTGAGGTTGACGTGCTTCGGATTACTGCCCAGGAATGCCGACCTCGAGCAGGGCTCACGCTATCTGGGTCTTGATTTCTCGGAACATACCGACGGGAGCCTGTTGGCATCATGGGTGGAGGAACATGTCGATATCGACATGCTCTTGGGCGACATGTCCGTCTGTGACGCCCACGCCTCAGCACGTCAGCAGTCCGTCAGTCCAGGTGGCCAGTGTCACCATGACGGGCAGACACTGCTCGTGGCCCGCAATGCCGAGGCCTTCTCTTTCGTCTATCAGGAGAACTTAGACCGCTTCAGCAGCGTGAGGTTCTTCGACCCTGAGACGGAAGTGCCGCAGCTCGACGGCATAGACCTGCTATACCTCCCCGGTGGCTATCCGGAGAAGCACGTGCATGCCCTCTCGGCCAACGCGGCGTGCCGCACCGCCATCAGCCGCTATGCCGAGGCTTGTGGCAGGGTCGTTGCCGAGTGTGGCGGAATGATGTACCTCTGTCGGAGCATCGTCACCGACGACGGCGAATACCCCATGTGCGGCGTGCTGCCACACGTCATCACAGCCCGTAGTGCCGACCGCCGCCTCTCACTCGGCTACCGCCGCTTCGTGCTCGACGGCATCGAGTACCGTGGACATGAGTTCCATTACACACAGTTCGCCGGCAGCCAGCCGCCATCGGCCACTCAGGTCTTCAACGCCAAGGACGAGCCCGTGGCGACGCCCGTGTTCCGCTATAAGAACGTGCTGGCCAGCTACACACACACCTATCACTTGTAACACATGACACAGCTTCGACCCATAATGCTTGCCGGGACGGGCAGCGATGTCGGCAAGAGCATCATTGCCACGGCCCTGTGCCGTATCTTCCTGCAGGACGGCTACTGCCCGGCACCCTTCAAGGCACAGAACATGGCCCTCAACTCCTATGCCACACCCGACGGACGCGAGATAGGACGTGCACAGGCTGTGCAGGCCGAGGCCTGCCGCCTCCTGCCCCACACCGACATGAACCCTCTGCTGCTGAAACCCAACTCCGAGCACACCACGCAGGTGGTACTCAACGGCAAGCCCATCGGCAACCGTTCGGCCTACGACTACTTCCGCCGCGAAGGGCGTGAGGAGCTGCGGCATGAGGTGTGCGCCGCCTTCGACCGTCTCGCCAGCCGCTACAACCCCATCGTCATGGAGGGTGCCGGCAGCATAGCAGAGATAAACCTGCGCGACAGCGACCTCGTGAACATGCCCATGGCACGCCATGCCGATGCCGATGTCATTCTCGTGGCCGACATAGACCGTGGCGGCGTCTTCGCCGCGTGTTATGGCAGCATCATGCTTCAGGAACCTGCCGACCGCCGCCGCATAAAGGGCATCATCGTCAATAAGTTCCGTGGCGACATACGCCTCTTCGACAGCGGCCGGCGCATGCTGGAGGACGTCTGCGGCGTTCCGGTGCTGGGAGTTGTGCCGATGTTCACTGACATAACCATTGACGAGGAGGACAGCGTGAGTCTTGGGCAGAAACGCCGCCAGATGGCAGAGGGAAAGGTCAATGTCGCCGTCGTGCTGCTGCGACACATCAGCAACTTCACCGACTTCGACACCCTCGAACGCGACTCTCGTGTCAATCTCTTCTACACCAACAATACAGCCGACATCGAGCGAGCCGACATCGTCATCCTGCCAGGCACCAAGGCCACCCTCGACGACCTCTTGGAGCTGCGCCGCAACGGCTGTGCGCAGGCCATCGTGCGTGCTCATCGCAACGGACATACCGTCATAGGCATCTGCGGGGGCTACCAGATGTTAGGGCTGACGGTCAACGACCCCGATGCCATAGAGGGCGACATACCCACGCTGCCCGGCCTCGGGCTGTTGCCCATACACACCACCATGACAGCCGACAAGACCACACGTCAGGTCAACTTCCTCTGGGAGGGCCGGAGCTGTCAAGGCTACGAGATTCACCAAGGCGTCAGCTCCTTCGACCCCGATGCCGCACCGCAGGCCGTGGCGGCCACGGAGGCATCGCCCTTCACGCGGACACCCCACTGCCTCGGCACATACATCCACGGCTTCCTCGACAACCGACCCGTGATAGAGTCCCTGCTCGACAGCGTCGCGCCGGCGGCAGAGGCACGCATGGCCGACGTCGGCAGCACATCGCTGGCCGACTTCAAGGACGAACAGTACGACCGCCTCGCCGACCACGTGCGGCGACATATCGACATTCAGCATCTATATAATATTCTCGGACATGATTAACGGACACGGCGACGACGCCTATCACTATGAGGGCATAACGAGCGACTTCTCGTCGAACATCTGCGCCCACACCACCCATCAGCATCTGATGGCACATCTCGCGGCATGCCCCGGGCTGCTCGACCACTACCCCGAGCCCGAGGCATGGTCGCTCGAACGTCTCATCGCCGCGCGCGAAGGCATAGACCCGGCCTGTGTCGTGACCACGAGCGGTGCCACGGAGGCCATATATATCATTGCAGCCTGCTGTGCCGCACAGCACTTCGACAGGGCCGTCATTCCTACGCCGACATTCAGCGAATATGCCGACGCCTGCCACCTGTCAGGCATCAGGGTGGAGACATCACAGCTACATCACATGCCCGACGCTGACCTGAGACACGGCGCCGTCCTTTGGCTCTGCAACCCCAATAACCCCACGGGCACCGTCTATGACCAGCTTCTCATCGACCGCTTGTCGGCGGCCTGCGACCTTGTGGTGCTCGACCAGTCGTATGAGAACTACACCGCCGCCCACGTGATGAGCGCGAGATGGGCGTGCCGTTACGACAACGTCATTCAGCTACACTCCATGACGAAGGCCTATGGCGTGCCGGGCCTGCGTCTGGGCTACATCACTGCCAATGCCCGTCTGACGGAGAAGCTGCGGCGCTTCCTGAGGCCGTGGTCGGTGTCGGCCCTTGCCGTAGAGGCTGGCAAGTACCTCCTCGCTCACGATGACCTCATCTGCCGGCCCGACCTCGGCGAGGCACGGCGGCTGCGCGACGCTCTCTGTGGCGTGCCCGGCATCACCGTGGAACCCACGCAGACCAACTTCATGCTTTGCCGGTTCGAGCGGGGCAGTGCCGCCTCGCTCAAGGAATGTCTCGCACGACGTCACCACATACTCATACGTGATGCCTCCAACTTCCAACGCCTCACGCTGTCGCACTTCCGCATCGCTGCCCAGACACCGGCAGAGAACGATGCCCTCGTGGCTGCCGTCCGTGAGGAGACGGAGGCGGCATATCTTCCTGACGCTTAACCGACATGCTATACATTCCCGCAATCGTTATAGGGTGGCTCCTCGACCTGCTGCTGGGCGACCCCGCTTGGCTGCCACATCCCGTGGTGGCCTTCGGGCGATGGATTTCTTTCTGCGAACACCGCCTCAACCACGGCCGCCGCATGGTCAAGGGTGCCCTGGTGGCGGTGGCGAGCATAGCGGCCATCTTCGCCGTCGCGTGGCTTATATTATATAGGTGTCTGCCGGTGGAAGGGCTGTGCAGCGCGCCCGGCACACCAGCATTCTGGCGAGCTGTGGCAGGACAACTGCTCTCGGCCATCCTCATCTTCTTCTGCCTCGCCGGACGCACCTTGAGGCATGAGGTGCGCGAGGTGTTCCTCGCACTCGACCGCTCGCTCGATGACGGACGTAGGCAGGTGGCACGCATCGTGGGGCGCGACACGGCCGGACTATCGCCGCAGGAGGTGCGCACGGCAGCCCTGGAGACCCTTGCCGAGAATCTTAGCGACGGTGTGGTGGCGCCACTGTTCTGGCTTGCGCTGCTCGGTGTGCCGGGGATGTTGGCCTACAAGATGGTCAACACCCTCGACTCGATGATAGGCTATCGCACGGAACGCTACTGCCAGTTCGGATGCTGGGCAGCGCATATCGATGACATCGCCAACTACGTACCGGCCCGCATCACGGCAGTGCTGATTCTCGTGGCATATCGCATCATGTCGCTGACGGGCAGACTCTCATGCACCATGACAGCCGAACCCCATCCCTCAACGCCCGAAGGACTTGTCACCTTCACGCTGCGCTATGGGCCTGCTCATGCGTCGCCCAACAGCGGATGGCCGGAGGCGGCTCTCGCTGCCGTGCTCGACTGCCGCTTTGGCGGCACGCACGACTATTTCGGTCAGGCAGTGGAGAAACCGTTCATCGGCACCAACCCGCGTCAGCTCAGCACTGACGACATGCGTCTGTCCGTAGGCATAGCCCTCACGGCTGAGGCGATCAGCGTCGCTGCCACGCTGCTGGCGTCATGCCTCGTCGCCGGGGGCATCATGGCTCTCTAAGACGAAGCGGCGGTAGTAGGAGATGAGCAGTGTTGTCAGCGGCAGGGCAATGATGAGTCCTATGAACCCCAGCAGAGAGCCCCAGACGGAGAGCGAGAGCAGTATCACTGCCGGGTTCAGACCCATGGCCGACCCCATGATCTTCGGCACGAGCACGGTGTCCTGCAACACCTGCACCACGCCCACCACAAGAGCCCCGAGGCCGAAGATGAGCCAGAAGCTCTGACCCGTGTCGGCAGCCTTCATCAGCGAGAGGAACACCATAGGCACGAAACCCAGCGTCTGAAGGTAGGGCACGAGGTTCAGGAAGCCCATGAACATGCCCAGGCCGATTGCCATGGGCATACCCACGATGAGGAAGCCTATGCTGAAAAGCACACCCACGCAGAAGGCCACAAGGCCCTGACCGCGGAAGTAGGCATTCATGCCGCTCTCCACATCGTCCACCAGTTGCTGGACGAATTGCCGGGAACCTTGAGGGATGAACTCCACCCACCCTTCACTGATGACTTCGTAGTCCTGAAGGATGAAGAACATGTACAGCAGCACGATGAGCGAACCCACCATGCCGATGGCGAAGTTCACCGTCTGCGACACGGCCGTCCACAGGTAGCCCAGCAACCCTTGGGCAGCATCCATGAAGCTCTGTTCCTGAATGAGCTGCAGCAACTGCGACTGGTACTCGGCAGTATATTGCTCTATGATGCCGAGGATGTGCGGACCCAAGTCCGTGTCGCCGAGATAGCGGTCGGTGATTTGATGCAGCAGGCCGCCGAGCTTGCTGAACTCCGACACCATCGGCGGCACCACCAGCAGCGTCAGGCCTGTCAAGGCGCCCAGCACCACCACGGCGGCCGCTAAGATGCTCAGCGTGCGACTGCGCAGGCGGCATTTCACCTGTAGGAAAAGCACCAGGGGGAACATGAGGTATGCCAGGAGCCATGCTATGAAGAAAGGCAGCAGCACGCCGCTCAGACGGTTTATCAGCAGCCCGATGCCGAAGGCAATGGCAAGGGCTATCACACCACGTATGAAGCTGTCAAAGGTTATCTGCGAACGTAACATGATTATCTGTTTCTGTCAATTTAATTCATAGGGAAAACTAATAGAACACACCTTTAGGGCTTAGGGTCACTTCACGCGCTCGTAGCACTCGCGGCACAGGGGCTCATACTCGTGAGTCTCGCCTAAAAGCACCTGACGGTCGCCCTCCACGATGCGGTGGCTCACGTAGGCCAGGGCGCCGCAGCGGACACAGATGGCATGAACCTTCGTCACCTCGTCGGCGATGGCACACAGCAATGGCATCGGCCCGAAGGGCTGGGCTTTGAAGTCGAGGTCCAGACCCGCCACGATGACGCGGATGCCGCGATTGGCAAGCTCGTTGCACACATCCACAATCTGCGAGTCGAAAAACTGGGCCTCGTCGATGCCGAGGACGTCGCAGTCTGAACCCATGAGCAGGATGCTCGCGGCATTCTCCACAGGGGTAGAGGTGATGGCGTTGCCCTCGTGGCTCACCACGTCTTCGTCGCTGTAGCGAGTGTCGAGGCTCGGCTTGAAAATCTCTACCTTCTGGCGTGCAAACTTAGCACGCTTCATGCGGCGGATGAGTTCCTCGGTCTTGCCGCTGAACATCGACCCGCAGATGACTTCCACACGTCCGCGGCGCATCATCTCGCCGTTATTGTCGTTCTCGCTTGTCATTGTCTTGAGGGGATTGTATGGCGTTTTTGCGCCACAAAAGTAGTACTTTCCACGCCTACAACCAAGGATTTTGCCTTAAAATGTGTAAGCAATGTTAAAAACTCACACCTTTTGCACGCCGTATAAATAATAATATGTACTTTTGTGCTATGTTATACCTCGTACCTACACCTATTGGCAATCTGGAGGACATCACCCAAAGGGCTGTGCGAGTGCTCAGCGAGGCCGACCTCATACTGGCTGAGGACACACGCACCAGCGGTGTCCTGCTGCGCCATCTCGACATCCACAAGCCCATGCTCTCATACCATAAGTTCAACGAGCACCAGAGCGTGGAGCACTTCGTGGAGCGTCTGCGAGGGGGAGAGACAATCGCCGTCGTCAGCGACGCCGGCACGCCGGGAATCAGCGACCCGGGCTTCCTCCTGGCACGAGAGGCCATACGCGCCGGCATCGAGGTGACATGCCTGCCGGGACCCACGGCACTGATACCGGCACTCGTGGCATCGGGCCTGCCATCCGACCGCTTCTGCTTCGAGGGCTTCCTGCCCCAGAAAAAAGGGCGGCAGACACGCCTGCGTGAGATTGCCGAAGAGAGGCGAACCACAGTATTCTACGAGTCGCCACACCGTGTGCTGAAGACATTGCAGCAACTCGCTGAACTCTGCGGACCAGACCGTCAGGTGGCCGTGTGCCGCGAACTCACAAAGGTGCACGAGGACATCGTGCGGGGCACACTCCAGGAGGCAGTGGCACATTTCACAGAGCACGAACCACGAGGCGAGTTCGTCATCGTGCTCGCAGGACTGTAATATCATATTTTCCCTAAAACGCTAAACATTACAAACATCAGAAAGACAATGAAAAAACTATTTATCCTGCCGCTGTGCATTCTCGCACTGACGGCTTGCGACTTTGGCCGGCAGGCCGAGGAGCGTGCACAGAGAGAGCGCGACTCGCTCATGCAAATCATCAGTGAGCGTGACACCGAGCTCAACGACATCATGGGCTCTGTCAACGAGGTGCAGGAAGGCTTCCGCCTCATCAACGAGGCCGAGGGACGCATCACCGTTGCCAACAGCGGACCCGAAGGGGCATCCTCGCGTGAGGTAATACGCGACAACATGGCTTTCATACAGCAGACCATGTCTGAGAACCGAAACCGCATAGCACAGCTGCAAGAGCGCCTGCGCAACAGCAACGTCAACGTCTCAAAGCTCACAAAGGTCATCGAGAACCTCAAGACTCAGCTCGAAGAGCAGAACACACGCGTCCAGGAACTCACGGCACAGCTGGCCGAGCGCGACATCGTGATTGCCGCACAGGGCGAGCAGATTGACACTCTGAGCCAAAACGTGCAGCAACTCGCTGAGGACAACGCACAGAAGGAGGCCACCATCGCCGCACAGGACAAGGACCTCAACAAGGCTTGGTTCGTCTTCGGCACCAAGGCCGAGCTCAAGGAGCAGAAGATACTGCAGAAGGGCGACGTGCTGCGCTCGCAGGACTTCAACCGC
Organism: uncultured Prevotellaceae bacterium; assembly: GCA_947167455.1. Taxonomy (GTDB): domain Bacteria; phylum Bacteroidota; class Bacteroidia; order Bacteroidales; family Bacteroidaceae; genus Physcousia. Next base: position 1,898 of record CAMVIB010000027.1, on the reverse strand, counting down.
GACTACTTCACGCAGATAGACATACGTATCGACAAGGAGATCAAGCTCTACAGCAAGAACGCCGAACTGCTCACGTCGCACCCCGCAGGCTCATACCAGCTCGTGCGCGACGAACACAAGCAGTACTCGCTCCACATCACTGACCCGCAGAAGTTCTGGAGCACAAGCAAGTACCTCGTCATACTGGTCAAGTAACCCCTGATGAAAGAGTTCGTAATCACTGAGGCGAAGGCAGAGACAGCGATTCTCGTAGGCCTCATCACGCCCCAGCAGGACGAGCGGCGCACCACCGAGTACCTCGACGAGCTGGAGTTCCTCGCAACGACGGCAGGAGCCGTCACCGTGTGCCGCTTCACACAGCGCGTCGATGGCCCCAGTCAGGTGACATACGTCGGCAAGGGCAAGCTCGAGGAGATACGCGCATACATACAGGCCGAAGAGGATGCCGAGCGCGAGGTGGGTATGGTGATCTTCGACGATGAACTAAGCGCAAAGCAGCTGCGCAACATCGAACAGGTGCTGAAAGTCAAGATCCTCGACCGCACAAGCCTCATCCTCGACATCTTCGCCATGCGCGCACAGACGGCAAATGCCAAGACACAGGTCGAGCTGGCACAGTACCGATACATGCTGCCACGCCTGCAGCGACTGTGGACACACCTCGAGCGTCAGGGCGGCGGCTCAGGCTCCGGCGGCGGCAAAGGCTCCGTGGGCCTGCGAGGACCGGGAGAGACGCAGCTCGAGATGGACCGACGCATCATCCTCAACCGCATGAGCCTCCTCAAGCAGCGCCTCGCCGACATCGACCGACAGAAGACTACGCAGCGAGGCAACCGCGGCCGCATGATTCGCGTGGCACTCGTGGGCTACACCAACGTCGGCAAGTCAACGCTCATGAACCTGCTCTCCAAGAGCGAGGTCTTCGCAGAGAACAAGCTCTTCGCAACGCTCGACACCACCGTTCGCAAGGTCATCATCGACAACCTGCCGTTCCTGCTCTCCGACACTGTAGGCTTCATACGCAAGCTGCCCACCGACCTCATCGACAGCTTCAAGAGCACCCTCGACGAGGTGCGTGAGGCCGACCTGCTCGTACATGTCGTGGACATATCGCATCCCGATTTCGAAGAGCAGATAAAGGTCGTAGAGAAGACCCTCTCCGACCTCGGATGCGCCGACAAGCCCTCGATGCTCCTCTTCAATAAAATCGACGCCTACACCTTCACGCCCAAGGACGAGGACGACCTCACGCCTGCCACACGCGAGAATCTCTCGCTCGACGACCTGCGCCGCACGTGGATGGCGCGCCTCAACGGCGACTGCCTCTTCATCAGTGCGCGGCGACACATCGCCATCGACGAGCTGAAGCGCACGCTCTACGACCGCGTGCGTGAGTTGCACGTCCAGAAGTATCCTTACAACGACTTCCTCTTCCAGCACTACGACGAGGAGTAGCATCTCCCCCTGTCGCTCGGCCTATCCCCCTGTCGCTCGGCCTATCCCCCCCATCGCTCGGCCCATCCCCCCCTGTCGCTCGGCCTATCCCCCCATCGCTCGGCCTATCCCCCCTGTCGCTCGGCCTATCCCCCCATCGCTCGGCCTATCCCTCCATCGCTCGGCCTATTCCCCCTATCGCTCGGCCTATTCCCCCTATCGCTCGGCGTAACGTACGCTTTGCCGCGACACTTTCCTGCTAAGGGGAGTCGCATCCTCTATGTCGTATGAGGTGTAACGTACGCTTTGCCGCGACTCTCTCCTACTGTGGAGAGCACCACCTCCATGTCGTGCTGCATTCTTCGTGCTGTCGCTATGCCCTCACCGGCCTGCGGCAGCACTTTTTATGGTAATGATTATCCGCAATCATACCACCAAAGAGACCGCAACGCGGTCTTCGCTCA
>CAMVIB010000026.1 GCA_947167455.1 uncultured Prevotellaceae bacterium | reverse complement strand
AGCGAAGACCGCGTTGCGGTCTCTTTGGTGGTATGATTGCGGATAATCAAAAAAAGAAACCCCGCAGGGGTGGCTCATCACATTGAAAAAGTGAATGAGCCACCCCTGCGGGGTTCTGCAAGTCAGTTCATGCATTATCGAGAAGGCTGTTCGGGAAGGCTTCTCGGATTGCTTCTCGGATTGCTTCTCGGAAGGCTTCTCGGAATGCTATTCGTGAAGTCAGTCGCGGTTACGACTCAGGAGGCGAAGCAGGTAGAGGAAGAGGTTTATGAAGTCGAGGTACAGAGCCAGAGCCCCCATGATGGCGACCTTGCCGGCGGCGTTGGCATCGCCGCTGTACTCAGCCTGTGCCGACATCTCCTTGATGCGCTGTGTGTCATAGGCCGTCAGGCCGACGAACATAAACACGCCGATGTAGGTTATTATGCTGTCCAGGACGCCATTGTGCCAGAACATATTCACCAGCGATGCTATGATGATGCCGATGAGTCCCATGAAGAGCAGTCCTCCGAATCCCGAGAGGTCCTTCTTCGTGGTATATCCCACGAGGCTCATCCCTCCGAATGTCAGAGCCGCTGCTGCGAAGGCGGTATAGATGGTGCCGATGTCATAGGCGAAGAAGATGCTGGACAGCGTCACGCCATTGACGAGCGAATAGAGTATGAACATGGCAGCCGCCACTGTCGGCGACAGCTTGTTGATGCCCATGCTGAGTCCGAAGACGAGTGCCAGCTCGCCGATGATGAGCACCATGGGAACGGCGGAGTTACCATAGATGATGCTGAGCATGGCGGGGCTGTGGGCGACAGCCACTGCCGCTCCTGCAGTGACGAGCAGTGCTGCCGTCATCCAAGCATAGACGCGTGTCATCACGCCCGTGAAGAAGCTGACGCCGCTGAAGGCGTTCGTGCCGCGGTCATAAGTGTTGTTGTAGTTCATTTTTGAGGATTTCGTGTTGTTATGTTATACATTGAAAGTCATTAGAGGCCGTGCACACTGAGGCACGTTCTCTAATGACTTGGGGTTGCAAAATGCGTGCCAAGGCGGCTCACATCTTTATTTCTTTTTCTTGGGGTAGATCTTCTTGGTCTTCTTCACCTTGTCCTTGTCATACTTATCCCAGAGCTTCTTCTTGGCGCAGAGAGCCTTCTGTGCCTCGGTGCTGGCCTTGGCGGCAGCCTCGGCAGCAGCCTCCTCGGCGGCAGGTGCCCATGCGAACTGGAAGCCCTTGACCTTCTGCCAGTCGCCGCGTGTGAAGTCGGGGAATGCCACGCTGGCGCTGTTGTTGTCCATCGACAGCGAGCCGAGTTCTGCCAGGCAGCACCACTCAGCGAGGTCATAGACGTCCATGTCGAGGGGGAGTCCGTTCTGCAGGCAATACACCAGACGTGCGTCCATGAAGAAGTCCATACCTCCGTGGCCGCCAACCTTCTGTGCCATCTCGCCATACTTCGTGATGATGGGGTGCTGGTACTTAGCCATCAGGGCATCGTGCTCATCCTTGGGCAGGAAGCCGTGAGCGCTGAGGTCATCGACCTTCGGAGCCACGCCGCTGGCAGCGAGCTGGCTCTTGTCGAGGGCGAAGTGCTGTTCGGGGTACTTTGTGGCATAGCCCTTGGTACCTGTGAGCTTGAAGAGGCGGTTGTAGGGTTGCGGGTTCATCACATTGTGCTGAATCTCGACGACCTTGCCCTCTGCCGTGCGCATGAGAGTCGTCGTCTGGTCGCCGTTGCGGAACTCGGGGCAGTCCTTGCCGGTCTTGGCCTTCACCCATTCACGTCCGTGGGCGCTCTTGGTGTCCATTGCCACGAGTGTGGTGAAGCGGTCGCCGCGGTGTATGTTCATGGCCAGTGCCACGGGGCCGAGTCCGTGCGTGGCATATACGTCGCCACGGTTGTCGCGGTTATACTTCATGCGCCATCCCAGCTTAGCCTGGTCGGGGTCGGCGGGGTTCTTCCAGTAGTAGTCCCAGAAGTCGTCGAGGTTGTGAATGTATGCACCCTCGCCGCGCAGTATCTCTCCGAAGACGCCGTTCTGAGCCATGTTCAGGGCGTTGAGTTCATACCAGTCGTAGCAGCAGTTCTCGAGAATCATGCAGTGCTTGCGTGTCTTCTCGCTGAGGTTCACGAGTTCCCAGCACTGTGCGAGGTTCATTGCCGAGGGCACCTCGATGGCCGTGTGCTTGCCGTTCTCGAGGGCACACTTGGCCACGGGGAAGTGGTGATCCCAGTCGGTAGCGACATAGACGAGGTCGATATCGGGCCGCTGGCACACCTCTTCATAGCCTTTCTCGCCACTGTAGATGTCGGCAGGCGGCAGGCCTGCGTCGCGCAGATACTTCTGGCAGCCCTCAGCACGTGCCTCCTCGTAGTCGCAGAGTGCCACGATCTGCACTCCGGGGATGAAGGTGAAGCGTGCCACGGCTCCCGGTCCTCGCATGCCAAGGCCCACGAAGGCCACGCGCACCGTTTCGAGCTTTGGTGCCGTGAGTCCGAGGACATTCTGCTGGCCTGCAGGACGCTCGGGTGCGTTCACCACGATTGTGCCCTTTTCCCAGTGCCAGTCATTCGGAGTCACGGAGAGAGATTGTGCGCCAACTGTCATTGACAGACATGCGGCAGCAACTAACGTCAGTAAATGTTTCATTTGAATTACGGGTTTTAGTTATTAAAGGTCAAAGATTTGCTGCAAAGATAAGCCTTCCGCGCGAATCTGACGCACGGAAGGCGAATAATTAACATTTTTTCACCGCCAAAGCCCGATGCAAGTCCGTCTTTATGCCTATCTTTGCGCTGTGATAGCGCAGATGGCACCGCAACTGCGCCGACACGGGCACACAGAAGGTGTGTTCCATTAATGAAACAGCAAACAGCAAAAACGGAAACATAATGATAGATTGCTTCATACCCTTCGACACCGAAGCCGACGGCAGAGCCATCATCGATGCGCTGAGCGCTCAACCCGAGGTGAGCAGTGTAAGCCTCATCGGCAACCCATGGCAGACGAAAGCCCTGCGCCAGATGGCCGAACAGGCCACGGCGCCATACATATTATTATATACTAAGCGCTTTAAGCTGCAGCTCGGCTTCCACGCCCTCAACCGCATGTTGGCCGTGGCCCAAGACAGCGGTGCGTCGATGGTCTATGCCGACCACCGCGTCATCATGCCCGACGGCAGTGTGGAGCCACGTCCTCTCATAGACTGCCAACTTGGCAGTGTGCGCGACGACTTCGCCTTCGGCTCGCTGCTGCTCATGCGAACGTCCGACGTGAAAGCCTATTTCCTGCAGGAGCGCCAACGCGAGTACCTGTGGGCCGGGCTCTACGACCTGCGGCTCTTCCTCTCGCGCAAGATGCTGCCCTACCACATCACAGAGCCTCTCTACACCGAGGTGGAGACCGACACGCGCCTCAGCGGCGAGAAGCAGTTCGACTATGTTGACCCCCGCAACCGTGCGCGCCAGGTGGAGATGGAACGCGCCTGCACCCGCCACCTCAAGGCCATCGGTGCCCTGCTGGCTCCCGATGAGTTCGACGAGGTGCGCTTCGACGACGAGGACTTCCCCGTAGAGGCCACGGTGGTGATTCCCGTGCGCAACCGCGTTCGTACTATAAAAGATGCCATCATCAGCGTGATGCGCCAGCAGACGACATTCACGTTCAACTGCATCGTCATCGACAACCACAGCACCGACGGCACGACGGAGGTGATCAGAGGCCTCAGAAGCCTCACCCCCGACCCCTCTCCCACGGAGAGGGAAGTATATACCATTGAAGACGGAACGACGGCAGCCACGACAGGTAGTCACGCCCCTCTCCCTGGACGAGGAGGCTGGGGTGAGGCTGTTGGGAGTGGAGAGGCCTTTAAGGCTCTCATTCACCTCATCCCCGACCGCGACGACCTCGGCATCGGCGGGTGTTGGAACATGGCCGTGCACCACAGCCAGTGCGGACGCTTCGTGGTGCAGCTCGACAGCGACGACCTATACTCGGGTCCCGACACCCTGCAGCGCATCGTAGATGCCTTCCGCCAGCAGCGGGCGGCCATGGTCATCGGCTCATACCGAATGACCAACTTCGACCTCGAGACGCTGCCGCCGGGCCTCATCGACCACCGTGAGTGGACACCGCAGAACGGGCGCAACAACGCCCTGCGCATCAACGGTCTGGGAGCACCACGCGCCTTCTTCACCCCTGTGCTGCGCAAGATACAGATTCCCAACACCAGCTACGGCGAGGACTATGCCCTCGGCCTCATGATAAGCCGTCGCTACCGCATAGGGCGCATCTTCGACGAGCTATACCTCTGCCGCCGCTGGGAGGGCAACAGCGACGCCGCCCTCTCTACCGACAAGGTCAACCGCAACAACCTCTACAAAGACCAGCTGCGCACCACCGAGCTCCTGGCGCGTCAGGCCCTGAACCGCAAATGGCGCCGCGAGGCCACGGAGGAGGAGGTGGAGGCCTTCTTCGACCGCGAGCTCAGCGAGTGGCACGCCGCCCGCCAGCGCTACAACGACCTGTTTCAGAACGTGCAGACACGCACCCTCACCCTCGGCGACATCAGCATGACGGCACAGTGGAACCCCGCACGCATCGTCTCCACCGGCGCCAGCATCGACAAGGCCGCCATAGCGGCACGGCCGTGCTTCCTCTGCGACGAGAACCGCCCGCCAGAGCAGCACGCCCTGATGATCGAGCACCACTACCAGGTGCTCGTGAACCCATACCCCATACTCTTCCGACACTTCACCATACCCACGCGTCGCCACAAGCCGCAGGCCATCTGGGAGCATTTCGGCACCATGCGCCACCTGGCGTGGACGCTCACCAACAGCATCGTCTTCTACAACGGACCCTTGTGCGGAGCGTCATGCCCCGACCACATGCACCTGCAGGCCGGTTCGAGGGGCATCGTGCCCATCGAGCGCGACTGGCAGCTCTACGAGACACAGCTGCAGAAGCTCTACCCCCTCACCGGCGACGAGACGCAGGAGATGGTGGATGCCGGCAACGTCAGCCGTCGCTGCGGGCTCTTCCTGCTGCGCGGATGGGTGTGCCCCGTCTTCGTCATACGCTCGCTGCCCGAGGAGACAGACAGCCTGCTCTGCCAGAGGCTCTACCGCGCACTGCCCGTCATGGACGGCGAGACGGAGCCACGCATGAATGTCATCTGCTGGCGACAGCGCGGCGACGAGAGCCGCAGCGATGAGATAGTGACGCTCATCTTCCCGCGCAAGAAGCACCGCCCCGACTGCTACGGCACGACGCTGCTCATCAGCCCTGGCGCCCTCGACATGGGAGGACTCGTCATCACGCCACGCGAGGAGGACTTCAAGAGCCTGACTCCGGAGGGCGCCGCCGACATCCTGCGCGAGGTCACCATGACGGAGGCCGAGCTGACGGAAGTCATAGAGAGAGTCACAGACAAGAGCCCCGGCGACACGCAGCACGACGGCGGCGCGGAGCACTTCGGCAGCAGGAGCCACGACACCGCCCATCCGCAAGACTCTGCCACGACAGGTGGCGCTGGCGACGCCCACGAGGTGCTGTCAGACACCCGGCTCAACGTGGGACTGCTCTCTGCCGATGCCGTGCGCTTCACCCTCAACGGGCAGTATGCCGCCAAGGGCAGCAGCCTCCGTGGCAGGCAGGAGGTGTCATACGTCGATGGCGGCCTGCTGTGGAACGGACAGGTGTATCGCTCGCTGACATTCCGCCCCGAGACAGCCGATGCCAGCTTCACGATGGAGGACGTCGTCATAGGAAAGGACTTCCACTGGCAGCGCCGCGAGTCGCAGACCTTCCGCGGCACCCTGCGACTCATCGTTGCCGAGGAGAAGATCATCTGCATCAACGAGCTGGCCGTAGAGGACTACCTCGTGAGCGTCATCAGCTCGGAGATGAGTGCCAACTGCTCCCTGGAGTTCCTGAAGGCATCGGCCGTCATCAGCCGCAGCTGGCTCTACGCGCAGATGCTCCGACGCCGCTCGCTGGCGGGAGGCAGCCAGAGCTTCTTCGCCTTCACACGCACCGACAGCGAGAGCATACGCTGGCACGACCGCGAAGACCACACATACTTTGACGTCTGCGCCGACGACCACTGCCAGCGCTACCAGGGCATCACGCGCGCCACACGCCCCGAGGTGGAGGCCGCCGTGCGCGCCACGGCAGGCATGGTGCTCACTGCCGACGGCAAGGTGTGCGACGCACGCTTCTCGAAATGCTGCGGCGGGCGCACGGAGACCTTCGAGACATGCTGGGAGGACGAGCCGCACTCATACCTCCAGAGCATCGACGACCCGTTCTGCGACACCACCGACGCTGCCGTCATCGCCCAGGTCCTCAACGACTACGACCGCGAGACGACGGACTTCTACCGCTGGACGGAGACGCTGACACAGGCCGAGGCACGCCGCTATGTCACGGCACACCTGAAGACCGACCTCGGCGACATCCTCGACCTACAGCCCATAGAGCGCGGGCCGGGCTACCGCATCATAAAGCTCAAGATTGTAGGCTCTGAGCGCACCTTCACCATCGGCAAGGAGCTCGAGATACGCTGCGCCCTGTCGCCGACACACCTCAAGAGCGCCGCCTTCGACGTATGCCGCCTCGATGCCGACGGCAACGCCATCCCCACTGCCGACACCGACACCGTACCGACACGATTCGTGCTTCACGGCCGAGGCTGGGGCCACGGCGTAGGCATGTGCCAGATCGGAGCAGCCGTCATGGGCGAGAAGGGCTACACCTACGAACAGATCCTGCACCACTACTACCAAGGAGCCACCATCACGCACATCTCCGACACACCACGATAAGCAACGTATCAAGGTGTGTTCTATTAATAAATTCTCTATGCACAAAACGCCATCCACATGAGACACCACATCACCACCATCAGCTTCCTGCTCACACTCACCACGGCCACGGCCCAGAGCCTGACGCAATATGTTGACCCGCGCATCGGCACGGGCGACCACGGACACGTCTTCGTGGGAGCCAACGTGCCTTTCGGCATGGTAAACGCCGGACCCACACAGATCGAGACGGGCTGGGACTGGTGCTCTGGCTACCACGAGAGCGGCACACGCATCGTGGGCTTCGCACAGACCCACCTCAGCGGCACAGGATGCTCCGACCTCGGCGACGTGGCCATCATGCCTGCCATCAAGGAAATCGGTCTCTCACGCAAAGGCTTGTCCACGACTTTCACCCACGAACAAGAAGAAGTGCGCCCCGGCTACTACAGCATCGTGCTACCCGAGAGCGGCATCCGCACGGAGATCACCGCCACACGTCGCAGCGCTATGTACCGGATCACCTACCCCGAGGGTGCTCACCGACACCTGTATGTCGATCTCGAGAACGGCATCGACGATGCGCTGCTCTCTGGACGTCTGCAGCAGATCGACCCATATACATACGTGGGCTACCGCATCAGTCATGGCTGGGCGAACCAGCAGCATTGCTACTTCGCCATGCGCCTCAGCCAGAAGAGCCGCATCTATGAGCAAGCCACGGTGAAGAGCAAGCGCGCCGACGGCCCGGCACCCATCTACCACCTCCAGGTCATGTCATCCAGCGAGCCGCTCTTGGTAAACATCGCCCTCAGCCCCGTCTCCGAGGCCAACGCCATCGCCAACCTCAAGGCAGAGGCCTTTAAACATGGAGCGCCCATCGACTTCGACACCATGCGGGCTGCCGCCGACACAACCTGGAACCGCGAGCTCGGCCGCATCACAGCCACCTTCCAGAACGACCGCGACCGCCGCATCTTCTACACCTCCATGTACCACTTCATGGTGGCTCCTCAGACGTGGGACGACGTCAACGGCGACTGGCGCGGCGCCGACAACCGCGTCTATCGCTCTATGGTTTCCACGGTGCCCGAGCTATGCTCCATCGTCATCGAAGGGAGAGATGAAGCCACCAAAAAGCCAACTCCGGAATCCCCCGTTGGGACCTCCAAGTACCTCACCACCCTCTCACTCTGGGACACCTACCGCGCCGCAGCGCCCCTCGCCACCATCATCATGCCCGACATGATGCCGGCGGTGGTGGAGACATACATGCGCATCTTCCGCGAGCAGGGCAAGCTGCCGGTGTGGCACCTCATGTCGCAAGAGACGAACTGCATGGTGGGATGCCCTGCCGTGCCTGTCCTTGCCGACGCGCTGCTGAAAGGCTATGTCGCCGACTCGCTGCAGGCATTCCGCGCCATGGTGTCGTCGCTGATGATGGACGAGCGTGGCCTCGACGACATGAAGCGTCTGGGCTACGTCGCCAACGACCACCACGGCGGCTCGCTCTCCATGACTCTCGAATACATGCTTGCCGACTGGGCAGCAGCGCAGGCCGGGCGCGCCATCCTCGCCGCACGCCGCCCGCAAGACCCTGCCGCCGCAGAGATACAGGGTGCAGTAGATTACCTCGACCGCAGGGCACACTCCTACCCCACTCTCTACGACCCGCGCGTGGGATTCCTGCGCTCGCGCAACAGCCACGGCGACTTCAGCACCACCGACGGCTTCAACCCCGCCCACCAGACCTCCGACTACACCGAGGGCAACCCGTGGCAGTACCTTTGGCTCGTGCCACATGACGTGGAAGGTCTGACGGCGATGCTCGGAGGACGACAGCGCGCCGCGGCACGGCTCGACAGCCTCTTTGCCGCCGACAGCCAGCTCAACGCCGATGCCAACCCCGATATCACGGGACTCATAGGGCAGTATGCCCACGGCAACGAGCCCAGCCACCACACAGCATACCTCTTCGCACTGATGGGACAGCCGCGCAAGACGGCGGGCATCGTCAAGCAGATACAGCGCGAACTCTACACCGACCTGCCTGCCGGGCTCTGCGGCAACGAGGACGTAGGCCAGATGTCGGCATGGTACATACTCTCGGCACTCGGTTTCTACCAGGTGGAACCCTGCGGCGGACGCTATGTCATAGGCTCGCCGCTCGTCAGCGAAGCCACCGTCAACGTTGGCGGCGGACGAACATTCACCATACGCACTCACGGTCTCACCGACAAGGCCATCCATGTGCGCCGTGCCATCCTCAACGGCAAGCCCATGCGGCGTGAGGCGCTCACGCAGCCGCAGCGAGGCGAGGAGGGGGCATTCATCCTCCATCATCACGACATCATGCAAGGCGGCACCCTCGACCTCTACATGACAAAGTAATTGCCACGCAAAGTTTGATGTGATCCATGTCGCAAGCCCCAGCAACCCCGAAGGAGTAGCCTATCACAGGCACGGGTGTAAACCCCTGATATAAACGGAAAGGAAAGCCGAACCCCGCAAAACCTATATGTCACATGGTGACATGACGTGCGAAACCAAAAGAGGCCGCGCTTCACAGCGCGGCCTCTCAATGAAAAAAACTTTACTTATTACTCTATATATTGAATAATAGAGCCAAACATGAATGGGGGTCACTCACTCCAGTCGTCATTCCAGACGTTGTAGGAGGGGGTGCTGGGGGCAGTCTGATTGCCCTTGACAAGCTGGTCACTACCGCCATCGTCGAACAAATCTACGGTCTCAGATGCAGCGATAATGCTTCCATTGCTCAGCAGGGTGAGCAGGGTTTCGGGTGTTATATATGTCTTTTTCATAGTGAGTGTACATTAGTTATGATTATACATTTAACATTTCGCATTAGTCAAACTACTTTACGACAACCTTCTTACCGCCAATGACGTATATGCCACGTTGTACCTTTTGCACGCGCTGGCCGGCTAGGGTGTAGATAGGAGCCGTTCCGAGGTTCTCGCGGCTGTCAAGTGATACAATTCCGTCGGTCGTTCCAAACTGGAATATCTTGACAGGGTTGGCATCGTTGGACTCATAGTAGGCCTTGAATCCTGCCAGTGTCGTGGCACTGCCACCCTTGTAGAAGCCAATGCCGCTTGCGCCGTTGCTTAGATAGTAGGCAGTCTCGGGCTTGGCGATAGTAGCTACGCCGCCAGTGAGGACGCTTGAGGCGGTACCGGCATCGGAAGTAACAGCAAACTCGTATGTTCCAGCCTCACCTTTCAGCACAACGCCGACATTGGCAGGGATAACGTTATCCTCAATGGCGGTGAGCAGAAGCGTTGTCTCATCCTTCTCAGTAGCGACATAGGCGGTAACATCCGTGGGAATGGTCAACGCAACGGGAGAGAAGAGAGTGGCGTAGCCAGCATCGGAGATAGTTACGGGGAGAGAGGTAACTGGTTCAAGGGTAAAGCTGTTATATTGCTTAAATTTGTCTGCCAAAGTATTACGATCGGCATTACTGTTATTTACACCTGTTGAATGAAGATAATTGATATTATCACTATATGTAGCTCCAAGGCTATATTGCCCAACATTGCCGCTTACAGCTGCTACAACATCGAATATGCTAGCATCACCACCAACAGCTCCTATCTCACGGACATTGTTCACAGCCAAGCCCTTTGAGTAGGAGATAAGCTTCTTATCGGAACTGTAGAGAAAAATGGTTTCTTTGTCTTCCGTGGTGGTGAATGTCATCCTCTTAGATGCTTCTGCCGCTTTTAAGCAAGCATTTACTCCCTGTGAACTACGAATGCGCAGGAATGTGTTCGTTGAAGGCATATTCAACGTCATTGCTGAAATAAGAGCCTGCACCGGCGTGTTTGCAGAAGGAATGTAAGATGACTCGCAATCCTTCAAGCCTTCCTGAACATTGGTGATGACTGTCTCCTTTGCCTCGTCAGAAGCAAGGGAAGCATTGGTGTACTGATTCAGTCCTGTACCAATGGTGTATTCACCGAGGGTGGCAAGGGAAGCCTGAAGTGTCAGGTAGTTGGTGATGATTGTCTCAATGGCCGTTTGCTGTTCACTGGTCAGTGTTCCGACACGCTGAATCAAAAAGTTGTTAGCCTCTTCATTGGCTGTCTGCCCCGTGATAGCATAGTCCTTAGAATCAGAAGAGCCGGTATGTGTCCAAGCGTTGATGGTTGCCATCTTGCTGTCAGCACCAGAGGTCAGGTGGAAATATTTGTCGTAGGCACCGGCGGAAACCGTCCATGTGTTCACAGGGGCCCCCGTCAACTTATAGTACAAACCATCTGCTACACCTGCGAACTTGACGCGCCCGACATTATATAGATAGGTATTACCACCATACGTGTAGAGCACGAACTGCTGGTTGGGGTCGGTAGCGTCGATGGCAGTTGCCTTGTTGGCAGGATAGTTGGTGTTGGCATGACCGCCGCAAGCATCCATGTAGGTCGTTCCAGCGTACATCACGCCGCGTTCGGCGTTGTGAGGCTCAAGGGTATAGATGCCGGCATTGGTAATATCGGACAAAGAGCTGACCGTCGTGGCATCGGACTCATATTCGATGATGAACTTCGTGACGTCTAACCACTGTGCGTCATCGCCAAGAGTCGTCAGCGTGAAACTGGTTTGCTTGGCGGGTGTGTCGAGCGTCACCTTCTTGCTGACGCTGGCCGAAGCTGCAAACTCCTCGGCAGAACCGCCAGCGGGTGTGATGCTCAATGCACCTACGGCAGTTCCGACGATAGTGTAGGATTTGATTTTACCTTCGCTGACCGAAAGGTTATACGTGTATCCAGATTGTGATGTTTTAGTATAGAGCCCCCCTGTGCTACGCATATTGTCACCAGTGTTTGCCGATGCGTCATTGGTGATAAGCTTTAGTTGGGGCTTGCCAGCTGTGTTCTTGGACAGCCAGAGATTGCAGTAATTGGATGCGCCAGCAGCTTTGTTATTTGTCAGGCCAGAGAAGAATGCACCGCCAGTGGTAGAGAACAAATAGGATGTAGCATCAGAGAAACTAACAGGATAGATACTCCAAACGTTGTTGGCTGTCGCTTTGTCACCTGTGACAGTACCGCTACCCCAGAAACTAACATTATTCCCTGCACCGTTGTTGTCAACGATAGACCCCGTATTGCTGTTAAGGTTCCAGCCAAAAGTAGTGCTACCTTCATCTGTGTTGTAAAAAGCATACGTTGCAGCTTGCGACTTGACTACCGTGGTTGCGAGGGAGGAGTTGATGAAGCTGCCATCGGCGAACTGAATGTTATACAACCCGTCTCCGGCACTGATAAAGCGAACCATAAAGGCCGCGTTAATTTCTGCGGCGACACCCTCCAAGGAGGTCGTAGTGATGGTTGTTGCAGCACGATTCACCCTCGAGCCCAAACCTACGTCATAGACCGGTGTCTCTCCACCGCGTGTCTGCGTCAAAATGTACCAGTGATCATTGTCAGATGCGGAAGAAGCGACGGTGAAGGATGTGGCTTTCTCACCTACAGTGATAAAATTACCTTCAGGAAGATTCGGGTTATAAGCCTCTTCCATTTTCCATGAAGTACCAGCAAAGTCATTGGAACGAGGATTATAGTAACCTGTACCAATATTATTAGAATTATTTGCATCGATACAATAGGCAGACAGGTTACTCGTCAAGCTGATGCAGAAGTAACCCTCATTATAAGGGTTCTCTTTCAGATACCACACGGCACCAGTCGCCGTAGCACTGCTCACTGTAGCAAGTTTCACTGTGGGGTCAACAGCAGGAATGATGCTCACACCCTCGCCATTCTCCATGAAATACCATAAAGATGCCTTTGTAGCGGCCACATGGGTGAGGTTTGCGCTTGCGCCGTTATAGGTCAGATAACCGCCGCGGTCGTAGCTGCCGATGGTGTAATAAACAGGGTTATTGGCATCCGTCGTCAATGTAGGTTGCGTCACCGTCGCCCACGCCCCGCCGACGCCTAGCGTCAGCAGCGCGGTAATTAGAAGTAATAATTTTCTCATAGTGATTTGATGTTAGTTGATAGTTTATCTTTTATTGCTCTCTGTGCGTATCGTGTCAGGGGAACAGAAATGCAGAAGCGTGGAACTGTGTCCACTTTCTCCTTTCAGATGTCCTGAGAAAACCGTACACGAGAGAATGAGGCTGGTAGTCCACGCTGACGCATGGAAGCCATCATGTTCTCTTGTCGTGCTTATAAATTTCTCAGGTTTCTGAAAACAAGACGAGCATAACGCTTCTATTCAATATGGTACTGGGCCGCTGCCCAGCAGCTTATAGTCCTGACTGATAGCGATTTGCCTTTTTGGCGCATGGACTCGGCATGGTGTGATGTCACGCTTCGCGTCTGACTTCTTGGCATAGCATGGCATGCCCGTAAGCCAAAAAGCAACGCCACAACGGGGCTACTTGCGCGGCAAAGTTAGGAATAATAATGGTTACGACCAAACTTTTACGACAAAAAAAGCACCTTTATGTGTAAGTTTTTTTTGTAAAAAACAGAAGGGGTGACTCATGACAACCTATTGATGAGCCACCCCTTCTGACACTACGACAGGGAGCACCCCAATGACGGGATCATGGGTGCATCAGCCCTGCGGTCTCATTTTCCGTCGTCGGAGGCAGGGAGTTCGAGGAGCATCTCATCGACGTTGGCACCGGGCGGTGTCATGGGGAAGACGTTGTCCTCCTCGAGCACGGCACACTGCAGGAGGTACGGCCCCGGCGTTGCCAGCATCTTTGTTACGGCATCGGCGAGGTCTTGCCGGCTGACGACGGTTGCTGCCGGAATGCCATAGGCTTGTGCTATGAGTTCGTAGTCGGGGTTGGCCATCGGCGTGAACGAGTAACGGTGGTGCCAGAACATTTCCTGCCACTGCCGCACGTTGCCGAGGTAGTTGTTGTTGAGGAGTATGATCTTCACCGGTGCGCGCTGCTCCATGACGGTTCCCAGCTCCTGCAATGTCATCTGCAGCCCTCCGTCGCCCACGAAGAGGCAGACGGTGCGTTCGGATGCGCCGAAGGTGGCACCTATCGCTGCCGGCAGTCCGAAGCCCATTGTCCCGCATCCTCCGCTGGTGACGATGCTTCGTGGCTTGGTGAACTTGAAGTAGCGTGCGGCGAACATCTGGTTCTGTCCGACATCGGTGACGAGGACGGCCTCATGGCATGTTGCCTCGCTGACGGCCCGCACCACTTCGGCCATGAGCAGCGGTCCGCTGTCAGGATATATGGCTTTTCTGATGACCTTGTTGTACTCCCGTTCGGCGTATGGTGCGAAGCCGTCGATCCACGACTTGTGTGTGGCGGGTTCGATGAGTGGCAGCAGGGCGGTGAGCGTCTCCTTGCAGTCGCCGAGCACCTTGCATTCGGCATGTCGTACTTTGTTGAACTCAGACTGGTCGATCTCGAAGTGTATGACCTTAGCCTGACGGGCGTAGGTGTCGGGGTTGCCCGTCACGCGGTCGTCGAAGCGCATTCCTATGGCTATGAGGACGTCGCACTGGTTGGTCATCACATTGGGTCCGAGGTTGCCGTGCATGCCGAGCATTCCCATGTTGAGAGGATGGTCGGAGGGCAGTGCCGAGAGTCCGAGCAGTGTGCATCCTGCAGGTATCTGTGCCTTCTCGAGCAGTGCGCGCAGCTCATTCTGTGCCCCAGCCAGTTCCACACCCTGACCTACGAGAACGAGAGGCTTCACGGCATCGTTGATGAGTCGTGCAGCACGTTGTATGTGCTCCATGTCGTACTTCGGCGTGGGGCGGTAGGAGCGTATGAAGTCCACGTGTGCTGGCTTGTAGTCCACCATTCCCACCTGTGCGTTGCGTGTGAAGTCGAGCACCACGGGTCCTGGTCGTCCGCTTCGCGCTATGAAGAAGGCTCGGCTCACGGCCCATGCCACGTCCTCCGGGCGTCGTATCTGGTAGTTCCACTTCGAGATGGGCTGTGTCATGCCCAGGACATCCACCTCCTGGAAGGCATCTGTGCCGAGGAATGCAGCCCCTACCTGTCCGCAGATGACAACGACGGGCGTGGAGTCAATCATGGCATCTGCCACTCCGGTGACGGTGTTTGTGGCCCCCGGCCCGCTCGTCACTATTGCCACGCCCACCTTTCCGCTGACTCGCGCGAAGCCCTGTGCGGCGTGGACGGCCCCTTGCTCGTGGCGTACGAGGATATGGTTGAGGTCGTGTCTGTGGTCATAGAGCGCGTCATAGACGGGCATGATGGACCCGCCCGGGTATCCGAAGAGGGTCTTCACCCCCTCTGCCACCAGCGAGCGCATCAGCGCCTCGGCTCCTGTGATGGGTTGGGTGTTGGTGTCTGTCATAATTGTCTGTTTTATCTGCCTTTTGTGCTGCAAAAGTACTTAAAATAGCGAAACGATGTGTTTCCGTCTGTTGCAAATTAACGTTTCTTAGGGGTGCGCTCACCTCTCGGCACGCATGGGATTGTTGATGAAGTCGGCGTATGCCAAGCGTATGCCGTCCTCGAGTTCGGTCTTGTAGGTCCATCCCAGCGCCTTTGCCTTGCTGACGTCGAGGAGCTTGCGCGGCGTGCCGTTGGGGCGTGTGGTGTCCCAGAGTATGCGTCCCTCGTAGCCTACGACCTTTGCCACGAGCTCGGTGAGTGCCTTGATGGTGAGTTCCTTGCCTGTGCCGGCGTTGACGGTCTCGTTGCCGCTGTAAGTGTTCATAAGGAAGACGCACAGGTTGGCGAGGTCATCGACATAGAGGAACTCCCGCAGCGGCGAGCCGTCGCCCCAGCATGTCACGCTCTCTGCCCCGGAGAGCTTGGCCTCGTGGAACCGTCGTATGAGAGCCGGCAGCACATGGCTGTGCTCGGGGTGGTAGTTGTCGTTGGGTCCGTAGAGGTTTGTCGGCATGACGCTGATGTAGTCGGTGCCGTACTGGCGGTTGAGGAACTCGCAGTACTTCAGTCCGCTGATCTTGGCGAGGGCGTAGGCCTCGTTGGTCTTCTCCAGCTCGCCGGTGAGGAGGCATGCCTCCGTCATGGGCTGTGGTGCCATGCGTGGGTATATGCAGCTGCTGCCGAGGAACTCCAGCTTCCGGCATCCGTTGTGCCATGCGGCATTTATGACGTTCATCTCCAGCATCATGTTCTGGTACATGAAATCGGCCAGTGCACTCTGGTTGGCCACGATGCCCCCCACCTTTGCAGCGGCGAGGAAGACATATTCCGGGCGTTCCTGCCGGAAGAAGTCCTCGACGTCGGCCTGACGTGTGAGGTCGAGTTGCGCGTGCGCGCGCGTTATTATATTAATGTAGCCCTGACGCTCGAGCTCGCGCACGATGGCACTTCCCACCATGCCTCTGTGGCCGGCCACGAAGATCTTGCTGTTCTTTTCCATCTGTCGTTGTTTTACTTCACTATTCCCTTTTCGAGGTACTCGGCGAGGTTCATGCGCACCTTTGCTGCAGCCCCTTCTCCGGCCACCTTGGCCATGTCGTGCTCCACCATGAGCTGCACGAGCTGTTCGAAGGATGTCTTGTTGGGGTTCCAGTGTAGCTTGGCCCTGGCCTTTGAGGGGTCGCCCCATAGGTTGACGACGTCGGTGGGCCTGTAGAAGTCCTCGCTCACGGCCACGAGTGTCTTTCCCACGAGCGATGTCGCTGCCGCCGTGCTGCCGTTGGCAGCCACCCGGCGTGTGTCGCTGACGCAGACGCCGACCTCATCGAGTCCCTGACCTCGGAACTCCAGTTCGAGGCCCACATGCTTGAAGGCATAGTAGGCGAACTCGCGCACGCTGTGCTGCACGCCGGTGGCTATCACGAAGTCGTCGGGGCGCTCCTGCTGCAGGATGAGCCACATGCATTCCACGTAGTCCTTGGCATAGCCCCAGTCGCGCAGGCTGGAGAGGTTGCCGAGGTATAGGCATTCCTGCCTGCCCTGTGCTATCCGCGATGCTGCCAGCGTTATCTTACGTGTGACGAAGGTCTCGCCCCTGCGTTCGCTCTCGTGGTTGAAGAGTATTCCAGAGCAGCAGAACATATCGTATGCCTCGCGGTACTCCTTCACTATCCAGAAGCCGTAGAGCTTGGCCACGGCATACGGCGAATAGGGGTGGAATGGCGTCAGCTCGTTCTGTGGCACCTGCTCCACCTTGCCATAGAGTTCTGACGTCGATGCCTGATAGATGCGGCAGCTCTTCTCGAGTCCGCAGGCACGCACGGCCTCCAGAACACGCAGCACGCCGGTGGCATCGACGTTGGCCGTGAACTCCGGCGAGTCGAAGCTCACCTGCACATGGCTCTGTGCGGCGAGGTTGTAGATCTCGTCGGGTCTGACGAAGCCCACGACCTTCACTATCGACATGGAGTCGGTGAGGTCGGCATAGTGGAGATGGAAGTGAGGCTGTCCCTCGAGGTGTGCTATGCGCTCGCGGAAATCGACGCTCGAGCGACGTATTATGCCATGCACGTCGTAGCCTTTGGCCAGGAGGAACTCGCTGAGATATGAGCCGTCCTGCCCCGTTACGCCCGTGATGAGTGCTTTCTTTCTTGTTTCTGACATTTATTGAGGTGTGTTTTTGTTATTTCGTCTTGTCATGCTGGCGGCTCACGAAGCGCATGAAGCAGGCTCCCAGCACAACGGCCATCACCACTCCTGCTATGAGGCTGTGTGTCTGCGGGAGGCTGAAGCCCTCGGGGGCGACGAGGATGTAGGTCGTCACCACCACTGTCATGAACAGTGCCGGCAGGAACGCCACCCAGTAGTTGCGATGTGCACGCAGGAGCCACACGGCAGCCGTCCAGAGGAAACATGTGGCCAGCGTCTGGTTGGTCCATGCGAAGTAGCGCCACAGCACGTCGAAGTCCACGAAGACGAGCAGTGCCGAGCAGACGAAGAGCGGACATGCCAGTATGAGTCTCTTCCACATTTTGGCCTGAGGCATGTGCAGGAAGTCGGCCACGATGAGACGTGCCGAGCGGAAGGCTGTATCGCCGCTGGTGATGGGTGCTGCCACCACGCCGAGCACAGCCAGGACAGCCCCTATGCGCCCCATCCATGTCTGGCATATCATGTTGACGATGAGAGCCGGGTTGCTCTTGCCTCCACTCGTCATGATGTCGGACAGTGAGGCGTATGCCCCGTCGGCGCCTGCATCGGCAGCTCCCTCTGCTGCCGATGCGAACTTAATGGCCGCGGCAGCCCAGATGAGAGCCACCACGCCCTCTGTTATCATGGCTCCGTAGAACACGAGGCGTCCGCGGCGCTCGTTCTCCAGACATCGCGACATGAGTGGCGACTGTGTGGCATGGAAGCCGCTGATGGCTCCGCAGGCGATGGTGATGCACAGGAAGGGGAAGATGGGCAAGCCCTTGGGATGATGGCTCTGGAACGGCGCATCGGTGATCTCCGGCAACCATCCCTCTTGCGTGAAGATGCCGTATCCCACTCCCACGGCCATGATGAGCAACGCGGCCCCGAAGACGGGGTATAGACGCCCTATCAGCGCATCGATGGGGAGGAGTGTGGCGAGTATGCAGTAGAGGAATACGAGCAGGAGGAAGATTGTCTTCCACTGCATGACGTCGAAGCCCCATGCTCCGTCGCTCATCGTGGCGAGCAGCCCTGCCGACGTGGTGACGAATACCGTGCCCACGAGCACCAGCAGCACTATCGACAGCACACGCATGGCCTGACGTGCCACGGTGCCGAGCTCGTCGCCTACCATCTCGGGCAGCGAGGCACCGTCCTTGCGCAGGGAGATCATGCCGCAGAGATAGTCGTGGACAGCACCCATGAATATGCATCCGAAGACTATCCACAGGTAGGCCGCAGGCCCGAAGAGTATGCCCATGATGGCACCGAAGATGGGACCCGTGCCGGCAATGTTGAGGAACTGAATGAGATATACTCGCCACGTGGGCATGGGCATGTAATCTACGCCATCGCTCAGACGATGGCAAGGTGTGGTGCGCTCAGGCTGGACGCCAAAGACATGCTCTACAAAGGCGCCATAGAGAAAATAGCCCACTACGAGAGCAACGAGGGCTATGCTGAATGTTAACATACTTGTGATTTATGATTTATATTTTCTCGCATTATACTCCAAAAAAGCATCGGCTATCGTCATTGCCGCCATGGCTTCAACGACAGGCACGGCACGTGGCAGGACGCACGGGTCGTGACGTCCGCGTGCGCTCACCGTTGCCTCCTGTCCGCGGACATCCACGGTAGGTTGGGGTCTGAGCAGCGTAGCCACAGGCTTGAAGGCCACGCGGAAGGTTATGGGCTGGCCGTTGGAGATGCCGCCCTGTATGCCTCCGCTGTTGTTGGTGGCGAAGCGTGGCGGCAGGCCGTTGCCCGACGGCAGCATGATGTCATTCTGCTCTGACCCTCGCTGGCTGACGCCGTCGAAGCCGGCTCCGTACTCGAAGCCCTTCACGGCGTTGATGCTCAGCATGGCGGCACCGAGCTGTGCGTGCAGCTTGCCGAAGACAGGCTCTCCGAGGCCTGCCGGGCAGCCTGTGATGACGCCGCCGATGATGCCGCCGATGGTGTCGCCGTCGGCCTTCACCCTCAGTATGAGCTGCTCCATCCTGCGCGCTGCCTCGGCATCGGGGCAACGTACGTCATTTGTCTCCACGAGGCTGAGGTCGAGGCGTGTCCAGTCGCGCTCGCAGGCGATGTCGCCCACCTGTGCTGTCCATGCTCGCACGTCAATGCCATGCTGGCGCAGCATGAGTTTTGCGAAGGCTCCTCCTACGACACGGCTTATGGTCTCGCGTGCCGACGAGCGTCCGCCTCCGCGATGGTCGCGCAGGCCGTATTTGGCATGATAGGTGTAATCGGCGTGAGAGGGTCTGAACACGTCGCGCAGGTTGTCGTAGTCGGAGCTGTGATGGTCGGCGTTACGGACCATGAAGCCTATGGGCGTGCCCGTGGTGCGTCCCTCGAAGACTCCCGACAGTAGCTCCACACCGTCGGCCTCATGGCGTGCCGTGGTGAGACGGCTCTGCCCCGGCCTCCGGCGGTCGAGCTCTGCCTGAATGAATTGCTCATCGACTTCTATACCTGCCGGGCATCCGTCTATGATGCCCCCCACGGCAGCTCCATGGCTCTCGCCGAAGGTAGTGAGGCGGAAGAGTGTTCCAAAAGTGTTCATCGCACGATGCCTGTTATTTGTCGCCGCAGCCGCCGCAGCCGCCGCAGCCGCCTTTCCTGTCGCTTGTGTCGTTGCTGCCGCAGCCGCCACAGTGACCGCCGCCACAACCGCCGCAGCCGCCGCATGACGTGGTCTCGCCGCTGAGCACGCGGGCGGTGTATTCTATCTCCTGAAGGGTGGCTTCACGATTGTCGTGGAGGGTGCCAGTGAACTGTATGGCACGTCCGGCAAAGGGGCTGTTGAGGTCTATGACGACCTCCGTCTCCGTCACGCGCACCACGGTGCCTAAGAAGTTGTTGCCCTCTTTGTCCTGAAGGGGCACCTCAGCACCCGGGAAGACGTTCACGTCGTCGAACTTGCCCTGAATCTCGAAGAGCTTGCGCGGCACGGCACCGACCTTACCCTCGTCGCGAAGGCCGAAAGCCTCCTCGGGCGGCAAGGTGAAGTCGAACTGCGTGCCGGGTTCCATGTCAGACAGCCGCTTCTCGAAGCCGTCAACCATGAGTCCCATTCCCGTGACGAAGGCCACGGGCTGACCGCTGTCGTAAAGCTCCTTGTGGCTTGCTGCCGAGTTGGTGAACATCTTATAGCTCACTTTGATGTATCTGTTCATTGCTTTCAAGTATGGTTGTGTCAACGTATCGGGGTTCATCACCCCATCAAATTGGGTGCAAAGATACAGTTTTTTCTGCTGTCGTCATCACTAAATGTAGAATAAATTTGCATTTCATCACCTTTTGACATACTTTTGCGGCCAAAATCACCTAAACAACCTACAAAATGATACATCAACTGCGCAGCGCTGTCTGCACACAAGGTCGGCGTATGGCCGGTGCCAGGGCGTTATGGGTCGCCAACGGCATGAGGAAAGAGCAGTTCGGCAAGCCCATAATTGCCGTCGTCAACTCATTCACACAGTTCGTGCCCGGGCACACCCACCTCCACGAGGCCGGACAGCTCATAAAGTCAGAGATAGAGAGCCTCGGCTGCTATGCTGCCGAGTTCAACACCATCGCCATCGACGACGGCATCGCCATGGGTCACGACGGGATGCTCTACTCTCTGCCCTCGCGCGACATCATCGCCGACTCGGTAGAGTATATGGTGAATGCCCATAAGGCCGACGCCATGGTGTGCATCTCCAACTGCGACAAGGTGACGCCCGGCATGCTCATGGCCGCCATGCGTCTCAACATCCCTACCATCTTCGTGAGCGGAGGCCCCATGGAGGCAGGCAAGTACAAAGGTGAGAACATCGACCTCATCACGGCGATGGTGAAGGGTGCCGACCCCACGGTGAGCGACACGGAGCTGGCAGAGATAGAGCAGCGTGCATGTCCCGGCTGCGGCTGTTGCTCGGGCATGTTCACTGCCAACTCCATGAACAACCTCACCGAGGCCATCGGCCTCTCGCTGCCCGGCAACGGCACCATCCTCGCCACACACGTCAACCGTCGCAGGCTCATGCAGGCAGCGGCACGTCAGATTGTGGGCAACGCCATCGCCTACTACGAGAACGGCGACGAGAGCGTGCTGCCACGCAGCATAGCCACACGCACGGCATTCCTCAATGCCATGACGCTCGACATCGCCATGGGAGCCAGCACGAACACCGTGCTCCACCTCCTTGCCGTAGCACAAGAGGCCGGCGTGGACTTCACGATGGCCGACATCGACGCTCTCTCGCGCAAGACGCCGTTCCTCTGCAAGCTGTCGCCCAACAGCCAGCGCTACAGCGTGCAGGAGTTCGGACGTGCCGGCGGCGTGCTGGCTCTCATGGGAGAGCTTGCCAAGGGCGGACTCATAGACACCGGCGTGCGGCGCGTCAACGGACATACGCTGGCCGACGACATCGCATCGCACGACGTGACCATCCTTAAGTCAGGGCCTCTTGGCGTCGATGGCCCCCTGACCCCTGCCGAGATCTACAAATCCGCTCCCGCCGGTGACTTCTGCACAGCCCTCGGCCGCCAGCACAGCTACTACGACGACTTCGACACCGACCGTGCCCGGGGCTGCATACGCGACATCGAGCATGCCTATACCCGCGACGGCGGCATGGCCATCCTCTTCGGCAACATTGCCCCGGACGGCTGCGTGGTGAAGACAGCCGGCGTAGATGAGAGCATCTGGCACTTCAGCGGCCCAGCCGTAGTCTTTGACTCTCAGGAGGAAGCCTGCGAGGGCATCCTCGGCGGCAAGGTGAAGGCCGGCGACGTCGTCGTCATCACACACGAAGGGCCTAAGGGCGGCCCGGGAATGCAGGAGATGCTCTACCCCACGTCCTATATCAAGAGCATGCACCTCGGCCGCGAGTGCGCCCTCATCACCGACGGGCGCTTCAGCGGAGGCACCAGCGGCCTCAGCATAGGCCACATCTCGCCCGAGGCTGCCAGCGGCGGCAACATCGGCAAGATCATCGACGGCGACATCATAGAGATTGACATTCCTTCGCGCTCCATCAATGTCCTGCTCTCTGCCGACGAGCTGGCAGCACGCCCGCAGCGGCCGCTCAAGCGCACGCGCAACGTCTCCAAGGCACTGCGTGCCTACGCACAAAGCGTGGCCAGCGCCGACAAGGGTGGCATACGCATCGTAGCAGACTGATCAGAACGTCCACTTCATCGCCACGGTGGGTATCACGTAGAAGCGGTTGTTGCGTCCCTGCGAGGGCCACACGAGATTGTTTGACACCTCCACCTCCGTGCCGACGCTCCATTTTGCTTCGTCGTGGATGCGCGGCAGATGCCACAGGTTAACCCAGAACTGCGGCTCGCTGCTCAGCACCATACGTCCGTTGACGCCCTTGTCATACCAGATGTCACAGTAGCCTGAGAAGGTGCACAGCCCGCCTGCCAGCTGGAGGCCCCATACGCCCGTCAGCTGGAAGCTATGACAGCTGCCGCCGTGGTTCTCATGATGCGCCAAGCACTTGTACATCAGCTGTACAGACACCGTCTTGCTGAAATCAGGGCTCGCCCAGTTCCATGCCGGCCCGATGAGGTAGGCATCGTCATAGCCATAGGCGGCTCGCTGCAAGCCGCCGTTGTACTCCACGTGAATGGCTATCGGGGCTTTCCAGAAACGCAGCTCGCGGGCTATCTCGCCGTAGCCGCTCTTCACGAACTTGTCGCCGAAGTCGGCATCGATGAAGAAATATGTCGAGCCCCATCTGTCAGGCGTGAAATTCTCGACGGTGGCGGTCAGACGCGGACGGTTGCTGAGCTGACTTCCCCACAGGTCACGCCCCAGGTCGTAATGCAACTGGACGTTGAGTTGAGCCATGGCGGTACTGCTCATCAGAGCCAATGCCGCCCAAAGAAGAGTTCTTTTCATTTGAATGTAAAATGTAAATGTAGAATGTGAGATGCGGCATCGACGCTCCTGTCATCAAATGACAAGCCTACGATATGCGCCGCCTTATCTTGAGTTCGATAGCCTCGTCGTGCCGGGAACTGAACTGCCGGACGTCGTCAACCACAAGAGCCAGGTAGCCGCCTCCGCCGGCTCCGGGCATCTTCCAGGCACGCACGCCAGGCTCGGCCTTCCACCGCGCTATGGCACCTTCGATGTCGGGGACATCAGCAACGGCAGCATCACCGCTACCGGCCATTGCCGGCCGCACCATGCCGGGAAACATCGCCACTTGCGCATCAAACGACGCACGGTAGGCAGCGGCAAAGCCATCGAGGTCGTGACGCATGATGGCCTCCCAGCACGCATCGGCAGCCGATGTCAGCGCCAGCACCTTTGTCGGCGTGATGTCGCGCCCC
Organism: uncultured Prevotellaceae bacterium; assembly: GCA_947167455.1. GTDB lineage: Bacteria > Bacteroidota > Bacteroidia > Bacteroidales > Bacteroidaceae > Physcousia. The sequence goes on along the minus strand of CAMVIB010000026.1, from coordinate 12,383 downwards.
TCCACCACCACGCATCCTACAGGCCTCGGTGCCAACGGAATCATGCACAGATGGTCTTCGAGCCATGTCAGCGTGGCCTCGTCGTCGCACGTCTCTATCTTCTCGGGCCAGAAGTGGCCGGCGTAATAGTGTCGGCAGAGCCCCGGCACACAGATGCCGATGGCATCTTGTGCGCCACTCACGAAGCCGTCGCTGCGCTCCGGGTTGTTCTCGAAGCAGAACACCAGACGTGCCAGGATCTCGGGTTGCATGTTGGGCAGGCGCATAGGCCAGATGCTCTTGATGATGTTGCGCGTGGAGGTGCTCAGACCGCAGCGCTCGCGCACCTCGAAGGTAGGTTCCAGCGAGATGGTAATGGCCCAGCCGCCGCCGTGACATGACACGTAAGGCTGGTCTATCCACGTTCCTGCCAAGTCCAGACGCGTCGGCAGCTGGCAGGTGGCGGCTTTCAGCGATGTGCTCGAACGTGCCTCAAGGCCCTGCTGCGGCGTGCGTTTCAGCACGACATACTCTATCCCGCGCTCGCGACACACGCGTTCCTTCTCGGCACAGGCACCATCCTCGTTGACCACGAACACATCGGGCCGCACCACGTCGAGGGTCGGCACGAAGTCCATGATGCCGCTGCCGCTGTTTATGTAGGCATCCTTGACATACTTGATGCTCTTCACCATGAACAGGCGTTCCTGCTCGGGATATACCGTTGGTCTGTGCTTGTAACCCAGATAGGTGGCGTCAGAGCCTATGCCGACATACAAGTCGCCGTATTCCGCCGCCTGACGGAAGAACTCCACATGGCCGGAGTGCAGCAGGTCGTAACAGCCCGACACGAATACCTTCTTTGATTTCATAGGGAAATTGTTAAGTTATAATATAAAGACACGTCCGCATCATCCGACAATCCACTTGCCGAGGTACGGTATGCGCTGCAGCAGAGAGCAAACGACGGCGGTGACGGCGAATGTGGTGAGAGCCGTCAGCAGGATTTCCACCGGTGTCGTCCAGATGCCGAGGCATCCCTCTCCGGCTGTGCCGAGTGTGCTGCGGAAGAAGCCCGATGCTGCGGCGAGCACGAACATGTGGCAGAGGTACATGCCATAGCTGGCCTTGCTGACGGTGGTGAGCGCTGCCCTGACACGTGTTGCTGTTGCCGGCACGTTGAGCTTACGGAAGAAGAGCACCCACCCGACAGTCATCAGCGCCACGCCGATGGTGTCGTTGTACCATGGTGTCTCCCACCCCACGACCCAGTCCACGGGTCCGGCGAGGGGGAAATCCAGCCCCATGTCGAAGACCCTGGAGAAGAAGCCTTCGAAGCACACCCAGAAGCCCGCCAGCCATGATGGCACGGCGATGGCGAGTGTGCGTCGCCACGACAACTCCGGCACGAAACGTCGGAAATAGAGTCCGAGCAGCAGATAGCCTATGAAGCCGCTGACGTAGTAGAAAAGGCCGTAGCCGTTCCAGCTCGCTTCGCCCCACAGCGGATAGGCGGCAGCATTGGGTATGCCCGTGGGGCCATGCATGACGAGAGGAGTGCCGCCCGATGCCGCTTCGCGCACGAAGGGTATGAAGAGCGTCAGACACCACACACACAGATAACCCTGCAGCTCGCGACGCCCCACCCTCTCGGCCCACGGCGAGAGCATGGGCATGAGCAGATACACCCCGAGCAGCATATACACGAACCACAGATGTCCGGCAGCGTAGTTGAAGTTGAGCAGCAGGGCCTGCAGATTGGCAACAGGCTCTCCCCATGCCAGGGCGTATGCCAGCGACCATACTACGAAAGGCACCAGCAGTCGTGACAGCCTGCGACCGAAGAACTCGCGCGTCGTCACGCCGACGGGAAAGAGCAGGTAGCTCGATGCGATGATAAATAAAGGAACGCACGCGCGCACAAAGGAGTCGGAGAGCGAAGCCCAGAAGGCATCTGCCGCTGTAAGGATCTGAGCACCCTCGCCTCCGATGTAGAACGGCTCGGTGGCATGGACGGTCATAACCATCAGGCACGCCGTCACTCGCAGCCAGTCGAGCCATACGATGCGGTTGTTGTCGGTTGTCATAGTGAGGATGTGTTACTTGTGAGTAAAGAGGCGGAAGCGCGGCGAGCAGCGGAAGAAGACTCCGAATGAGAAGTTGTTGGCGAAGGCTCGCGGCTCGGTGCCCGTGGCACGTGTGAGCTTGCCGGTGAAGGTGAGATATGTCTCTGCCTTGGCACCCACGATATAGTCGCGGGCAAAGGTGTGGCTCCACTCCAGGCCTATCTGCGGCGTCACCACGTAGGCGAAACGTCCGCCCTCGGGTCGCTGCGAGAGAGTGGAGAAGAAGGGCACGCCGTAGAGCGGCACGAAGTTGCGAGCCCCCGCCACACGTGCGAAGAGGCGCAGGTCGTAGCGCATGAGTGCCGACACGCCTGCCGTGCCTGCCACGCCAAGGTTGAAGGGCCACAGCTTGCCGCTCTGCTGCCAGGCGGCGAGTGCCGCCACGTCGGCATCGAGCTGGCGCAGCACGCCTCCATGTGGCTGCCACCGCAGGCCAAGCCCCACGCCGCCGTTGGTGATGGTCTGCACGCCACGGTCGTATGCAGGCAAATCCTGCTCGCCGCCACGGTGCTGCACGACGATGTCTATGGGCAGGTAGAGCTGCACAGGCGCCGACGGGCGCGTGAGTGCTATGCGCTGAACGACACCCACGGTGAATGCCTCCTGGTGTGTGTCCTCCTCGAAGATATAGCTCTGCCAGTTGACCCATGCGTCAAGGGTATAGCGACGGCGGCGGTGCAGCAGCTGGAAGCCCATCTCCGGGTCTTGCGTGATGTTCAGCTCGGGCGTGCAGAGGGGCTCCATGAGTCCGTGAGACGCTCCGCCATAGATGTCGCCGAAGACGAAGGTCGTCTTCTTCCACACCGCCGTGGCACGGAAGAACGGCAGCACATGGGCTCCACGCTGATACTGGCTGCCCTTCCACGTCCCGATGTCGTGGTAGGCATAGCACGGATATTTGTTGGCACCGTCGAACACCAAGGCATGGGCTCCGAGCTCAAGCTTCACGAAGTCAAGGGGCTGATATGTCAGCGCCGGGCGCAGCCAGAAGCCCGGGAGGCTGTAGCCCCGGGCATGCTCGCCGCCGTACTCGTTGTCCTTGAAGAATGCCATCGCACGAAACTCCACGGCCAACTGCCTCGTGTGTGACGTGTCGAGGACTGCCGACTCTGCCGCCATGCGTGTGGCTATGTCAACAGGCTGCGGCACGCTGTCGGCACATGCCAGCGCGGCAAAGCCCAGTGCAAGTAGAGTTGTTGTCATCAGATGGAAATATGATGGAAATGTGGAGACAAAAGTACTAACTCCATACTAATCTGCCAAACTTACACGACAGAAAAGCGGAAAAAACGTCGTTTGCAAAAACTTTTCAAGCATTTTCTTTGCTCATGACACTTAAAGTCGTAACTTTGCAGCCTGAAGTCGAAGACACACACATTATATATAAAAGACACTACAATGAGAAAGTTCAGACTCTTCATCGGAGCCATGGCACTATGCGCCACGGTAGCACATGCACGTACCATCGTCCCCACAGAGGCCATGCACATCGCGGCGACCTATTCCAGCCACACTGCCAGCCCCGCCAAGCGCATCAAGGCCCTAAGCTTCAATGCACAACCTACACTTATCTACACCGAGCGTCAGGACGGTGAAGACTTGTTCTACGTCTTCAACCGCCCGGGGCAGGGATATATCATCGTCGCTGCCGATGACAAGTGTGAGAGCGTCCTGGCCTATTCAGACACCAAAGAGCTCACCGACTTCAGTACCGTTCCCGACAACATGCGTGCGTGGCTTGGCGAGTATGCCCGTCAGGTCAAGGCCGCCAAGGCCAGCACCACGGCGCGTGCACCACGACATAACGCCCGCAGCACTGTGTCGCCCTTGCTCACCACGAAGTGGGGTCAGATGTCACCCTACAACGACGACTGCCCCGAGGTCGTCATGATTGAATCCACTGAGGGCAGAACCACCAAAGCCGTCACAGGATGCGTGGCAACAGCCATCTCACAGCTGATGAAGTACTACCGCCACCCCCAAGCCCCCAAGGGCGACCTTCACTACGTGTGGGAACACACCGACCGTGACCTGACGGAGACAGTGACACGCCGTTTCACAGGACACACCTACGACTGGGACAACATTCTCGACAACTACAACATCTCCGACGCCACGGAAGACCAGAAGGCCGCCGTAGCCACACTCGTCGCCGATGCGGCCTACGCCATGGAGATGCAGTTCGGCGAGTTCTCATCGGGGTCTGCCACGATGCTTATACCCTTCGCCATGAACACATACTTCGGCTATGACGCATCAGCCATCTACGAGGAACGCGACTTCCACGACAATGCCGAGTGGGAGGACCTCATCTGCGACGAGCTGGAAGCCCGACGCCCCGTCATCTACAGCGGCACCACGGCCAGCAATGTCTCACACACATGGATTATTGACGGCACAGACGGCAAGGGGATGTACCACATCAACTGGGGATGGGAAGGCTGGCAGGACGGCTACTTCCTGCTCACCGGCACCGACATCCTCGCACCCGAGCCCGACGGCATCGGCGGCTCAAGCACCAAAGAGAGCTACGACATCTACCAGGCCGCCATACTCGGCATGAAGCCCGATGCCGGAGGCAAGCCCCGCGTTGACTTTGTGAGCATGGACGGCGAGAGCCTCAGCGAGGATGAGATTGCACGCCCGCTCACCATCGCCGAGGACATGTCGAACATCTGGCTGTCAATGTACGGCAACTTCTACAACCACAGCAACCGCGGCACAGACAGATACTGTGAGTTCGCGCTGCGCTTCACCAACGTGGCGACAGGCGAGAGCAACGTCATCATGATGCCCATCGAGTCACCCATACTCATGCAGTCGTTGATGGTTCTCGAACACATTGACATCCCCAAGACAGAGCTGCAGTTCATGCCCTCGGGCGACTACGACGTCGAGGCCGTCTTCCGCGCATACACGGTGAAGGTCGTGGGCGGGGAGATGCAATTCGTGGGCGACGAGACGTGGATGCCTTTCCGCCACCTGCACGGAGCTCCCGTCAGCCAGCGCATCAAGCTCAGCGGCACCGTGCCGGGGCTGTACCTTACAACGCCCGTGGAGAACACCGTGCCGACACTCGACCACATGGTATTCAAGGCAACTCTGCATGCCAACGAGGACACTGACACCTATCTCATCCCACTGCTCTTTGAGGCTGCAAGCTTTGACGAGAGCGGTGTGCCCAAGACATGGCAGGCCAACATGCAACGCCAGTCGTTGCCGAGCACACACGTGCAGATGCGAGCCGGCGAGACGAAGACCTTCTGGTTCGGCGAGTGGCAGTACTTAGCCCCGGCAAGCCAGATGCCCCAGCTCATGCTCCTGCAGATGGCACTCTCGCCCGATCCCGACGGTGACTGGAGCGGCTACAACCTGTTGCCACCCAACTACTACAACCAGAGCATCTTCATCCCGACACCGGCAACGGCCATCGCCCAAGTGCATGTGCGCGACAGCCGTCAGGGCAACGCTGTATATTCCCTCAGCGGACAACGTGTGGCCAACAGCGGCACCTCCGGCCTCAAGCCCGGCATCTACATCATCGGAGGCAGGAAGGTGGCAGTAAAGTAAGAAGACACAGCACCATAGCACAATGACCCTGCGACAACGCTACAGCTCCGTCTTGAGCCACTTCGAGCAAGCTATGCCCGTGGCCGAGACGGAGCTGCATTTTCATGACACCTTCCAGCTGCTCGTTGCCGTGGTGCTCAGCGCACAGTGCACCGACAAGCGCGTCAACATGGTCACACCGCCACTCTTCGAGGCATACCCCACCCCCGAGGCCATGGCAGCAGCCACGACAGAAGAGGTGCTGACATACGTCGGCAGCGTGAGCTATCCCAACAGCAAGGCACGCCATCTGGTGGAGCTGGCACGTATGCTCGTCAACGACTACGGCGGCGAAGTGCCATCAACCATCGACGAGCTGACACGCCTGCCCGGCGTAGGGCGCAAGACGGCCAACGTGGTGCTCAGCGTGGCTTTCGGACAGGCACGCATGGCCGTTGACACACACGTCTTCCGCGTGAGCCACAGACTCGGACTCGTGCCGACGTCGGCCACGACGCCGCTTGCCGTGGAACGCGTGCTCATGCGCCACATCCCAGAGGACAAAGTGCCGCGGGCACACCACTGGCTCATACTGCACGGACGCTACGTCTGCACAGCACTGCGGCCGCACTGCATGGAGTGCGGCCTCGCACATGTGTGTGCACACTATAATAAAAAAACTTAAATGCTTGCACGCCTCACAGGAAAGCACTACCTTTGCAGCACAAAAAGACCTAACCACAAAACATATTTTACTTAAACTATTAACAAAGTTATGACAATCCACGATTACAAATTTGCTGGCAAGAAGGCCATCGTGCGCGTTGACTTCAACGTGCCTCTCGACGGAAACGGTAACATCACCGACGACACACGTATCCGCGGTGCACTGCCCACTCTGAAGAAGATCCTGGCAGACGGCGGCGCCCTCATCATCATGAGCCACATGGGCAAGCCCAAAGGCAAGGTGAACCCCAAACTCTCGCTCAAGCAGATCGTGCCCGCCGTGAGCGCCGCCCTCGGCGTTGACGTGCAGTTCGCACCCGACTGCGCCAAGGCTGCCGACCAGGCTGCTGCCCTCCAGATGGGTCAGGTCCTCCTGCTCGAGAACCTGCGCTACTATCCCGAGGAGGAAGGCAAGCCCGTGGGCATCGACAAGGAAGACCCCGCCTACGACGCTGCCAAGAAGGCCATGAAGGAGAGCCAGAAGGAGTTTGCCAAGACCCTGGCAAGCTATGCCGACTGCTACGTCATGGATGCCTTCGGCACCGCTCACCGCCGTCACGCCTCCACGGCTGTCATCGCCGACTACTTCGATGCCGACAACAAGATGCTCGGCCTACTCATGGAGAAGGAAGTGCAGGCCGTTGACAACGTCCTCAACGACATCAAGCGACCCTTCGTGGCCATCATGGGTGGCTCGAAGGTCAGCACCAAGATCGGCATCATCGAGAACCTGCTGGGCAAGGTCGATAAGCTCATTCTCTGCGGCGGCATGACCTACACCTTCATGAAGGCCCACGGCGGCGAGATCGGCAACAGCATCGTGGAGCTCGACAAGCTCGACGTGGCTCTCGGCGTGGAGGAGATGGCCAAGAAGAACGGCGTGGAGCTCGTGCTGGCAGAGGACAGCGTGTGCTGCACTGGCTATGACTTCGGCAACTTCTGCGTGAAGCCCGGTGCCGAGATCAAGACATTCCCCTCCAATGCCATCGAGGAAGGATGGGACGGACTCGACGTCGGCCCCAAGAGCCAGGCTAAGTTCGCCGCCGCCATCGAGGGTGCCAAGACAATACTCTGGAACGGCCCCGCAGGCTGCTTCGAGTGCGATGACTTCACCGCCGGCAGCCGTGCCATCGGCGATGCCGTGGCAAAAGCTACTGCCGAAGGCGCATTCTCACTCATCGGAGGAGGCGACAGCGTGGCTTGCGTCCACAAGTTCGGACTTGAGGACAAGGTGAGCTACATCAGCACCGGCGGCGGAGCTCTCCTCGAGGCCATCGAGGGCAAGGTGCTACCCGGCGTAGCTGCCATCAAGGGATAACAGGACACATATATTATTTATCCCACCCCCCGCTCTCCCTAAAAGGGAGGGAGTGGTTACCTTTCAAGAATTAAACGCCATCAATACGATATGGAAAAGGATTCAACCGCAAGAGTGACCGCTCCCTCCCTCACAGGGAGGGCGGGGGGTGGCTTTTTACTGTTCCTGCTGCTGCTGCTCACGGCATGCACAGGCAAGCAGCAAGGGCCGTCGCCAGAGCAGGAGGCACGTCGCGACTCTGCCGCACTACATGTGTCGCTGATGCCCGTGGCCGACTGCCTGCCCATTTACTTTGCCAAGAAGATGGGCATCTACGACTCCATGGGACTCGACGTGCGCATCACAACTCTACAGGCACAGCTGGACACCGACACGGCACTGCTGCATCGCCGCGCAGAGATAGCCTACAGCGACCTCATACGTGCCATCATGATGCAGCAGGCCGACACCTTCGGCGTGGTGGCCGTGGCTGCCACAGAGGGAGCACTCGAACTGGTGACACCGCGACGCGGACGCGTGCGCTCCATACCGCAACTGCGCGAACGCATGGTGGCCGTGGCACGACACAGCATCACCGACTACTGGAGCGACCGTGCCACCGACACGGCACAGATGGAGGCCGATGCCATCTTCAGGCCACAGATCAACGACGTCGCCATAAGAACGGCAATGCTCGTCAACGGAACGATGGACGCCGCTTTTCTGCCCGAACCATACGTCACACAGATGACACTGCTCGGAGCAAACCGCCACCTGTCAACACGGAACCTCAGCCCGCGCCTCGCAGCATACGTAGTGCCCCGATGGGTGATGGACGACACGACACGCACACGCCAGCTGCGACAGCTGTTCCAGGGCTACGGCATAGCCTCTGACAGACTAAACGGTGCCGAACGCGACAGCCTGCCGGCGCTGCTCAGAGACATTTGCGCACTGCCCGACTCGATCGCCGACAGCGTGAGCACGGCCATGCCGCCTTTTGCTGCACTCGACACCATACGCAGAGCCGACGCCCAGGAGGCCCTGAAATGGCTGCAAGGCAGAGGACGAGCACGAAAAGACTATACCGCCGACACGCTCGTCAACAACACCATAATAAAACCATAAGGTGAGTGCACCATCAGCACAACCACACCATCGAAGATATGGACTATGAAGCCTTCAAGAACATCTGCCGGCAGACGGTGCAAGCCATCGCTGAGAGGCGGCTCGTGGACGCACTCGCACTGTCAGAGAGCATAATATGGGACATATTTCCACCATCGCCCTTCGACACACTCATGGAGATACGCTCCGACTACGAGGCACTGCTGCGCTTCGCCGCACAGGGCGGTAACGACGAGCACCTCGACGACAGCCTTTATGCCATCGTGCGGCGAACGATAGCCTTGTTGCACGACATAACCATCTTGTGGCGTATCGGGAAATCCGACACCCCGACCTTCGCACGCTATGCCGACCAGCACGACAGCGCAGACTCATCGATACGCGAGACACAGCTCATGGGCAACATCATGTACCTTAGCCATGCCAACGACGACACGCAGGAGTATTACGATGCCGTGGACGCCGCCTTCGACAAGGCCCGCTTCTGGCTGCTGACCAACAACGCCGACACATCCCTCGTCGGAGCCACCGCAGCACTACCACGCTTTGCACGCCTGACGATAGTGTCGGCATTCACCGTAGGATGTCTCGACAGCTTCTGCGAATACAGGCTCAGGATACTACTCAGACTCGCACAGAGAGCCGCCGCCGAAGACGAGGACGACGAGGACTACCGTGTGCGGCTCCTCATGGGGCTGACGCTCATACACCGACAGTGGCACATGCTCATAGACTTCTATCCAGACATCTGCGAAGAGATGCACACGCTCTTCGCCGAGAACGCAGAGACTGCCAGGAGAATTAACGAGGCCCTTGTCAGGGCGGCTGTCACAGAACGTGTGGAGGGCAAACTCGACGAGTTCATGCCTGCCATCGGCAAAATCATCAAGAAACAGATGAAGTTCCTCGACGACAGCGATGACAGCAAACCCATAAAGACCATACGCATCAACATGTCCGACCTGGGCAAGGACAAAAAGAAGATTACAGAACTCTTCTCCAGACAGGCTCAGCGGATGGAAGAGCTAAGACATAGCGGCTTCGACACCGACTTCTCATCATTCAAGCTGATGACAAAGTCCTTCACCTTCTTCAAGACCGTGGCCCACTTCTTCTACCCGTTCGTACTGAAGTACCCATTCGTGAAGCACACGCTCGAAGAGCAAGGCACGCCGAAGCTCACGCTGAGCATCATCAAGGACTCCAGATTATGCGACACCAGCAGCTACTCATACGTCTCCATGCTCAACTTCCTCAGTGAGAAGAGTGCGTCCATGGCACAGATGCTGAATGAGGCCATGAGTCAGATAGAGGACATATCCGACATGCCCGACGCCTACCGCGACCTCAACGCCTACGACAACTATGCGCAGATGATGTACCGCTACTGCAACACCTCACAACAGCCTGAGCAGCCCCACAACGTCATGCAGCTGTCGGCAGACACGCTGATGCCCACGATGCCGATGTTTGCCGACATCTTCCTCAGCTACGAAGATGTCAGGCCGACAATAGAGACGCTGCTGTGGATGCAGGCCCCGGCAGAAGCCCTCACCATCATCACGTCAACACAAGAGCGCACAGGCGCAAATGCCCAACTGCTGTGCCAGAAAGGCAAGGCACTGATGAGCCTCGAGATGTGGCAGCGAGCCATCGAAGCACTCAGCCAGGCACGGCTCCTCGACGACTCCGACGATGAGATCACCTACGAGAAAGCACAGTGCCATCAGGCTCTCGGACAATGGCAGGCAGCAGTGACAGAGCTGGAAAGCATGCTGCACGACGAGCCGCAGCCTGACATCTCCGAGCAACTGGCATACTGCCTCATAAAACTCGAACGCTGGGACGATGCCGCGAACAGGCTCTTCCAGCTGGAGTTTGAGGGCAACAGCTCAAAAAACATTAAACGGGCCATAGGATGGTGCGCCCTGCACCAGGGCAAATTCACACGCGCAGAACAATACTACGACGCTCTCGTGCAGAGCCGAAACGCACGATGGGAGGACTGCCTCAACCTGGGACACGCCCTGTGGCTGCAGGACAAACGTAGCGAAGCCATCGAGGCATACGCCACCTTCGCCAAGGCCTTCGCCAAGGCTAAGAACAAACAAAGTTTCGCTTTCTGGCAAGAAGCGTTCCGCGAGGACGCACGCACACTCCTCGCCACACACACATCGCCCAACCAACTGGCCATACTCCTCGAGGTCATTGCCATGAAGAGCGCCGAGACATCTGGCGATGAGAATGCCCCCACTCAGGATTAGCGGCTGAACATCACGCTATTGAGTCTACGTGAAGAAGTCCTTGGAATTGCGTCAGCGCGGGGCGTTGCCCGTTTCATTCGTTCTTCTGCTTTTTCAAGTGGACTCGCTATGCAAGTTCCGCAAGTTATGACCTTCGCAACCTGCACCTTCATAACATAGAGGATAATGATTATCCGCAATCATACCACCAAAGAGACCGCAACGCGGTCTTCGCTTTGGTAACCGAGGGTACGAGCGTAGCGAGCACCCCCGGATAACAAGCTCTATAGAGGCAAGCACTCTGAAAGAGTGCCCGAACAGCGTAATGGGCGACCCCTTCAGGGTCGATGTTCACCTTTTTGTCCCTATCCGGGGGTACTGCGCACCCCCGGTTATTGAGAGGAGACGCTTCCAGCGTCTTGGTGGTACGATTGCGGATAATCATATAGAGGATAGACATCCATCACCAAGAGGATATCCATTCATCGCCCAGAGCATATCCATTCATCGCCTAGAGGATATCCATTCATCGCCTAGAGCATATCCATTCATCGCCCAGAGCATATCCATTCATCGCTTAGAGGATATCCATTCATCTCCCAGAGGATATCCATTCATCGCCTAGAGCATATCCATTCATCGCTTAGAGCATATCCATTCATCGCCCAGGGGATTCACCTTCATCGCCCAGGGGATATACTTGTCCCACGAACGTGGGACAATGAGCCCACGAACGTGGGACAATGAGCCCACGAACGTGGGACAATGGGCCCACGAACGTGGGACAAACTCAACCCCTAGGCGATGAAGGTGAATCCTCTAGGCGCTCGACCTTCGGTCGCTTCGACACTTCTTTGCTGAGCGAAGCGACCAAAGGTCGAGCGCGAAGAACCGTTCTCCAAGTGTGGAGCGAGCAGAGCTCGAGCGCCTGAAGTGTCAAGCGTCGCAAGCGCCGTGCTGCCCGCTACGCTTCGGCGGGCTTGAGGTCAAAGCTGCTCGAAAACAGCCTGAGAGCAATCCAAAGCTAATTTATAGGACCCACCTATATCAATGTGATGAGCCACCCTTGCGGGGGGCGTTTCGGCTACAGCAGGAGCTGCCCCCTGCCTGTGATGAGCCCCACCCCTGCGGGGTTGCAAACGTGCGGAAACGGGGTTGCTAACGTGCGGAAACGGGGTTGCTAACGTACGGAAACGGGGTTGCTAACGTGCGGAAACGGGGTTGCTAACGTGCGGAAACGGGGTTGCTAACGTGCGGAAACGGGGTTGCAAACGTGCGGAAACTGACTTTTCCTGATTTCACTAGACACTTTTTCTCTTCATTAGCTGAAACAGT
>CAMVIB010000025.1 GCA_947167455.1 uncultured Prevotellaceae bacterium | reverse complement strand
TGAACACGAAAAGAGGTGAACACCTCTGATTAGTGTTCACCTCCTACTCGATTGTAGCGTAACCCTCTACATATGGAATCCACGACCTCGGTTTTGATGGCGGTCTTCCTTCATCTCCTGGGCAATGTAAGAAAGCTGTCCTTTTACTCGCTCATGCTCATCAGATTTCAAGAAAGGAAGTGAGGCCTTAAGCACAGTACCTACAGCTTCCTCTTTGTCGGGCTGGCTATTCATATAGCGTTTGACATCGCACTCCTGGCGATATGAGAAACTACGATAGCCAGCCTGAACATAATCGATGACTGCTCTAACGGCACCTCGAAGGAGCTCAGAGAGGGTTGACAGATAATGGCCAATCCATTCGCGATAATCATTAAAGATACGCTCCTTTAGATTGAAATCTGTCTTACCGCAAGTCTTCCTGTTATTGACGGAACAGTTTACCTTTGTTTTATCTTAGTTCATCGACTTACTATCTTCCCCATCCTGTTTTCTTTTTTGTACCGTCCCAGTTGGTAAGTTCTACATTGGAGCCACCACCTGTATTGATGCCGCCTTTGCCACCAGAGGCCAGAAGTAGATTGGGCCATCATATCTTTGGGAACCATCATTGCGTCACAAAGTTGCCGAGTGCGAGATGCTGTAAGACCTGCTTTGAACTCGGACATACCAGTCCATGACACCTTCTCTAACAGATAGGCGGTAGCCATCCTGCGTTGCTTCTCGTCGTTTGGATCAAGGCCACACATTTAATGCTCCTGCGATAATATCTATAAAAACATCTTTCCTCTCAATCTATTACCTCCCAATGACCACCTTTATTTGGGCCTATATGCTTGATTTTACCTGATTCTTGAAGTAAATGAAGGTGCTTGCTGATTCCACTTCTGGCCATTTTCAGCCTCTCAGCAATCTGTCTTGATGTTATATCCGGATTATCTCTCAAAAGTTTTATTATTCTTTTCTGGGTAGTTTCTGGTCCACTTTCTGGTCCACTTTCTGGTCCACTTTTCTGTCCGCTGCCGCCCTCAGTGGACTGTAAAGTTGGAACATAAGGAATCTCTATGCGATAAACGTCCTGCTCCTCAATGACGGGCTCTTTGCCGTTAGCGTATAGAGGTGTGTACTTGAACATCTTTCACTACAGAAATAAAAGCACCAGCGAGACAAACAGTTCTTGTTTATCTCGCTAGTGTTTAGCAGTTTAGGCTTACATAAGCCTATTAATACTCATCCTCGTTGAAGAGGAAGTCTTCTTTGGTGGGATAGTCGGGCCAGACATCTTCGATGGTCTCGTAGATGTCGCCCTCGTCCTCTATTTCTTGGAGGTTCTCTATCACCTCCATAGGTGCGCCGCTACGCACAGCATAGTCAATGAGCTCATCCTTGGTGGCGGGCCAGGGGGCGTCTTCGAGCTTTGAAGCTAATTCCAGTGTCCAATACATGAGTTGAATGTTATGTTGAGAGTTGAAAGATGTCGCTGCCCTTGGCAAAATCGGCCGCGAATATACGTCTAAATATTGAGACGTGTGCAAGAAAGATGCAAAAAAGATATAAAAAACGTATAATTTTACCGTTTCTTTGCATTTCGGCAGGAAGAATTTCCTATTTTTGCGCTGAAAAAGTGAGTAACACCTACGTAAAGACATACATTATGGGTAAAGGAAAGAAATCTTCCGGCAGCTACGTCCGCAAGTCCGAGCTGGCCGCACAAGTGACTTCATATTTCGACGCACACGCCGGCGAGGTGACGGACATCAGGACGCTCTTCCGCGTGCTGGGGTTGAAGACGCATCCTGCCAAGCTGTTGTGTATGGATGTGCTCGAGGAGCTGATCATGGACGACTATCTCAAGGAGACGGGTCCCATGCGCTACCAGCGTGCGGCGCCCTCCATGGCGATGACAGGTCTCTTCCGTCGCAAGAGCAACGGCAAGAACTCCTTTGTACCCGACGGTGGGGGCGAGCCGATACTTGTTGCTGAGCGCAACTCTCTGCATGCCATGGACGGCGATCGCGTTCGTGTGCAGATGATGGCCCGCCGCAGGGGTCATGTTCGGGAGGCCCAGGTGACAGAGATTCTCAAGCGCGCCGACAAGACCTTCGTCGGGCGGCTGGACGTGCGCAAGGAGTTCGCGTTCCTGCTCACCGAGGACCGCACGATGAACAATGACATCTTCATACCTAAGGCGATGCTCAAGGGTGGGCGCACCGGCGACAAGGCCATCGTGCGCATCACGGAGTGGCCCGACGGTGCCAAGAACCCTATCGGCAAGGTCGTGGAGGTGCTGGGGCGCGCCGGCGACAACGAGACGGAGATGCATGCCATTCTTGCCGAGTTCAACCTGCCTTACACTTATCCTAAGAACGTCGAGGATGCTGCCGCCCACATCAGCGGTGACGTCACGGCGGCCGACATGTCGGGGCGTGAGGATTTCCGCGACGTGCTGACCTTCACCATCGACCCCCGCGATGCCAAGGACTTCGACGATGCCCTGAGTTTCAGGGAGCTTGCCGTCGGCAAGGGTTCCGGTGGCAAGTCGTCGGGTGGAAGGTGGTATGAGGTCGGGGTGCATATTGCCGATGTCAGCCACTATGTGGAGGAGGGCAGCATCATCGACCGTGAAGCCCTCAGACGTGCCACGAGTGTCTATCTCGTGGACCGCACCATACCCATGCTGCCCGAGCGTCTCTGCAATTATGTCTGCTCTCTGCGCCCCGACGAGGACAAGCTCACCTACAGCGTCATCTTCACGATGAATGAGCGTGGCGAGGTGCGGTCGTCAAGAATCGTACACACTGCCATTCGCAGCAACCGGCGCTTTGCCTACGAGGATGTGCAGGCACTGTTTGAGGCACGCGGCGAGGCCAGTGCCGAGGATATGGGCGCTCCCGTGTCTGAGTCTCAGCTGACGATTGGGCGCTGGTATGAGTCCGAGCCCGACTCGCCGCTCATCCCCGCCCTGCTGATCCTCAACCGAATGGCCAAGCATCTGCGCGTCAAGCGCATGGCATCGGGTGCCGTGGACTTCGACCGCCCCGAGGTGCACTTCGAGGTCGATGAGAAAGGTCATCCCATAGGCACCTACGTCAAGGTGAGCAAGGATGCCAACAAGCTCATTGAGGAGTTCATGCTGCTGGCCAACCGCACTGTTGCGGAGAGCATAGGCCGTGTGCCCAAGGGCAAGAAGGCCAAGGTGTTGCCCTACCGCGTTCATGAGCAGCCCGACCCCGATAAGCTTATGAACCTCTCGCAGTTCGTGACTAAGTTCGGCCACCGGCTGAAGACCACGGGCACCAATCAGGAGATAAGTCGTAACCTCAACCGCCTGCTGCACGACGTGCACGGACAGCGCGAGCAGAACCTCGTGGAGATGGTGGCGCTGAGGGCCATGATGAAGGCACGCTACTCGTGCCACAACATCGGGCACTACGGTCTGGCCTTCGACTACTACACCCACTTCACCTCGCCCATACGCCGCTATCCCGACCTGATGGTGCACCGCCTGCTGACGCGCTATGCCGAGGGCGGCCGCTCTGCGAGCCTCGAGAAGTACGAAGCCCTGTGTGAGCAGTCGAGCGATATGGAACAGACTGCCGCTCAGGCCGAGCGTGCCAGCATCAAGTACAAGCAGGTGGAGTTCATGGCCGACCGTCTGGGGCAGGTGTTCGACGGTGTCATCTCCGGCATCACGGAGTTTGGAATCTATGTCGAGCTCACAGAGACTCGCTGCGAGGGCATGGTACCCTTGCGCGACCTCGACGACGACTATTACGACTTCGACGAGCGCAACTACCAGCTTGTGGGGCGCCGCCACCACCACCGCTACATCCTGGGCGACAGCATACGCGTACGCGTCGCCAGTGCCAACCTTGAGAAAAAACAACTCGACCTGTCGATAGAACGCAACGACTCAAAACAATAAAATGCGGAGTTTTGAGTTATAACTTATATGTCGTCAAAACAACGCATCCGCATCATAGCTATCCTCGTGGCACTTGCCACGAGTCTCTCCTGTCGTGCGCAGACAGATGCTGCCTTCAACCACTACTGGGTGTTGCAGGCACTCTACAACCCTGCCGCCAGCGGCCTCAACGGCCAGATAGACGTCGAGGGCGTCTATTCCATGCAGATGCTGGGCTACACCCACGCCCCCGCCACCATGGCTCTCACTGCCGACCTGCCGCTGTGGTTCATAGGTCGCAGGCATGGCATGGGTGCTGGTTTCATCAACGACAAGATAGGTCTTTTCTCGCACAAGAAGTTCTACCTGCAATATGCCTACCACCATCCGCTGTGGGGCGGCAGGCTCAGCGGGGGCGTGCGCGTAGGCCTTCTCTCGGAAAACTTCGACGGTAGCGGCCTCGACGTCATTGACGCCAGCGACCCAGCCTTCCCCACCAGCGAGGCCAGCGGTACGGCCTTCGACCTCGATGCCGGGCTGCGCTACGACGGCCGCCAGTGGTATGCCGGCTTCTCCGTCGCCCACACGCTGTCGCCGTCGGTGAGTCTGGGCGAGGCCAAAGCCAATGAATTTGAGGTTCCCGCGACATTTTATTTGACGGGAGGATACAATATAAAGCTAAGGAATCCGTTATTACAAGTGCAGACCTCCGCAATCCTGCGCTCAGACTTCTACGCCTGGCGTGCCGACATGACAGCGCGCCTCGCCTACAAAGGTTCCAAAGGACGCATGTATTTCGGAGCCGGCTACAGTCCCACTATCTCGGCTTCAGTGTTCATCGGAGGAGAGTTCCACGGCATCCGGCTCGGCTACTGCTACGAGATTTACACCTCGGGCGTGGGAGCCCTTCAGGGAACACACGAGATCAGCTTGGGCTACACCACCGAGCTCGACCTCTTCAAGAAAGGCAAGAACCGCCATCAGAGCGTGCGCCTGCTGTGAGCAGAACAATATTCTTATTCTCAAGGAAAATCATAAAACGTAACAATGCTGAAATACAAGATGTCACCAAACAATCACACCAGCCTCGGCCTGCGCAGAGCTGTCGGGGGTGGCGCTGCCATGATATTGCTCATCGTAGCCGCGGCATGTCTCACGGCGTGCATGGGTTCGTCGTCGAACGCCATGGCCACCGGAGGAGAGATCACCGGCGTGCGCGGAGGAAGCTTCAACGAACCCGTGCCGTTCGGCATGGTGATGGTGGAGAAAGGCTCTCTGCGCGTAGGCATGGAGGAGAGCGACACGCTGTGGGGTGCCGGCTTCCCGGCTCGCGACATCAGCGTCGATGGCTTCTGGATGGATCAGACCGAGGTCTCCAACGCCAAGTACCGCCAGTTCGTCTATTGGGTGCGCGACAGCATCATACGCGAGCGCCTTGCCGACCCTGCCTTCGGCGGCGACGAGAGCTTCAAGATCGAGGAAGACAAAGAGGGCAACCCCGTTACGCCGCACCTCAACTGGTCGAAGCCCATCCCCTGGCGCAAGGCCAACGAGGACGAGCAGCGCGCCATAGAGAGCGTATATTACACCCACCCCATCGACGGGGTGAAGATGCTCGACGCCAGCCAGATGAACTATCGCTATGAGGTTTACGACTACGCTGCCGCCGCACTGCGGCGCCATCGCCTGAAGAATGTCACCGACGAGAGGGAGAAGGGCATCGGAGTGTCGTCGCTCGAGATGCGCGACCTCAACACCGACCACGGAGCCTCCGATGCCGATGTCATGATAAGCAAGGACACCGCATATATCGACGATGAGGGTCACGTCGTCAGGGAGACCATCACGCGTCCTCTCTCGGGGCCGTGGGACTTCCTCAACACATATATCGTCAACATCTACCCCGACACCACATGCTGGATCAACGACTTCCGCAATGCCGAGAACGAGCGCTACATGCGACTCTACTTCTCCAACCCCGCCTACGACGACTACCCCGTTGTCGGAGTGTCGTGGGAGCAGGCCACGGCCTTCTGCCGCTGGCGCACCGACTTCCTGCTGCGCGGCATGCCCGGCGCATCGGCAGCCGAGATTCAGCCGTATCGCCTGCCCACGGAGATAGAATGGGAATATGCCGCACGCGGCAAGGAGGGCAACCCCTTCCCATGGCAGAGCAGCGATGTCAAGAGCGACAACGGATGCTTCTACGCCAACTTCAAGCCCGACCGCGGCAACTACACCAAGGACGGCTCGCTCATAACATCGAAGTGCGGAATCTTCTCGGCCAACTCCAACGGCCTCTATGACATGGCCGGCAACGTGGCCGAGTGGACTTCGACCGTATATACCGAGTCGGGCGTCGAGAGCATGAGCGACATGAATCCCGAGCTACACTACAATGCTGCCAAGGAAGACCCCTATCGCTTGAAGAAGAAGAGCATCCGCGGCGGCTCGTGGAAAGACCCCGAGAGCATGATACGCTCGGCATGGCGTACCTACGAGTATCAGAACCAGCCACGCTCGTTCATCGGCTTCCGCTGCGTGCGCTCGATGGTGCGCGACAATAGCGGACAGAGAAATAAAGGAAAAAGGTAATTCACAGATAACGAAATGAGTAAGTTTAGCCTTATAGCCCGCCTGCAGCACTGGATGGACTCCGTGCCGGGTCAGACATTCATGAACTATGCCTACAGCTGGGGCGCTGCCGTCGTCATTCTCGGCACGCTGTTCAAGCTGACACACATCCCCGGCGCCAACGCCATGCTCTTCATAGGCATGGGCACCGAGGTCTTCGTCTTCTTCATCGCCGGCTTCGACCGTCCCTTCGATGCCAAGAAGGACACCGAGCTCGCCGACGAGTTCATCGACCTCGAGGAGATGGAGGCTCTGAAAGCTGCTGCCGAGAAGGCTGCTGCCGCCGGCGAGGCTCCCGTCATCGTGGGCGGAGGCGGTGTCATGGGCGGCAGTCAGGCCGTTCCCGGCGGCGGTGGCGAGGGTGCCATTGCCGGCGGCGGTGGCGGCACGGTCATCATCGGTGGCGGAGCGCCGTCCGGTGGCACGGTGGTCATCGGCGGCGGAGGCATCCCCGTGGCCAGTGTAGCCCAGGGCGAGCCTGGCGCAGAGGGTGGCACACCCTCTGCAGCAGCGGCAGGCATCAGCAGTGCCGATGCCGCAAACCTCGCCATGGCAGCACAGGCAGCAGCAGGGGCACAGGCCGCACTGGCGGCTGCCGGTGGAGCCGAGGGGCTGCTCGAGAGCGCCAAGGCTGCCAACGCCCCCGAGGTGGAGGAGGCCATAGAGGCATACGTCGATCAGCTACGCGACCTCACCGACACCCTCGGACGCGTACGCGAACAGGCGGCACGCATGAGCACCGACAGCGTGGAGATGGAGAACCTCAACCGCACACTCACCGGCATCAACACCATCTACGAGATGCAACTCAAGAGCATCAGCCAGCAGGTAGGCACCATCGACGACATCACCGAGCAGACACACCGCCTCGCCAAGCAGATTGAGGAACTCAACGGCGTCTATGCGCGCATGATAGAGGCTCTCACCGTCAACATGCCAAAGACAGCCCAAGCATAAATTGTAAATAAGAAAACTTGTAAGTTACAGTTATGCCTGTAAAGAAAAGACCCGTCTCACCGCGTCAGAAGATGATCAACCTGATGTACGTCGTCCTCATGGCGATGCTCGCACTCAACGTGTCGAGCGACGTGCTCAACGGCTTCTCGCTGGTGGATAAGAGCCTGCAGACGACGACACGCAACGCCTCGCAGACTAATCTCGCTATATACGAAGACTTCGAAGAACAGTATCAGGCCAACCCCAAGAAAGTCAAGGAGTGGTACGACAAAGCCCAGACGGTGCGAAAGATGTCCGACACGCTCTTCAACCTGGCCGAGGAACTGAAGGAACTCATCGTGCGCCAGAGCGACGGCCGCGACGGCCGCGTAGATTCCATAGTCAACCGCGAGGACCTCGAAGCAGCCACCAGCGTGATGCTCGCCCCCGGCACCGGCCGCGGCCGCGAGCTCTACGAGAGCATCAACAGCTACCGCGAGCGCATCGTGGCCATGGTCACCGACAGCGCACAGCGACGCATCATCAGCAGCAATCTCTCCACTGAGCTGCCATCCAACATCCGCACCCTCGGCAAGAACTGGCAGGAGTATATGTTCGAGTCCATGCCCACGGCGGCTGCCGTCACGCTGCTCACCAAGCTGCAGAGCGACGTGCGCTATGCCGAGGGCGAGGTGCTCCACGGCCTGGCCGCCAACATCGGCGTGAAGGACGTGCGCGTCAACGAGCTCAATGCCTACGTCATACCCTCGTCGCAGACCGTGGTGCAGGGCGGCAAGTTCACGGCCCAGATCCTCATGGCGGCAGTAGATACCACAAACCGACCCACCATCTACATCGGCGGGCAGGCCATCAAGAGCGACCGCGGCATCTACGAGACCGTGTGCTCGCGCACCGGCGACTTCACGCTGAAGGGCTACATTGAGATGCTCAACGCCCAGGGCGAACAGGTGCGCCGCGACTTCGAGCAGAAATACACCGTCGTGGCACCGTCGGCCACCGTCTCTGCCGACCTCATGAACGTCCTCTACGCCGGCTACGACAACCCCATGTCCGTGAGTGTGCCGGGAGTGTCGGCCTCGCAGCTGCAGGTCAGCATGACCGGAGGCTCGCTCACACCGCATGGCGAGGGCAAGTACATCGCTAAGCCCACACAGGTGGGAGGTGAGGCTGTTATCACCGTTGCCGCACGCACCGAGGGACGCGTGCAGGAGATGGGCAAGTTCACCTTCCGCGTCCGCAAGCTGCCCGACCCGACAGCCTACATCGCCTACGACGACGGCCAGGGCGGACAGAACCGCTTCAAGGGCGGCAAGCTGGCCAAGCGCGTGCTGCTCGATGCCGGAAGCCTCGGGGCTGCCGTTGACGACGGACTGCTGAACATACCGTTCCGCGTCGTGGGCTTCGAGACGCTCTTCTACGACAACATGGGCAACGCCATCCCGGAGGTCAGTCAGGGAGCCGATTTCACACAGCGACAGAAGAACATGTTCCGCAACCTCTCGCGCGGAAAGCGATTCTTCATAACACGCATACGCGCCATAGGACCCGACGGCGTGGAGCGCACGCTCGACGGTGCCATGGACATCACCGTCAACTAATCACGAACTATGATTTATGAACCACGAATTATGAATCACGAATTCATGAAACGACTTACCGTCATACTCTGTGCCATGCTGCTGACGACGGCTGCCACTGCCCAGCCTACCAAGCGCCGCAACACTGCCACATCGACCTCAGCAGCCCATAAACCCGGAAGCGACAAGCAGGCCGCCAAGGTCCCCGGCACCGACCGCGCGGCTCTGATGTTCCCCACCAACGACGCTATGCCCGACGAGCTCGTGTGGCGACGCGACATATACCGCCAGCTCGACCTCACCAAGGATGCCAACGCACCACTGTATTATCCCACCGAGCCGAGGGGCAAGGAGCAGAACCTCTTCACCTACATCTTCAGACTCATGCTCTCCGGCCGCATCCCTGTCTATGAATATAAGATCGACGGCAACGAGAGCTTCGAAGAGGCCGACCGCATCAAGCCGGCCAACATGGGCGACCTCCTCGACCGCTACCACATCAACTACGAGGGCGACGGCACACGGATCACCGTCCTGCCGGTAGATATTCCGTCGGCACTCGTCAAGAGGCTCGATGTCAAGGAACAGTGCTATTTCGACCAGCGCTCGGCAACGTTCCGGCGACGTGTCACTGCAATATGCCCCGTGCTCATGGACGAGTTCAGCGCCGGCGACTTCGGCGACGAGGGCGGCACCGCCACGAGCTACCCGCTCTTCTGGGTGAAATACGACGACGTGGCACCATATCTCTCGCGAATGCCCCTCATGGCATCCAATCTCAACAACGTCACCAACATGACCGTCGATGACTATTTCACGCTTAACCGCTACGAGGGCAAGATCTACAAGACCAATAACTTGCAGGGACGTGTCCTTGCCAACTACTGCAAGACCGACAGCGCCATGAAGAAGGAGCAGGCACGCATAGAGAAGGAGCTGGCCGACTTCGAGGCTCACATCTGGGCCGCCCCTGTGACTGCCGACACGCTGACAACCGACAGCACGGCACAGCAGGGCGTGGCCGACAAGAAAGCCGTGGCATCTGCCAAGAAAAAGAAAACCGGCGACAGCGGGTCGCGACGCTCGAAGAGTGCTGCCGCCGCTGCCAAGCCTCCCAAGAGCAGCTCTGCACCGCGTGTCTCTGCACGCCGCCAACGCAGATAGCCTGCAACACCGTGCCCCACACCGGCCGACACACGCTGCCGTGACCTCGTAACATCCAGCCGGCAACCAACTTCCAACAATGACAAGTCACCACACCCTGAAGACATGGCTACTGATGGCCGCCATGGCCGTCAGTGCAACATCTATCCCCGCCTCATGCTCCACACGAGGCACCAGTGCCGCCGAGCAAGACGACGCCGTCGCCGTCGCCGGACAAGTATGGACGTTCAGCCAGAGCCGCCCCGAGGGCTTCACACTAGACCTGCGCACGATGACGGAGCCCAAGCAGGGCATCGCCGTCAGCTATGCCGCCACACAAGGCTCGCACACCCGCGAGCAGCTGAACAGCGTGGTGAGGCACGCCATGCAGCATTACGGCTACGTCGGAGGGTGGCTTAACAGCGACGACGGCAACTACTACTTCGACAGCACGCGCCTCTTCGGCGAGACAGAGCTCAAGGATGCCGTGGCCTTCGGCAAGGCCAACGCCCAACAGACGGCCTACATACTCTCCACATCGACATCCCTGCCTCTCGACGGCAGCGTGGCGGCGATAGCCGAGCGCGGAACACTGCTCGTAGCCACCACCGGCGACTACAGGCCGCTGTCGTTCCGCGAGGCCGACGGCACCTACTGGGGCTTCGGCATAGAGGTGGCAACGCAGATTGCCAAGACTTTGGGCGTGCAACCCGCTTTCGTGAAGACGTCATGGCCCACGCTGACGGCCGACGTGCTGGCCGAACCGCAGACCTTCGACCTTGCCATCGGAGGCATCACCATCACCGACGCACGCCTTGAGACGATGCTCATGAGCGAAGGCTACCTCGCTAACGGCAAGACGATACTCTGCCGAACGGAGGATGCCGGGAAGTTCCGGTCGCTTGCCGACATCGACAAGCCCGAGGTGCGCGTGATGGTCAACCCCGGAGGCCTCAACGAGAAGTTCGCACGCGCCAACCTCACACATGCCACACTAATCGTCCACCAGCAGAACGAGGAGATCCCGCTGCTCGTGGCGAAAGGCGACGCCGACATCATGATAACCGAAATCACCGAAGCACCCTATTACGTGAAGACCGACAGCCGTCTGGCAGCGCCGCTCATCAACGAGCCCTTCACTCACGGACAGATAGGCGTGCTCATGCGGCGCGGACAGGACGACCTCATGCAGATGGTGAACACCGCCATACGACGCATGAAGGCCGACGGCACCCTGAGGCAACTCCATGAGAAGTACGGACTCGTCTATGCCTATTAGCCTGCTGTTGGCGTGACCGTGCGCAACACAAATGATTGTGGGCTGTCTTTGCACCGCATGTCACCCTATGCTTGCTAACAGATGACGGCAGCTGATAGTCTGACAGTAATGACGCATAGTGTCTATGCTCTGGCAGAAGCGATAAAGCCTTATGGCGAGTCGTAATCATGCCCCTAGGGGAGTTAGCATACTCGCCCAGGGGAGTTGATAAACTCGCCTGGGCGAGTATGCTAACTCCCCCGGGGCTTTGCTCCGAGCGTCAAGAGGGCAGATAAATGGTCTCTTGTCCCTATTCTCGAAAGACGGATACAACCAATCAACACATAACGTGACAAAACGACAAAGGCTATGAAAAGAATGTTATTCATGATGGCGCTCGTAGCAGCCAGCCTGACAAGTGTGCGTGCCGGACACGTGGTGACCGACAGCATCGAGAGCCGTGTGCTCGGCACATGGGTAAAGTACAACGTGTATCTGCCTACGGGCTTCGCGCAGGACGTGCAGCGACACTATCCCGTGGTGTATCTCCTCCATGGCTTCACAGACGACTATACAGCCTGGCGCGACAAAGGGCAGATGCAGACCGTGGCCGACGAGCTCATAGAGACGGGCGAGGCCAAGGCGATGGTCATCGTGATGCCAAATGCCGGTGGTCCGCGGACGTATGAGACCTGGAACGGCTATTTCAACATGCCGGGCTGGAGCTACGAGGACTTTTTCTTCCAGGAGCTGGTGCCTGCGGCGGAGGCTAAGTACCGCGCCGGAGGCAGCAAGGGCCAGCGTGCCGTAATGGGGCTCTCCATGGGCGGTGGCGGCAGCACAGTGTATGCGCAGCGCCACACCGACCTCTTCTCCTCATGCTACGCCATGAGTGCATGGCTCGATGACGATGGCGGCCGGCAGCGTGAGGCTGGTAAGGACGATAAAGTCTATCTCGTGAAGCAGGCTGTGCGCAAGCATTCGGCGCTCGACTATGTCCGTCAGGCCGACGATGCCACGGTGGCCCGGCTGCGCAGCGTGAAATGGTTCATCGACTGTGGCGACGATGATTTCCTGCTCGACCTCAACACCGAGTTGCACAAGCTCATGCGGGCCAAGCGCATCAAGAGCGAACTGCGTGTGCGCAACGGCCAGCACAACTGGGAATATTGGCATCAGGCCATTCGCATGGCGCTGCCCTTTGCTTCGCGAGCCTTCGAGTAACCGACCTGTCACGGCGTCACGGTTCGCGCCGATGCCGTGAGTTCAACATGGCTGACAGCCATTGTGCCGCCACATGATGTCGTGAGCATCATGTGGCGGCAATGCTGTGGGCAGGCAAAAAAATAGAGTCGCTAACCTCTCGGCCAACGACTCTACAAAATATATGTGCTTATTGCTATGGATTCTTTGATTGTTAAAGCTACGTCACTGTCTTACGCCAGCTTCTGTATGTAGCGTGCCAGCTTTGACTTGAGGTTCGAAGCCTTGTTCTTGTGGATGATGTTACGCTTGGCGAGCTTGTCAAGCATCTTCTGTACGAGTGGGAGCTGCTGTTCAGCATCGGCCTTGTCGGTAGTAGCGCGGAGGCGACGCACAGCTACGCGCATGTTGCGGGCGTAGTAGCGGTTGTGAAGACGGCGCTTCTGCTCCTGGCGGATTCTCTTGATTGATGACTTATGGTTTGCCATTTTTAGTTTTTATGATTTTTGGTTTCTATAAGTAGCCCGTAGCAGAGTCGAACTGCTCTTTAGAGAATGAAAATCTCTCGTCCTAACCGATAGACGAACGGGCCGTCCGTGGGTTTTGCGGGTGCAAAGGTACGGCAAAAGTAGGAAATGGCCAAACTTTTTCAGGGAAAATGTTGTTTTTGAGCTGTTTTTTCTTGGTTTTAAGTGTCTGTATGCCGTTTTTGTTGTACTTTTGTGCATGATTAGCACGTTTGGAATAGTCTTGGGTTATGTCCGCTACACCGACGATAAGTTGATTGTGAATGCCTACACCGAGGCGGCGGGAGCACTGGCTTTCGTGGCGCGGCGCGGCGCGCGGCGTGGCGGACGTCAGCGTGCGGCTCTGTGGCAGCCGCTGACGTTGGTCGAGCTGACTTATGACGAACGTCTGCGCGGCGGCTTGGTAACGTTGCGTGAGGCATCGATTGTGCGCCCGTGGGTGGACATACCCTATCATCCTCACAAGGCGGCGATAGCGCTCTTCCTGGGCGAGTTCCTCGGCCATGTGCTTCGCAACGAGCCCGCCAATGCCGCGTTGCTCAGCTATCTGCAGCAGTCACTGTCGTGGCTCGATGTGGCACGGACGGGCTTCGCCAACTTCCACGTCGCGCTGCTGTTGGGGCTGAGCCGTCATCTGGGCTTCGAGCCGAATATCGACGGATGGCACGAGGGTAGTTTTTTCGATCTCCGCGATGCTGCGTTCTGCACGTATCGACCCGCTCACCCCGACTATATCGAGGGCGATGAGGCAGCTCTGGTGCCGCGCCTGCTGCGTCTGGGCTTCGGACAGCTGCGGCGCGTGCGCCTCAGCGGTGCCGTGCGCAGCCGTATGTTGGAGGTCATCGTGTGGTTCTACAGGCTGCATGTGCCTGAGTTGCCGGAGATGAAGAGCCTGACCGTACTGCGCGACACGTTCCGCCGACAATAGGAAAAGATGCCCCTGGTAATGTATGAGTTTGTGTGTAACGCCCCATGTGTAGAAAGGGTGACTCATCACATTGACAACGTGAATGAGCCATCCCTTCGTGGTTCCGTTTTCTGTCTTTGGCTGTGACAGGGGCTGACGCCTCTGCCTGTGGTTGGCCGCCCCCTTCGGTTTTTTAGAGGCTGTCGAAAGTTACAGCCGGGTTCATCACGCGCTGAGCTTCGTACCCCCCCTGCGGGGTTGCAGAGAAAGTAGAGTTAAAGGTGGGTTGCTCATCGAACCAGCCTAAAACGTTATTGTGAATGCCGGCGCTGTGTCGGCCTCAGGTGTGGCAACGTTGTTATCGGCCTGCTCGTTGGTGCGTTTCTCCTTGATGCGGAGCAGCTCGTCCTTGCGGCGGTCCACCGTGGGCGATGAGTCGAGCATCGAGATGATGTCATCGTTGTCGAGGTCTTCGTCGTTGAAGACGAAGATGTGACGTCGCGGCTTCTGTGCGCGTTCGTTCTCGCCGCGATAATACTGCCTGCGGCGCTCGTCGTTGTTCTCTGCCTCTTCCTCGGCCTTGCGGCGTGCGGCATCGTCGGCCATCTCGCGTTTCTTCTCCACGGCCTCCATACCCGGCACGTTGGCGAGGCCGAATCCTGATGCGAGGAGCGTGATCTTCACCTTCGAGCCCAGTGAGTCATCGATGCCGAGGCCCCACTTCGTCTCCACGATGTCCTGCTGGAAACGTTTCATGAAGTCGTTGACCTCGTTCATCTCCTCCATGGTGAGCTGCTCTGTCTCGCCCGAGCTGCTGAAGGTGATGTAGAAGAGCACCTTCTGTGAGTTGTAGATGTCGTTGTTGTTGAGCAAGGGGCTGTGCAGAGCTTCCTGGAAAGCCTTCATGACGCGGTTCTCGCCCTCGCCGTAGCCTGTTGACATGATGGCCACGCCGCCGTCCTTGAGTACTGTCTTCACGTCCTCGAAGTCGAGGTTGATGATGCCTCGCATGGTGATGATCTCGGCGATGCTCTTGGCGGCCACGGAGAGCGTGTCGTCGGCTTTTGCGAAGCCGTTGAGCACGGTGAGTTCGGGGTATATCTCGCGCAGGCGTTCGTTGTTGATGACGAGGAGAGCATCGACGTGTTTTGACATCTCCTCGACGCCGTCGAGAGCCTTGTCGATCTTCTTGTAGCCCTCGAAGGCGAATGGTATCGTCACGATGCCCACGGTGAGGATGTCCATCTCGCGGGCACACTGTGCCACGATGGGTGCTGCTCCCGTTCCCGTGCCGCCGCCCATGCCGGCGGTGATGAATGCCATGCGTGTGCCGTCGGTGAAGAGGTCACGTATCTTGTCGATGCTGTCGAGGGCGGCCTTGCGGCCCACCTCCGGGCGGTTGCCGGCACCCAGCCCCTCGCCCATCTGTAGCTTGTTGGGCACCGGCGAGTCGCTGAGAGCCTTGTTGTCGGTGTTGCAGAGCACGTAGGTGACATCGTGGATGCCCTCGTTGAACATGTGCGTCACGGCATTGCCGCCGCCGCCGCCGACACCTACGACCTTGATTATGCTGGGGTTGTTGACCTTGAGGTCAAATTGTATGCCTCCCCCCTGGCTTATATAGTCTTCCATATCAGAGAAGTTTTTGATAGACGTTATTGTTAATAGTTATCGGAGATGCCATTATTAAGGCTGTGTCTCGTCGGGATCCACGAGAATCGATGCTATGCGCTTGAATCCCTCTGAGAATCGTGTGAAGATGCCGGGTCCCTTTGGCTTCTGGGGCTCTTTGTCGTCTTTGTCGTCTTTGTCGTCGGCAGAGGCATCGGAGATATTGGGGGCGTTGGTCTCGTCTGTCGTGTGAGGTGTGATTACGGCACCGTCTGCCTTCTGTGCGTCGGCGGTGGGTATGGAGGTGTCGGGGGCTTCTTCCTGCTGGTCGAAGAGTCCGGGCTCGAGAGGTTTTTCGCTGGTGCATGCCATGTCGCCGCGGCGCAGCATGGCGAGCAGTAGCGAGAGGTTGTTGTTCTGATAGTCGAGCTTCAGGCTCGTGGTGAAGTCGTCGGATGCCGGCTTCAGGCGCAGCTTGGTCTTGTCGTAGCCGTGCAGCTCCTTGAGTGCCGTGTCGAGGTTCTTGATGTTGGCGGCACCGCCGGTGAACACTATTCCCGACATGAGTCGCTCGGTGAAGCCGCGCAGCTGTTCCCACACGTTCTCGAGGATCTCGTGCTGGCGTGCCTCGATGATGGAAAGAATCTGGCGTTTGCTGACCTTCTGGTTGCCGGTGATGTCGATGGTTGGTGTGGCATCCATGGAGGCCTCGTCGGTCCATGCCGAGCCGTGACGCAGCTTGAGCTGCTCGGCCTCGTCGAAGTCGATGTGCAGCTTTG
The DNA here is from genome assembly GCA_947167455.1 of uncultured Prevotellaceae bacterium. Taxonomy (GTDB): domain Bacteria; phylum Bacteroidota; class Bacteroidia; order Bacteroidales; family Bacteroidaceae; genus Physcousia. Next base: position 22,591 of record CAMVIB010000025.1, on the reverse strand, counting down.
CGGCGATGTCGCTGGTGATGTTGTTGCCACCGAGTGGTATCACCACGAGGTGTCGCAGTATGTTCTTCTCATAGACGGCGACGGTGGTTGTCTCTGCGCCGAAGTCGATGAGCGCGCATCCCGAGCGCTTCTCGGTGTCGCTAAGGAGGTAGCCTCCGAGCAGTAGCGGCGAGATGAAGAAGTCGGCGATCTCGAGCTTGGCCATCTGCATCACCCTCTGTATGCCCTCGCGCAGCGTGCGTCGCGAGATGATGTTCTTGTACAGCCCCTCGATGCGGTCGGCCATGATGCCCACAGGGTCGTTGGTGGAGCGCCCGCCGACGCGGTACTCCTGCGGCACGACGTCGAGGATCTCGGCATCGCCGTAGTTCTTGGCGAGGTTCTCGTCCTTCAGGCGGTCCACAATCTCCTCGCTGATGGCCACACGCACGTCGAGGTTGCGCGTGACGCTGTTGCCCACGGTGCGCAGCGACTGTCCTGCCAGGCCGACATAGACACGGTTTATAAACACTTTCTGTCGCTCCTCCAGACGGCTTTTCACGGCAGTGATGGCCGCCACCGTCTTGTCGAAGTTGTAGATCGCTCCCTTGCGGATGCTGTCAGGCAGGCTCTCCTTTTCATAGCCTAAGACTTGTAGGCTACCATCGCTTCGGCGCTGCCCGATGATGCCTCGGATGGCTGACGACCCGAGTTCGATGGCTACGATGTTTCTTTCTACTCCCATTTTGTACAAACGATTTGATTGTCGAATTTTACGTTGATAGTCTTGTAGCGGTTCCATCCAGCTTTGGCGATGGCTTCGTCATAGAAGCGTGTGAGGCGGCTCAGCTTGTCAGCGATGGCCGATGTGTCGCCGAGGATGATGATGTGGTTGCCCTCGCGGGGTGTGAGTTGCAGCTCGCCGGTGGCGGTGACGTGAATCTCCTCTATGTTGTGGTTCCAGAAGGTGTCGGCATTGATGGTGTTGCCGAGCGACGAATACAGTGCCGGGGCGCTCTTGCGGGGCACATTGCCTGTCATGACGATGAGGTCGGTGGTGTGCCCGGCACGCGGCATGGTGCCCCCGCAGTTGTCGATGTAGAAGTCTTCGCCACTGTTGTTGATGACGTGCAGGATGGGCTTGCGCGGCGTGAGGTTGATGCTGATCTTGCCCTCCGACGTCTGATAGCACAGAGCCTGCTGAACGTATGGGCTTGCCACGAGGCATGACTCCATGACGGCGAGGCTGATGTCATCGAAGCTCTTCCCTTCGGGGAAGAGCTTGTTGGCGTGCAGGATCTGCCGCACCTCGTCGTCGTTGACAAAGTCAGTGTCCGTGATGTTGATGACCAAGCCCTTGCAGTGGCTGGGCTGTGCGGGGCGGTTGATTGTCGTCAGCGCGAAGATGAGGTAGGCTGCGACGCCGAGCAATGCTGCTATCTTTATTAATCTCTTGAACACGGCTGTATGTGTTTTGGTGTGTGGCGTTGGCGTTACGTATGTCGCTGTGTTGCGTTGCTATGCTTCGAGGGCCTTCACGGCCTCGGTGATGGCCGGCACATAGTCTTCGAGGTCTCCGGCTCCGAGCGTTATCAGCACGTCGAAGTCGAGATGGCGCACCACCTCCACGACATCGGCCTTGCTGATGATGCGTGAGGGCTTGCCTGCCGGCAGGTTGTCGAGTATGAGCTGGCTCGTGACGCCCTCTATGGGCTTCTCGCGAGCAGGATAGATCTCTGTGAGTATCACCTCGTCGAGTCCTGCCAGGGCGTCGGCGAAGTCGCGGTAGAAGTCGCGGGTGCGAGTGTAGAGATGTGGCTGGAAGATGCCCACTATGCGGCGTCCGGCATAGACCTCGCGGATGCTCTGCACGCACTGGCGTATCTCTTCGGGATGGTGGGCATAGTCGCTGAGGTAGGCGTGGCGCGGCGTGCGGACGTGGAAGTCGAAGCGTCGGTCCACACCGCTGAAGGTTGACATGGCGGAGCGCAGCTCGTCGGGCGTGGCGCCTGCCAGCTGAGCCAGTGCCATGGCGGCGATGCTGTTCTCGATGTTGATGCCCACGGGCACGCCGAGGCTTATGTCGGCGACGTCGGCGATGGGCGACACGAGGTCGAAGCTGATGCTGCCCTGGCCGATGCGTATGTTCGCGGCATGGAAGTCGCCGCCATCGCGGCTGTAGGTGAAGACGCGTACGCCGGGCTGCGGGTTGGGCGTCATCTTCAGGCCCGTGTGTATGATGAGTGCTCCGTCGGGACGTATGAGCTCGGTGTAGTGGCGGAAGCTCTCGAGGTATGCCGCCTCGGTGCCGTAGATGTCGAGGTGGTCGGCATCGGTGGCGGTGATGACGGTGGCCCATGGCGTGAGGTGGTGGAAGGAACGGTCGAACTCGTCGGCCTCGATGACGACATACCGGCTGTCGGGCGACAGGAGGTAGTTGGTGCCATAGTTCTTGGTGATGCCTCCGAGGAAGGCGTTGCAGTGGAGGTGGCTCTGGTGGAGGATATGAGCGCACATGCTGCTCGTGGTGGTCTTGCCGTGGGTGCCTGCCACGCAGAGTCCGCGCATGTCGCGGGTGAGCATGCCGAGCACCTCGGCACGCTTGCGCAGGCAGAAGCCCTGTTGGCGGAAATAGCATAGCTCTGCCATGTCGGCGGGTATGGCCGGGGTATATATTACGAGAGTATGCCGCGGGTCGAGACAGGCCTGGGGTATGAGGGCGACATCGTCGGCATAGTGGATGTCGGCACCCTCGGCCTCGAGCTCGTGGGTGAGGGCTGACGGCGTGCGGTCGTAGCCGGCCACGGTGAGCCTGCGCTGCAGGTAATAGCGTGCTATGGCACTCATGCCTATGCCGCCGATGCCTATGAAATATACACTTGAATTCTGCTGATTGTCCATGACTGAATGGGTTGTAGGTGTGTGTGTGGTGTTGCTATTTGGCGCCGCGGCGCTGGCGGGCGAGGGCGATGACCTCGTCGGCGATGACCTCTGCCGAGTCCTTGAAGGCCATCTTGCGGGCATTGTCGGCCGTCTTGCGTAGCAGCGACGGGTTCATGGCCGTCTGCAGGGCCAGGGGTATGAGTTGCCGGCGTGCGTCGGCATCCTTCACCAGAAGTGCTGCCTCGCGCCTGACGAGGGCCATGGCGTTGTGTGTCTGGTGGTCTTCGGCAACGTTGGGCGACGGCACGAGGATTGATGCCTTGCCCAGGAGGCACAGCTCCGAGATGCTGCTGGCCCCGGCACGGCTGATGACGAGGTCTGCGGCACGGTAGGCCTCATCCATGTGGCTTATGAAGTCGGTGACCTTGAGGTTCTTGGGGCATCCGCTGTCGGACAGGCGCTGCTTGATGTCGTTGAAGTAGTAGCCTCCGGTCTGCCACACTATCTGCACATGGCTGTCGCCAATCTGTTTGAGCGAGGCCATGACGCTCTCGTTGACGGTGCCGGCGCCGAGGCTGCCTCCGATGATGAGCACCACAGGCCTTACGGGGTCGAAGCCGAGCTTCGTCACCGCCTCGGTGCGCGTGAGCCGGCACTCGGTGAGAGACTGGCGCACGGGGTTGCCGGTGAGCATGATCTTCTCCTTGGGGAAGAAGCGCTCCATGCCCTCATAGGCCACGCATATCTTGCTGGCACCCTTCGCCAGAAGCTTGTTGGTGACACCGGCGTATGAGTTCTGCTCTTGCAGCAGTGTGGGAATGCCCATCTCCTCGGCAACCTTCAGCGTCGGGCCGCTGGCATAGCCGCCGACGCCCACGGCGACATCGGGCTTGAAGTCGCGCACTATGCGCCGGGCCTTGGAGCGGCTGCGCAGCAGTTTCCAGAGCACGGAGATGTTGCGCAGCAGGTGCTTGCGGTCGAAGCCGGCAACGGGCAGACCCACGATCTGGTAGCCGGCGGCAGGCACGCGCTGCATTTCCATGCGGCCCTCGGCACCCACGAAGAGGATTTCGGCATCGGGGAGCTTGGACTTGATGCCGTTGGCGATGCTCAGTGCCGGGAAGATGTGGCCGCCTGTGCCGCCACCGCTGATGATGAACTTGAAGGGCATAATGTTTATGTGGTGTTAAGAGTGTCGAACCGATATTATATGATGATGATATTGTGAGGGGAGCGGCTGTCAGATGAGCTTGGACTTGGGCACCTTGTCCTCTGACTGAAGGCGTGCCGTCCGGCTGATGGAGAGCATCATGCCGATATAAGCGCAGTTGACCATGATTGATGTGCCGCCGCGGCTCACGAGTGGCAGGGGCTGACCTGTGACGGGTATCAGCCCCACGGCAACGCTCATGTTGATGAGCGCCTGTGTGACGATGAGCAGGGCGAGACCCATGATGAGATATGCGGGGAAGTTCTTCTCGCAACGGCCCGCTATGCGCGCGGCACGGTAGAGCAGGGCGATGTAGAAAAGCACCACGAAGATGCCTCCCACCAGACCCAGCTCCTCGATGATGATGGCGAAGATGAAGTCTGAATAGGCCTGAGGCAGGAAGTCGCGCACGGTGCTGTTGCCGGGTCCGCGGCCTATGACGTTGCATGTGGCAATGGCGATGTGCGACTGCACGATCTGCGGGTTGGTGGTGATGTCGAATGAGTCGGGGTCGGCCGGGAACTCAACATGGTCGCGCATGCGGTGAGCCCATGTCGGCAGGCGTTTTAGCACGGGGGTGTCGTCGAGACTGTCGAGCACCTCCTCGGGCGTGAACTTCAGGGTGGCATAGCCCAGGGCTCCGGCCAGGGTGAGCAGGCCGATGAGCGGACCCATCAGCCGCCATGGCACACGGCCCACGAACATCATCATGAGCACCACCAGGAATGCTATGGCTGCCGTGGAGAGGTTCTCGGTTACTATGAGAGCGCAGATGACGCCCGTGAAGCCTAATATCCATTTGAAAGCCGATGGCGTGGCGCCCTCCTCATCGCGCATCACGCTGAGCAGCCATGCCACCACCACCACCAGCGAACCCTTGGCAATCTCCGACGGCTGGAAGGAGATGCCCAGGATGTTCATGAAGCGGTGTGTCTCGTTGACGGCGCCGTAGAAGTATGCCGTGGCAAGCAGCACGACACTGAGCAGAGGCCCCGCCACGACAATCCAACCGAAGAAGCGGCACGGGATGCGGTGTACGAACCATGCCACGAGAAGGCCGATGCCGATGTAGAGTGAGTGCATGAGCACGGGCGACCAGAAATTGCCTTTCTCGTAGCTCATGTTGCTCGAGGCGCTATAGACTTCGAGTATGGAGATGCTGCAGAGGAAGAACAGTATCATCCATATTACCTTGTCACCTTCGAAGAGGCGCGAGAGGTTGTAACGAGTATTTGCTGACATGATGTTGAGTTAACGGTGAATGTGCGAGGCATGTCGTGAATGGTGAGGCTTGTCGGGCGCGGACGTGTCACAGACTGCGGGCGATGGCTTTGAACTGCTCGCCGCGGTCCTCCATGTTCTTGAAAAGGTCGAAGCTGGCGCAGCATGGCGAGAGTAGCACGGTGTCGCCGGGCTGGGCCAGACGGTAGCAGGCATCCATGCAGTCGCGCATGGAGTGTGTCTCTACGGTGGGGATGCCCAGAGGGTCGAAGAAGGCGTGAAGCTTGGTGTTGTCAACGCCGAGGAACACCAGTGCGCGGCACTTCTGCACCACCAGCTCCTTGATGGCAGAGTAGTCGTTGCCTTTGTCCAGACCCCCGAGGATGAGAACGGTGGGAGTCGTCATGCTCTCGAGGGCGTACCAGCAGGCATCGACGTTGGTGGCCTTGGAGTCGTTGATGTACTGCACGCCGTGCACACGGCATACGGGCTCCAGGCGGTGTTCCACGCCCTGGAATGTGCTGAGACCCTCGCGGATGTCGGCGTTGGAGATGCCGCTGAGGTCGGCGGCGATGCCTGCGGCAAGGGAGTTGTACATGTTGTGCTTGCCGCGCAGGGCCAGGCTCTCCTGCTCCATGTTGAACGGCGTGGGACGCTCGATGACGTACTCGCCGTCGGCGATATAGCCTATCATGCCATCCTTCTTGATGATGCTGAACGGGCAGAGGCGGCTCTCGATGTGGTATTTCTTGAGCTCGGCGCTGATGATGGGGTCTTCGTTCCAATAGACGAAGGCATCGTCCTTGGTCTGGTTCTGAAGGATGCGCATCTTGGCGTCGGTGTAGTTCTGCATCTTGCCGTCGTAGCGGTCCAGATGGTCGGGGGTTATGTTGAGCAGCACGGCGACGTTGGCGCGGAAGTCGTACATGTTGTCGAGCTGGAAGCTGCTCAGCTCGATGACGTAGTAGGCATGTGGCTCCTCGGCAACCTGAAGGGCGAGGCTGCGACCGATGTTGCCGGCCAGGCCGACATCGTAGCCCGCATGTCTGAAGATGTGGTAGATGAGGCTTGTCGTGGTGGTCTTGCCGTTAGAACCGGTGATGCATATCATCTTCGACGTCGTGTAGCGCCCGGCAAACTCTATCTCGCTGATGATGGGTATGCCGGCAGCCTTCACCTTCAACACCATGGGAGCCGTCTCGGGGATGCCGGGACTCTTCACAATCTCGTCGGCGTTGAGGATGAGCTGCTCGCTGTGGTGACCCTCCTCGTAGCTGATGCCGCGCTCGTCGAGCATCGCCTTGTAGTGGGGCTTGATGTTGCCGCCGTCGGAGACGAACGTGTCGAAGCCTTCCTTCTTGGCCAGCACGGCGGCACCTACGCCGCTCTCGGCGGCTCCTAAGATTACTATTCGCTTGTTCATTTCTACTCCTTAATTATATTATATGATTATCCGCAATCGTACCACCAAGACGCTGGAAGCGTCTCCTCTCAATAACCGGGGGTGCGCAGTACCCCCGGATAGGGACAAAAAGGGGAACATCGACCCTGAAGGGGTCGCCCATTACGCTGTTCGGGCACTCTTTCAGAGTGCTTGCCTCTATAGAGCTTGTTATCCGGGGGTGCTCGCTACGCTCGTACCCTCGGTTATTGAGCGAAGACCGCGTTGCGGTCTCTTTGGTGGTATGATTGCGGATAATCATTTTATATTATATGCTTATTTAGACACTCACTTCTCACTTCTCACTTCTCACTTCCCACTTCTCACTTTTCACTTCTCACTTCACACTCCACACTTCTCACTTCTCACTTCTCATTTCTCACTTCTCACTTCTCACTTCTCACTTCTCACTCCTCACTCCTCACTCCACACTTTTCACTTCTCACTCCACACTTCTCACTTCTCATTTCTCACTTCTCACTCCACACTTCTCACTTCTCACTTCTCACTTCTCACTTCTCACTCCACACTTCTCACCTTATCTTCAGCGTCACTATGGCAAGGGCGCACATCATTATCGTTACGATCCAGAAGCGCACGGTGATTTTCGACTCCTGCCAGCAGCCCTTGGGCCAGTTGAGGAGCACGCGGAAGTCGGACGGCAGCTGGCCGGGAGCGACACGGAAGGTGTCGTGCAGAGGAGCACGCTTGAAGACGCGCAGCTTCTGGCCTCGCTTGTTGCCATAGCGGGCATAGTTGGTCTGGAGCAGCACGCTGATGCTCTCCACGAGAAAGACAAAGCAGATGACGGGTATGAGCAGCTCCTTGTGGATGATGACGGCTGTCACGGCAATGACGCCGCCGATGGCGAGACTGCCGGTGTCGCCCATGAAGATCTGGGCCGGGTAGGCATTGTACCACAGGAAACCTATGAGGGCACCCACGAAGGCCAGGAGGAAGATTACCAGCTCCTCACTGCCCGGCACGTACATGATGTTGAGGTATGCCGCCATGTTGATATGGCTCGACACGTATGCCAGGATGCCAAGGGCAAGGCACATGATGGCGGAGTTGCCGGCACACATGCCGTCCATGCCGTCGTTGAGGTTGGCGCCGTTGCTGACGGCCATCACGACGAAGGTGGTGACGAACACGAAGAGCACCCAACCCAAGGCGCCCTTCCATGCGCCGAGGATGGCGAAGGGGGCTGAGTAGTCGAGGTTGTTGTTCTTCACGAAAGGTATGGTGGTGAGTGTGCTCTTCACAGGGTCGCTCTTGTGCGTGACGATTTCAACGCCGTTCTGCTTCTCCGTCTTGAGGTTCTCGCGGATGACGGCATCGGGGCTTGCCCATAGCGTGAGTCCCACGACGAGGCCGAACAGCGCCTGACCGCCAAGCTTGTAGATGGGGCGTATGCCCTCCTTGGAGTGCTTCAGCTTGGTGTAGTCGTCCCAGAAACCCAGAAGCCCGAACCACACCAGCGTGGCAAGCATGAGCAGCATGTAGATGTTGCGGAGGCGGCCGAAGAGCAGGCACGGCACCAGCGTGGCCACGATGATGATGATGCCGCCCATCGATGGCACGCCGACCTTGTTGACACCGTAGGGGTCGATGTCGGCAGAGCGCTGCTCCTCGCTGAGGTTGCGGCGGCGCATGAACTTGATGAACCACTCGCCGAACCATGCTGCGATGATCAGCGAGAGCACCAGCGTCAGCAGTGCGCGGAAAGAGATGTAGCTCCACATGTGGGAGCCGGAGATGCCGAACTCACTGAGATAGCGAAAGAGGTAGTATAGCATGGAGTGTGTACGTTTTTTTTAGTGAGGAGTGAGGAGTGAGGAGTGAGGAGTGAGAAGTTGGGAGTGAGGAGTGAGAAGTGAGGAGTGAGGAGTGAGAAGTGAGGAGTGAGAAGTTGGGAGTGAGGAGTGAGAAGTGATAGCTTTTTGGAATCAGTCCTTATTCCGTCCTTTGGCGGTATTAATGCTTGCAGATAGAATACGGTCAATCTCGGCCGCGTCTTTGTCAATAGATTGGTATTCGGCTTCAGTAATGAGGCCAACTTTGGATAGCAGCTCCAGCCAGTAGCGTGTTTCCTCGCATTCCTTCTGGGCGATGGACAGCTTGTGGATGAAGTCTGCGAGTGATTCTGCGCGGCGGGACTCAGAGATATTGGCTCCTATTGATGTTCCCGCCCGCACCACCTGTCCGCGAAGTATTTGTTCTCCCCTGCTGTTGAGAAGCCTTCCAAGATTGTAGATGCGAACACTGAAGTCCATAGATTTGGTCTTCAGAGGACCGCCGTCATCGTATCTCATGTCTAATAGTCTTATATGTCTATGGTTGAACTTCCTTGAAACCTCATAGGTATCACTTCTCACTTCTCACTTCTCATTTCTCACTGAGCCCGTATCCCGAACGCCTCGCGCACCACCTCATGGTCGTCGAAATGGTGCTTCACGCCCTTCACGTCCTGATAGTCCTCGTGGCCCTTGCCGGCAATGAGTATGACGTCGCCGGGCTGTGCCAGCATGACGGCGGTGCGGATGGCCTCGCGCCGGTCAACGATGCTCAGCACCTTGGCCTTATCCTCGGGACGGGTGATGCCTGCCAGCATGTCGTCGATGATGGCCTGAGGCTCCTCGAAGCGGGGATTGTCGCTCGTGATGATGACGCGGTCGGAGGCGCGCACGGCACTCTGTGCCATGAGAGGACGCTTGCCCTTGTCGCGGTTGCCGCCGGCACCGCACACGGTGATGCAACGTCCGGGCTTGCGCAGGATGTCATTGATGGTGGCCAGGACGTTGTCGAGGGCATCGGGGGTGTGGGCATAGTCCACGATGGCCGTGACGCCGCTCGCGGAACGGATGGTCTCGAAACGTCCGTTGACGGGGTGCAGGGCACTGAGTGCCACGAGGACTTCATCGCGCTCGCGACCCATGGCCAGGGCGGCGCTATAGACGGCGAGAAGGTTGGAGACATTGAAGCGACCTATGAACTGCACAAACACCTCACGGCCGTCAATCTCGAGAGCCATGCCGTCGAAACCCTCCTCGAGGATGCGGGCGCGGTGGTCGGCAACGCCTTGCTGTGAGTAGGTCAGCACCTGTGCACGTGTGTTCTGGGTCATGAACATGCCGTTGCGGTCGTCGGCGTTGGTGACGGCAAAGGCGTCGGCGGGAAGGATGTCGAAGAAGCCCTTCTTGGCATCGCGGTAGGCCTCAAAGGTCTTGTGGTAGTCGAGATGGTCGCGGGTGAGGTTGGTGAATATGCCTCCGGCAAAGCTCAGGCCGCCGATGCGCTTCTGCGCCACGCTGTGTGAGCTCACCTCCATGAACGCGTATGTGCATCCCGACTCTACCATCTCGGCCAGCAAACGGTTGAGCGTTATGGGGTCGGGGGTGGTGTGGTCGGTGGGCATTGCCTGCCCGTCGATGTAGTTGCACACCGTGGAGAGCAGGCCGCACTTGTAGCCGAAGCTGCGGAACAGGTTGTACAACAGCGTGGCAGTGGTAGTCTTGCCGTTGGTGCCGGTGACACCTATCAGACGGAGCTTCGACGTAGGGTCGCCGTAGAATGTCGTGGCGAGAATACCGATGACGTCCTCGCTGTCGCTGACATGAACGTAGGTCGTGCCCGCCTGAGGCGAGGCGGGCATGTCCTCACACACGATGGCCACGGCACCTTGCTCCTGGGCCTTGCCGATATACTGGTGACCGTCGGTCTGGGTGCCGCGGATGGCACAGAACAGCGCACCGGGAGCGACCTGGCGCGAATCGATGACGATGGCGTTGATGTCAATGTCTGTCGGCCCGATGACGGCGACAGGCTTGATCCTGCTGATGACTTGAGAGAGTTTCATATCGTAGTAGCTTTTTGTTGGCGTGGGTTGTAACGGGGCGCGGTGTCACGCTTATGGCATCTTGGGAGTGCGCATCTCCAGGGTGATGGTCTTGCCGGCTTCGACGCGGGCACCGGGGTGGATGTCCTGCCTCACGACACGGCCCTGGCCGAGGAGACGTACTTTGTAGCCGCGCTCCTCGAGCAGACGCACGGCATCACGGGCGCCGAGGCCTATGACATCAGGCGTTGACGACAGAGGCACGTCGGCGGCTATGTCGAGGATCTCATCGACGTGGTCTGAGGGCTTCGGCATAGATGTGCTGTCGCAGGCAGCATCGGTCTCGCGATAGACACCCTTGGCCATCACGTAGTGGGCAAGCTCGCTGAACACCGGGCCGGCATGGCCTCCGCCTGATGCCGGAAGGCCGGCCTTCTTGATGCATACGAGACACGTGTATCGGGGATTCTCGCTGGGATAGTAGCCGGCGAAGCTCACCATGTAGCGGGAGTGGCCGCTGTGGTAGCCGCCTTCGCGGTCGGCAATCTGAGCGGTTCCCGTCTTGCCGCAGACCTTGAAGAGCTTGCTGCCTGCCTTGCGGCCCAGACCCTTGGGGTCGTTAACGACGCGCTCCAGCATGGCATGGATGTCGCGCAGCGTGCTGGTCTTGCAGATGCGTTCCTTGACGACCTCCACAGGGAAGACCTCATGGGTGATGCCGTTGCGCTGTATCTCCTTGACGAAACGTGGCTTCACCATACGTCCGTTGTTGGCGATGGCGTTGTAGAAGGTGGCGGTGTAGATGGGCGGGATCTGAGTCTCGTAGCCTATGCTCATCCAGGGTAGGGTGGTGCGGTACCAGTGCGGGTCGTTCTTCTTCGGACGCCGAACGTTGGGCTTGGCGGCACCGCTTATCTGCATGTCGAAGGCCACGCCGACACCTTCGCGGTACAAGCCATCGACGTATTTCTCAGGATGGTCGTGATAGGCATTGTCGATGATGCGGCTCACACCGACATTCGACGAGAACATCAGGCATTCGTCGGCACTGATGCGGCCATAGCCTCCGCGGTGCCAGTTGTGGTCTTTCATCGTCCGGCCGTACATCGGCCACTGGCCATTGCCGGTGTCTATGTAGTCGTTGCGCGTGATGACGCCATCTTCCAAGGCCACCATCATGGAGGCGGTCTTGAACGTAGAGCCGGGCTCCCACAGGGCCGTGAGGGCGTAGTTGGCACCTTCACGGTATTGGCCAGGTGCCGTGCGGACGAGGTTCACCAGAGCCTTCACGTCCCCCGTCTTAACCTCCATGAGCACCACGACGCCTATCTCGGCATCAAGCTCCACAAGCTTGGCGTTGAGAATCTTCTCTGCGGCATCCTGCATGCCGACGTCAAGGGTCGTTATGATGTCATAGCCGTCGATGGGCTCCTGGTCTATCTTGTCTGTCCACGCACTGCGCACCTTCTCAAGATGATGGCGGCCGTTGACACCTCGGAGAAGACTGTCGAAGGCGAACTCCAGACCGTTGATGGCCGAGTCGCACAGGGCGTCATACGTGCCAAGCATGCGGCTGGCCATGGAGCCATAGGGCTTCTGGCGCTTGCGAACGGGCTCGGCATAGAAGCCCGTGGCGATGGCTCCCGCATTGGCATAGGGCAGCTTCATGCATTCCTTGTACTGGATGTAGGACACATTGCGGGCTATGAGCAGGTTGCGGACATTGCCGCCCCAATGTGAGTTGATGAGCTTCTTGTACTCATCGGCACTCTTGGCGGGGAAGAGCTCATGAAGTCCCATGCAGAAGCTGTCGGCCTTGGCTGTCCAGAGGGCTTCACGGCTCTTGCGGCGTTTCTCCACGGCTTTTGCATTCGGATCCTTGATGACAAAATCCATGCGCAGGTTATAAACGGGCAACGTACCCACCATGAGCTCGCCGTCGGCAGAGTAGATGTTGCCGCGGACGGCAGGTATCACACGTTGCTGCATCTCAAGACGCTTGCGCACTGTCTCCCAATAGTCTGCACGGGCTGTCATTTCAAAAGCTGCCTTGCCAATGACGGCAAGACCTACGAGCGTCATCGGGATGATGATGAACAGGTAGCGCGGCAGGGTGGATTTGCTATTGAAATTCATAGTCTTACGTTATTTTGCCCGGATGATGAATGGGGGTTCCTTTGATGTGCGCAACAGCGTGTCGCCTATCTCTGACAGCTTGGCTTCTATGCTGCTCTGACGGCTGTTCCTCGTCAGAAGGGCATCCTGAGTTAGGGCGTAGTTCTTCTTCTCGACGAGCTCCTTGCGAAGGCGCTCCTCCTCGATAATCTCCTGTTGAGCCATATAGCGATTGGTGATGTAGGCCACGCTCAGCAGCATCAGGAAAAGTATGAACCCTATGTTGTGACGCAGGAAGCTACCTATGAGGTAGTCGCCGCCAAGGATCTCGCGCAGTGACAGCTGTGGCAGGTCCTCCGACGAGAACAGCCTCCATGCCGAACGCTGCTCGTCGCCGGACTCGCCGTCGGCGGCTCCCGCCACGTCATCGGAAGGAGCAACCTCGGCATCGGGGATGTCGGCATCGACATCGGCAACATCGCCGTCAACGGCATGGATGTCGGCATCAGACTCGGCATGAAGGCCATCGCCACGCTCTGCTGGCGCGTCTTCGTCGTCCGCTGTCCAGACGACGGCAGAGACGCCCGTATCTGGTGTCATATCGACATCTACGGGACGCTCTTCGTCATCAAATGTCGCGTCTTTCTTTTCCATATTACCTTTCTACTCCTTATTATTTATAATAATGTTCGCGCGCACGAGCGCATCGTCACTTCTACTACTTCTTATAATCATGTCCGCGCACAATGGCGCTTTGTCACTTTATGTATGTAGGAATCGCCTCGGCAGCATCATTGCGTCCCGGCTCTCGCCTCGGCAACATCATTGCATCCCGGCCCTCGTCTCGGCAACGGATGGCATGGCTCTTCTCAGAGCTTTTCGGCGATGCGGAGCTTGGCACTCCTGCTGCGTGGGTTGGCAGCCTGCTCCTCGGCCGATGGCTGCTCGGCTTTCCCGAGGCTGCGCAGTGGCGATGTGCTGCGGCCATAGATGTCTTGCTCTGTTGTACCCTCTATGTTGCCGCTACGCATGATGTTCTTCACCATCCTGTCTTCGAGTGAATGATAGCTCAGCACCACCAACCTGCCGCCGGGGCGAAGCAACATGGCAGCACCGTGAAGCATCTCTGCCAAGGCATCCATCTCATGGTTGACCTCGATGCGTAAAGCCTGAAACACGCGCGCCATGTCTTTCTGACTGCGGTCGCGGGCCAGCAGGGGTGACAGCGTATCGGCCAGCTCGCCGGTGGTGGCTATCTCCTGACGGCTTCTACGCGCTACGATGGCCGTGGCCAGACGATGTGCCTGACGGAGCTCGCCGTAAAGCCGCAACACGTCAGTGAGCTGATCGGCAGAATAGCTGTTGACGATGTCGGCAGCACTCTTACTGGCCTGACGGTTCATGCGCATGTCCAAGGGCGCATCATGCTTGAAACTGAAGCCACGCTCGGCATCATCAAAGTGATGGCCCGAGACTCCGAGGTCGGCGATGAGCCCGTCGATGGCATCGATGCCATAGTAGCGCATCCAGTTGCGTAAATACCTGAAGTTGCTACGTACGACAGTCCATCGCGGATCGCTGTCAGCACAGCGCGTGATGGCATCCTCGTCCTGATCGAAACTGAAGAGACGACCGTTGGCACCGAGGCGTGTCAGAATCTCACGGCTGTGACCGCCTCCACCAAGTGTCACATCCACGTAAACGCCGTCAGACTTGATGTTTAGCCCATCCACTGAAGGCTGAAGCATGACGGTAGTGTGATATGTGGCTGATTCCATGGCGCGAAGTTACTACATTTATTTTGAATAACAATCATGAATTGATAAATATTTTTCAATTATTTTCACCAAGACTTGCAAGTCGTTGATATACCTGCATTTCGGCCATTCGCGTTTTACTTTAACTTAAGGCATATTGTTTTAAGTGTTTCAAGTCTCGAAAGTTGATGATTTGCCATGCTGTGTGCTTGAGAAGGCGTCCACGACGGCCTGAAAGGCCTGCAACTACCAGCCCGGCAACTGCCGCCCAGGGCTGCGCTCTCAGCTATCGCCAAGACGATGCCAGGGTCACCACCATCTCCCCACTTGGGGATGTTTCGTACTCGCCAAGAGATTGTTCATTCCTCACCAAGAGGATGTTCATTCTTCACCAGGAGGATGTTCATTCTTCACCAAGAGGATGTTCATAACTCGCCCGGAGGTTTTGCTTGTCCCACGTTCGTGGGACGATTAGCCCACGTTCGTGGGACAATGCGCCCACGTTCGTGGGATGATTAGCCCACGTTCGTGGGACAAGCGCATCCCTTAGGCGATGATGCTTTAACCCCTGGGAGAAGCAGATGCATCCCCTTGGCGAAGCAGTTGTATCCTCTAGGCGAAGCAGATGTATCCTCTTGGCGAAGCAGACGCATCCTCTTGGCGAAGCAGACGCATCCTCTTGGTGAAGCAGTTGTATCCTCTTGGCGAAGCAGATGCATCCTCTTGGCGAAGCAGACGCCACTACCCTCTGCCTCAAAGCTCCTGAGACCCCATATTCTAAGAAATGATTATCCGCAATCATACCACCAAAGAGACCGCAACGCGGTCTTCGCTTTGGTAACCGAGGGTACGAGCGTAGCGAGCACCCCCGGATAACAAGCTCTATAGAGGCAAGCACTCTGAAAGAGTGCCCGAACAGCGTAATGGGCGACCCCTTCAGGGTCGATGTTCCCCTTTTTGTCCCTATCCGGGGGTACTGCGCACCCCCGGTTATTGAGAGGAGACGCTTCCAGCGTCTTGGTGGATTGCGGATAATCATATTCTAAGATGTCGGCCAGCCGCGAAACCACGGCTGGCAGTGGCCGCGGATGGACAAATGTCAGAAAGATTTACAAAAAAATGAGGTTTTCCTTTGCCCTATCACTGAAAAGAAGTATATTTGCGCCGTATTTAGTGCAAAAATACCTAATTTTAATTATTCAACTCCAATTTTTTATGTGGTTAATTAACTCTTCAATCGGAAGGAAAGTGGTGATGTCTGTGACAGGCTTGGCGCTTATTCTCTTCCTGACGTTCCATGCGTGCATGAACGTCGTAGCCCTGTTCAGCGAAGAAGGCTACAACATGATCTGTGAATTCCTCGGCGCCAATTGGTATGCCGTGGTGGCAACAATTGGCTTGGCAGCGTTGATGGTGCTGCACTTCGTCTTCGCCATCATACTGACTCTGCAGAACAAGAAGGCACGTGGCACCGACAGCTATGCCGTGACCAACAAGCCCGAGAAGGTGGAATGGTACAGTCAGAACATGTTCTTGCTCGGCTTCATCATCTGCCTGGGTCTGCTGCTGCACCTCTACAATTTCTGGTACAACATGATGTTTTCCGAACTCATGGGCAACACCTACACCCAGATGCCGTCGCCCAGCGATGGCTATGCATGGATCGAGCAGACATTCTCGCAGCCCGTTTTCGTCATCCTCTATGCTATCTGGCTCTGTGCCATCTGGTTGCACATCAACCACGGCTTCTGGAGCGCCATCCAGACACTGGGATGGAGCGGCAAGATATGGCTCAACCGCTGGCAGTGTATCGGCTTCATCTGGTCCACAGTGGTTATTCTGATGTTCTACGCCGTGCTCATCAAGTTCGCAATCTGTTGATAACCTAATGACCTCAAAACTTCAAAACCTCATACAACTATGTCAGAACAAGTTAAGAAAATAGATAGCAAGATACCCGAGGGACCCGTTGCCGAGAAGTGGACAAACTACAAGGCTCATCAGCGTCTGGTCAACCCGAAGAACAAACTTAAGCTCGACGTCATCGTCGTAGGCACGGGTCTGGCTGGTGCCAGCGCCGCAGCCTCGTTGGGCGAGATGGGCTTCAACGTCTATAACTTCTGCATTCAGGACTCGCCCCGCCGCGCACACTCCATCGCTGCCCAGGGCGGTATCAACGCAGCCAAGAACTACCAGAACGACGGTGACTCGGTCTATCGTCTGTTCTACGACACCGTGAAGGGTGGCGACTACCGCGCCCGCGAGGCCAACGTCTATCGTCTTGCCGAGGTGTCTAACAATATCATCGACCAGTGCGTGGCACAGGGCGTTCCCTTCGCTCGTGAGTACGGCGGCATGTTGGCCAACCGCTCCTTCGGTGGCGCTCAGGTCAGCCGCACCTTCTATGCCAAGGGCCAGACCGGTCAGCAGCTGCTGCTCGGTGCCTACAGCTCTCTCAGCGCACAGGTGCAGGCCGGCAAGGTGAAGCTCTTCACACGCTATGAGATGGAGGACGTCGTCATCGTCGATGGCCGTGCTCGCGGCATCATCGCCAAGAACCTCGTCACAGGCAAGCTGGAGCGCTTCTCGGCCAACGCTGTCGTCATCGCTACCGGTGGTTATGGCAACGCCTACTTCCTCTCCACCAACGCCATGGGCTGCAACTGCACGGCTGCCGTTCAGTGCTACCGCAAGGGCGCTTACATGGCCAACCCCTCCTACGTTCAGATTCACCCCACCTGCATCCCCGTGCACGGCGACAAGCAGTCCAAGCTGACCCTGATGTCCGAGTCGCTGCGTAACGACGGCCGCATCTGGGTGCCCAAGAAGCTCGAGGATGCCAAGAAGCTGCAGGCAGGAACCCTGCAGGGCTGGGAGATTCCCGAGGAAGACCGCGACTACTATCTGGAGCGTCGCTATCCCGCCTTCGGTAACCTCGTGCCGCGCGACGTGGCCAGCCGTGCTGCCAAGGAGCGTTGCGACAAGGGCTTCGGCGTGAACAACACCGGCCTGGCGGTGTTCCTCGACTTCTCCGAGAGCATCAACCGCCTGGGCCTCGACGCCATGAAGCAGCGCTACGGCAACCTCTTCGATATGTACGAAGAGATCACCGACGTCTATCCCGGCGACCTCGCCAACGAAATCAACGGCGTGAAGTACTACAAGCCCATGATGATCTACCCCGCCATCCACTACACCATGGGCGGCGTGTGGGTCGATTACGAGCTGCAGACGTCCATACCCGGACTCTTCGCCATCGGCGAGTGCAACTTCAGCGACCACGGTGCCAACCGCCTCGGCGCATCAGCACTCATGCAGGGACTGGCCGACGGCTACTTCGTCCTACCCTACACCATACAGAATTACCTCGCCGACCAGGCCATCTGGCCGCGCATCTCCACAGACCTGCCCGAGTTTGCCGAGGCTGAGAAGGCCGTCAATGCCGAGCTCGACCGCCTCCTCAACATCAAGGGCAAGCGCTCCGTAGATAGCATACACAAGGAGCTGGGCCACATCATGTGGGAGTACGTGGGCATGGGCCGCACGGCCGAGGGCCTGAAGACCGGCATCCAGAAGATGAAGGAGCTGCAGAAGGAGTTCGACACCAACCTCTTCGTGCCAGGCTCCAAGGAAGGCCTCAACGTGGAGCTCGACAAGGCCATACACCTGCGCGACTTCTTCACCATGGGCGAGCTCGTGGCCCACGACGCCCTCAGCCGTAACGAGAGCTGCGGCGGTCACTTCCGCGAGGAGTACCAGACGGAGGAAGGCGAGGCCAAGCGCGACGACGAGCACTACTTCTACGTAGGCTGCTGGGAGTATCAGGGTGCCGACAAGGATCCCGAGCTCATCAAGGAACCCCTGGAGTACGAGGCAATCAAGGTACAGACACGTAATTATAAAAATTAGTTGACGAGTTAACGAGTTGACGAGTTGACAAGTTGGTTCTGATAGAGTTGACGAGTTAACGAGTTGGTTCTGATAGAGTTGACAAGTTGACGAGTTAACAAGTTAACAAGTTAAAATAAATATAAAAAGCATTTGTGAATGAGCACGATTCATGGACAAGAACAAAAAACTTGTCAACTCGTCAACTCGTTTACTAATCAACTAAATAACAACTAATTCAAGTAAACAGTTAACGAGAATGCAAAGCCATCAGGATTTGATCGTTTGGAAGAAGAGCATGGAACATGTAACAAATATTTATATGGTTACGCGTGACTATCCGAAGGAGGAATTTTTCGGAATAGTCTCTCAGATGCGCCGTGCTGCTGTTTCCATACCTTCTAATATCGCTGAGGGCTATGGCAGACTCTATGGTAAGGAAACCATTAAATTCCTAAGCAATGCTCGTGGCTCTGCCTCTGAACTAGAGACACAGATTATTATCTCACGTAATCTTGGCTTTGCTGCGGATGACAAGTTGGTAGAATTACAAAAACAGATTGTTGAAATCTTGAGAATGCTCTCAGCACTCATTAAGACATTAGAATAATTGTTGAGTAACAACTCGTCAACTCGTCAACTTGTTTACTTGTCAACTAAAAAACAACTATGGCTAAGAATATAAGTGTTACCATCAAGTTCTGGAAGCAGAACGGCCCGAAGGAGAAGGGCCACTTCGACACGCACGAGTTGAAGAATATTCCCGACGACACCTCCTTCCTCGAGGCCCTCGACATCATGAACGAGGAACTCATCGAGGCCGGCAAGGAGCCTTTCGTCTTCGACCACGACTGCCGCGAGGGCATCTGCGGCATGTGCTCGCTCTACATCAACGGCACGCCCCACGGCAAGACCGAGCGCGGCGCCACCACCTGCCAGCTCTACATGCGCCGCTTCCACGACGGTGAGACTATCACCGTCGAGCCTTGGCGCTCGGCCGGTTTCCCCGTCATCAAGGACTGCATGGTCGATCGCTCTGCCTTCGACAAGATCATCCAGGCCGGCGGCTACACCACCATCCGCACAGGTCAGGCTCAGGATGCCAACGCCATCCTCATCCCCAAGCAGGATGCCGACGAGGCTATGGACTGCGCCAGCTGCATCGGTTGCGGTGCCTGTGTGGCAGCTTGTAAGAACGGTTCCGCCATGCTCTTCGTCAGCAGCAAGGTGAGCCAGCTTGCCCTCCTGCCACAAGGCCGTGTGGAGGCCGCTAAGCGCGCCAAGGCCATGGTGGCCAAGATGGATGAGCTCGGCTTCGGCAACTGCACCAACACCCGTGCCTGCGAGGCTGTGTGCCCGAAGAACGAGACCATCGCCAACATCGCCCGCCTCAACCGCGAGTTCATCAAGGCGAAGCTGGCAGATTGATGTCGCAGCCCATCACGCTGACAAGGTTGCAAGGTCGTGAGCTTACGGCCTTGCAACTTTTTTTTGGGTTATCCGCAATTGTACCACCAAGACGGTGCGCCTCTGGTCGCTTCGACACTTCGAAGAAACCGTCTTGGTGATACGATTGCGGATAATCATATACATAATCATATTTGTCTCTTATCTTCTGAGGCAGGTTCTGTAGTATTCTTCAAACTCCTTAGTATATGTTGCAGCTCTAATTCTGTCGTTCATGCTGCATTGGTAATGTATTCATTCCGAATGTTCAAATATTATGGAAGGAAAATGCGTATTTTGCAGCTGCCGGCACCGCTGGTGCGGTCAAATAATGTGCGTGCAAGTGAAGAAATTCGGTGATAAATGTACGGCGGTGCCACATTTTTCGTATCTTTGCGCCGCGATGCGCCTGTGTGGCGCACGCCGGCTGCAGCCTTTCACTGCCACTACTAACTAACTTCTAATTATATGAGACACATTATGCTACCACTGTTGGCACTCGCGGCAAGCACGGCCGCGCCCGCCAAGGACGTGTTTATCAACACTCCGCGCACGACACTGATGCTCTCGGTCAACGAGGGTGAGACTCCGCGCATCCACTACTATGGCACGCGCCTGCGCCCCGGCCAGGCACGTGAGGTTTATGACGCCATGAGCATCAACTACGATGCCTATCCGGCCTTCGGTCGCGACAGCTTCGACGAGACGGCGCTGAGCGTGACGCACGCCGACGGCAACATGTCCACCGAGCTTGCCGTGACGGGCATGCGCACCGAGGGTGATGTTACCATCATCTCGATGAAGGACAAGAAGTACGACTTCTTCGTTGACCTCTGCTACAAGGCCGGGGCGGCGAGCGATGTCATAGAGACATGGTCGGTGCTGCGCAACGGCGAGAAGAAGGCCGTGCGCCTGGAGCAGTATGCCAGCGGCGTCGTCGCCGTGCGGCAGGAGGGAGCGTGGCTCACCCACTTCCACGGCAACTGGGGCCAGGAGGCACAGATGACCGAGGAGCCGCTCACGCCGGGCCTGAAGACCATCGTCAGCCACGACGGCGTGCGCACGGCCATGGGCGAGCGCGCCGAGGTGATGCTCTCGCTCGACGGGCGTCCCGCCGAGAACAGCGGGCGTGTCATTGGTGCCGCCCTGTGCTGGACGGGCAACTACAAGCTGCGCATTGACACTCGCGGCAAGCACTGCCACACGCTCGTCGCCGGCATCGACGACCTGCACACGGCCTACACGCTGCGCCCCGGCGAGACCTTCACCACCCCCGAGCTGGCCATGACCTACAGCACCGAGGGCAAGGGCGGCGTGAGCCGCGCCTTCCACCGCTGGGGCCGTGCCGGCAAGCTCCACAACGGGCGCGCCTTGCGCGAGATTCTGCTCAACTCGTGGGAGGGCGTGTATATGAACGTCAACCAGCCTGTGTGCGAGCAGCTCATGGACGGGCTGAAGGAGCTTGGCGGCGAGCTGTTTGTGGTCGATGACGGGTGGTTTGGCCGCAAATACCGGCGCACCTACGACGACAAGGCCCTTGGTGACTGGGTGACGGACACTGAGAAGCTGCCCGACGGCATCCCGGCGCTGGTGCGGGCTGCCGAGGCGCGCGGGCTTAAGTTCGGCATCTGGATTGAGCCCGAGATGGTGAACACCACGAGCGAGCTCTATGAGCAGCACCCCGACTGGGTGGTGGCCCACCCCACGCGCGAACTCTCCAAGGGTCGTGGCGGCACGCAGCTCGTGCTCGACATGTCCAACCCCAAGGTTCAGGACTTCGTCGTGGGCATCGTTGACGGCCTCGTGCGCGAGAACCCCACGCTCCACTACATCAAGTGGGACTGCAACATGTCCATGCAGAACTTCGGAAGCTCCTATCTGACGGCCGACCGCCAGAGCCATCTCTTCGTCGATTACCACCTGGGTCTGCGCAAGGCCCTGGAGCGCATCCGCGCCGCCCATCCCTCGCTGGTCATCCAGCTGTGTGCCAGCGGCGGCGGCCGCGTCAACTGGGGTTTCATGCCCTACTTCGACGAGTTCTGGGTGAGCGACAACACCGATGCGCAGCAGCGCCTGTTCATCCAGTGGGGCACGAGCCACTTCTTCCCGCCCATGGCCATGGCGCAGCACGTCAGCGCCTCGCCCAACCACCAGACGGGTCGCGTCATCCCGCTCAAGTTCCGCTTCGACGTGGCCATGACGGGCCGTCTGGGTATGGAGATGAAGCCCAGCGACCTCAGCGACGATGAGCGCAGTTATGCCAAGCGTGCCATGGCCTTCTACAAGGAGATACGCCCCGTCGTGCAGCTTGGCGACCAGTACCGCCTCGTCTCGCCCTACGACGGCAACGGTTTCTGCAGCGAGATGTTCGTCAGCGAGGACAAGAGCGAGGCCGTGTTCTTCTGCTACAAGTTCCAGAACTACGTCGGCCTGGACGCCCCGCGCTGGCACATGGCAGGTCTCGACCCCGATGCCAGCTACCGCCTGGAAGAGTTCGGTTCGACCGAGCGCCAGCACTTCTTCGAGGGTAAGAGCTTCGCTGGCAGCTTCCTCATGGAGACGGGCATCGACGCCCCGTTGAGCGGCCAGTTTGCCAGCCGCGTCATACGTCTGCGCAGGCAGTAGGCTCAGCCCAGCCAGCGTGCCGCCCTGTCGAAGGCCGGGCGGAAGGGCTTCGGGCGCATGAGTGTGCTCGTGTGCCTAATCTGTGTGATGAGTCACCCCTTCGGGGTTATGATTATCCGCAATCGTACCACCAGGACGCTGGAAGCGTCTCCTCTCAATAACCGGGGGTGCGCAGTACCCCCGGATAG